>DATELP010000110.1:0-17482 GCA_035276425.1 Pyrinomonadaceae bacterium
GTTCGTTGCGGGCGAGCCGCCCGCGCTCCACACTGCAAATCTCTTGACGATACTGTTCTTCGCGGCATAAAGTTTCAAAACTCCCGACACAAAGCAATTCCCCCAAATTGCCTCACGAACCAGCCCGCGAAAAGAGGAGTATGTCTCATGAAACGTTTTCTCTGTACCTCCGCGTTCATGATCTCGCTGGCGATGCTGTTCATTCTTGGTCCAAGTCAATCGCTGACGGCGGAAACGAACGCGCTTGCTTCGGCGAATGAACCAATCAAAGTACTCGCTGTAAACCTCAACGCAAACTCACTCGAAGGACTCGAACTACAAATCGAAAATACTTCCGTCAAACCAATCAAGTATCTGCTGGTGTTCGTCGACGTAGCCGGCACGAAGCTGCGTGTGCCGGTGAAATTCGGTCGCGCGCCGGGCATGAAAACCGGTGAACCGGAGATGCTTCAGGCTGGAGCAAAGGTCAACTTGAAACCGGCGCAGACGGCTTGCGATCAGTTTCCGAGCACAGCCGGTTACGTTCCCTCGCTCAAAGACTTGCGAACGAGCATCAACGTCGTGATCTTCTCGGACAATTCAGCGTGGAAGGCCGGGTACATGAACTATCCCGATCCAACGAATCCTTCGCGATGGCTCGTCGCCGAGGATCCAGCGCCGATCAAGTTCACAAAGGCGAACTTCAAGCCCGGTTCAAGTGTGCAACAGTGCTATCGCTTCGCGGGATTCCAGCCCCAGTTCTGCTGCGATACTCTTTTTATCGGCAGCGCCACGTTCACTCCGAGTGCAACCGGTCACGTTCAACCGGTTGACGCGGAAGCCTGCTGTGGATCTGGTGAGTGCTGCACGTACACGGACATCGGATCTTGTCCGTAAGCAACCAGGGATGTATTGTCCGTGTCATCTGTGTTTGTCCGTGGCCAATGTTTGCCACAGACACACACGGATGACGGACAATCCCTTTTTCAAATCGCTTCGGAGAGTGATTCACTAAAGGAGAGACGCATCCAGCCGAGTATTACCAGATTTCGAATGGCACTCGCTAACGCCCGTCTCTTCGCTTCTTCGCGCCAGGTCTTTTTCCAGCCAAGAATGTAATCGTACAACTGTCGTTCGCCGATTTCCTGGTTGGGATAGGCCTGTTTCAACTGCTGAGCTGCAAACAAGACAGTCATAACCTCTTCAGCCTGTGCAGTACTTTTCAATCGGCTAAACAAATCAACGACACGTTCAATTCTTGTCTGGTTGCGCTGAATTGTCTCTCGATACTTCAATCGATCTTTTTCGTACTGTTCGGTGACACGCATCGTGACCATGCGACCGAGTGGCTGTTCCTGGAGCCAATTTCGATTGGCAAACTCGTGCAGCGCCTGCTTCACATCTCCGGCGAATGGGCCATAACTCCCTTTAGCAAAGTGAAAACCAGTCTTAACCCCCATATCGGTCAGTACATAACAAATCTTCTGAAAGATCGTGCGACCCACAGGAATTGCGTAAGGTTGCTGTTGCATCTCTCGCAATACTTCGAGCAGAAGAACCCATTCAGGATTCAACTTCTCACGTTTATTTGCGGTGAGTTCCAACTGGGCCGGACGATCAAAAAACTCTTCAGTAAGTTGAGTCTTCGGCGTTCCATACGGCGCATACACCTCGATATCAATTCCCAAGTTGTTAAGCTTTCGAAAAATCAATGGTCCTACTTCGGTCCATTGCAAACCTCCGTTGCCGCAGCCTAATGGTGGACAGGCAAGGCTCGTGACTCCCCATTCTTGATAATGAATCCTGAAATAGTCGAGACCTCGCTCAATATCGACCAAGCGGGATGGTGACCGCCAATGATCTTTAGTGGGGAAGTTAATTATGATTCGGCCTGATTTATCGTAGTACGGGTACGGTTCACCAAGACGTACGAGCTTTCTATTACAACGGGTAACGTAATCCGCAAACATGGCCGGATATCTGTTCTTGAATTCCTGGGCCACTCCTTTACCCATAATTCCGACACAGTTAACAGTATTCACCAACGTTTGAGCATCGCTCTTGAATAGGTCACCTATCAGGGCTTTGAACATCTGTTACCTCAAACTCTAACGAAAGAACATCTGCGAATCGATCGCGACCGGCAAACTAAATCCGAGAGCCCTCAATTCGTTTAGTCTGCCAGCATCGACAACATAAGCGCCTATCAGAAACCTCGGCTCGACACAATGCGGCACCAACACTTCGGCGCACTTCTGAGAGCGATGACGAACCTGCGCGATTTCATCCTCAGGATGTCGCCAGTCACGAGCAAAGATCGCATCGAAGTTCAACAACCTTGCTTGCGAAGGATGAAGGAAGCGAACGTAATCCGAAGCTGCATTGCAATCGGTAAACACAATCCCTTTCTCGTGTTGGACATCGGTCGAGATTCGCAAAACACAAAGATTGGCTACATCGTCTTTCCTTTTGTAGAGCATCGGATTTCGTGCATGAAAGTAGAGGTTGGCGTATTGATGAATCCTCAGGCCGCCGGGCACTCGTTTGTTATCACGCCGATCCTGTATTTCCTGCATTGCTACCGATCGATGTTTCAATGCCTTTGCTCGTTCGTGAGAGAGGATGCCAAACTCTAAAACAGAAGAGATATTCTCAATCGGCATTATCGATTGAAACTCGCATACTCTTCGGTCCATTAGCCAAGCTTAGGCTTCAAAGAGCATCCTGCCAAGCATAAAGAAAACCACTAGTGCCATACCGGAGCGCGGGCGGCTCGCCCGCAGCTTTAAAGGCTGCGCACCGTAAGGTCGTTGCGGGCGAGCCGCCCGCGCTCCGGTATGGCATGTCGCTTTCGATGTATGTAATCTGTGGTCAGTATTTTCGGTTGTCAAGGGGAGTTTATGCGTTCCTCAATTCTATTAGCCCTTCTGCTGCTATCGTTTTCCACAACTTATGCGGCGACGTTGCCGCCCGGTTTTACGGAAACAACGATCAACGGAATCGCGAGTCCGACGGCGATGGAGCTTGCGCCTGATGGACGCATCTTTGTCTGCGAGCAAGGCGGGCGGCTGCGCGTGATCAAGAACGGCGCGCTTTTAGCGACGCCGTTTCTAACGTTGAATGTAGATTCGAGCGGTGAACGTGGTCTATTAGGAATCGCTTTCGATCCGGCTTTTGGCGCCGGCAATAGTTTTGTCTACGTCTACTACACGGTTCCTTCCACTCCGCGGCACAACCGCGTCAGTCGTTTCACTGGAAACGGCGACGTCGCCGTCGCGGGCAGCGAGACCGTGATACTCGAACTCGACAACCTCAGCGGCGCCACAAATCACAACGGCGGCGCAATCCATTTTGGACCAGACGGAAAGTTGTACGTCGCCGTCGGCGAGAATGCCTCGCCTTCAAACTCGCAAACACTCGCCAACCGGCTCGGAAAGGTTCTACGCATTAATCCCGACGGCTCCATTCCCAACGACAATCCATTCTTCAACACAGCTACGGGTGCGAATCGTTCGATCTGGGCGCTCGGCCTGCGCAATCCTTTTACCTTTGCGTTCCAACCCGGCACGGGTCGCCTGTTCATCAACGACGTCGGTCAAAACACGTGGGAAGAGATCAACGACGGCATCGCGGGATCGAATTACGGTTGGCCCAACACGGAAGGTGCGACAACGAATCCCTTCTTTCGCTCGCCGCTGTTTTCGTACCAGCACGGCAGCACTTCAACCACCGGATGCGCGATCGCCGGGGGCGCTTTCTACAATCCGTTCAACGTGCAGTTTCCCGCGAGCTTCGTCGGCAAATACTTCTTCGCCGATCTTTGCACCGGCTGGATACGGACGTTTGATCCACCAACGGGAACGGCGGCAGGCTTCGCGAGCGGCATCGTGCAACCAGTCGATCTGAAAGTCGGCCCGGATGGAATTCTTTACTATCTATCGATCAACGCCGGTAACGGGTTTGTCTCGCGCGTTCAGTTCAACAGCCCGACGACTCCCGCGCCCGTCATCGTCACTGAACCAAACACCGACAGCGCAGTGGCGCTCGACTCCGTGTCGTCAATGCGCGATCCGTTTCCGCTGACGACGCGGTTCAACTTCAGCGCCGACGGCCGCACGCGTTTGAGTTTGTTTGTGATGAACCTCGATCCACAGCCGGGAGAAAACGTCACGGCGCGGCTGGAAGACGCGTCGCTCAAGACTTATCCGTTGACCGTGGAGTTCGCCGGCAAGGTGCCGAACTTCAATTTCCTGACGCAAGTGATCGTACGTTTGCCTGACGACACTCCGAGTGCTCAGACACTCTTCGTGAGCGTCACCTTGCGGGGACAGACGAGTAACAAAGCCCGGATCAGGATGCAGTGACGTCAATACCGTAACGCTTGATCTTGCAGTTAAGCGTCGTCACTTTTACGCCCAGCAGTTTCGCGGCCTGGCGTTGATTGCCGCGTGTCTTGTGCAAAGCGTCGCAGATCAGTTCGATCTCGTAACGCTGGACTTCTTCCTGTAATCCCAGCTTGCGGTCAGGCTCTGACTGGCTGTTGGTGAGAGATTCAAGCTCCTTGAGGACGGTCAGGGCTGCCTCTCGTAAATTATCTAAATTATGGCGGGCTAATTCCGATCGCTTGGGTGGCGCTTCTGGCGCGCCCGAATTGCCATTCGTCTCCCAATGAAAAGAACTGCTCATCTTTTCCTCCCTCGGTTATCCGGCTCGAACAGGTTCCCGTCTTTCTGGGTCATGCGGGGAGCAACGCAGCACCATCAGACTTGGGGAGATGTGTTTAACCGTTTCTTGCCCAGATTCCTTACCCGAATTCCTTGCTCGTTGACTTGAGTACGTTCAGTCCTTACTTAGAAGTTCTCTAAAAAATGCTACGGCTCGTTCGTCGCCCGTTTGCCCCAGCATCTGAATCGCAACCTTACGGATGGGCATTTTGGGATGGTTGCGAGCCGTGCGAATCAGGATCGGTATTGCTTCGTCTTTGGGGCGGCGGCCAATCGCGACTACCGCCGACTTCTGCAATTCGATGTCTGCATCGCCGTCAACGGTGCCTGTCAATGCGCCTAAACTTTTCTGTCCGGCGATGCGGCCGAGGCTGGAGATCGCGCTCTTACGCAAGTCCATGTCCTTTTCCGACTCGGCAACGCGGATCAAGTAAGTCGCCGCGGCGTCGGTGTTGTCGTTGCGGCCGATCCCTCCGAGCGCGCGGCGCTTGAGATCGTTGGTAGGCATCGTTTCGAAGAAATTCTCGAGCTGCGGCAAGACGGCGGCGGAACGGCTCATTGCGAGCGCCGACATAGCAGCTTGTCTTGCTTCGGGACTTTCCTGGTTGTTGCGCACGATCTCGGTGAAGAGCGTGTTCTTCGCCGCGGTTTCAGGAGTGTTTCCCAGCCAATAAAGCGCGCGCGAACGCAACGGCTCCGCAACCGGCGCCCGCACCATCTCGGTTAACAATCCATCAACACGCGCATCATCGTGCAAAGCGATGGCAAACAACGCGCGTTCGGCGAGACGATTCACTTGCGGCGCGGGCGAGTCGACGATCGACTTCAGATAGTTGAGACTCTCGTCGTTCGTGATGCGTCCGGCCCAGTAGACGGGATAGTTGCTGTACTCATGCGTGCGTCGCAGGTTGTAGATGTCAGCCCGAATGAACGACTCCCGTGCGGCGTCGTACATCAGAAACAGTCCGAGCTCGCGCGTTTCGTTTTTGGGATCGAACATGATCGAAGTGCCGTCGGTCGAGATGTACACGCCGCCGGCGCTGTCGACGATTTCAAAATCCACGGCCACGCCCGGTCTGACTTCAAACTGATACGCCACCCAGAAACGTCCGTTGGCTGCGCTGGCTTTCCCGGCAGCAATCGCGCCATCGATCTTCGCTTTCAGATTCGCGCCTTCAACGGGAATGAAGTTCTTCGTCTGCTGCCCCACCACAATACTAACGAGCATCAGCACGACCAACCCCAACAGTCCGATCCGTGTTCTCCGTGTAAATCTGTGGCTCATTTCAACAACTCCTGAAGAAACGCCAACACTTTCGGATCTTTGCTACGGCTCAACCAACCGATCACTCGTTTGCGGCGCTCCATCGGCGCCTGCTGGTCTCGGGCGATCTGAATAAACTTGTCGATCACGCGCTGGTCGTTCAACCTCGATCCACCGCTCGCATTCTGTCCCACGTAACCGACATAACCTGAACTGGTAACAAAAACACTACCGGACGCGAGCGAGTTGACGATTTGATCTTTCAACTCTTCGCTCTTTTCGGTGTCGTAAAGATTCACGAGAAACTCGACCGCCTTCTCGCCACCACGCCGCGAGATCGCGCCGATCGCGGATTTGCGCAGGTCGTTGTTGTCCGAGCTGCGGGCGATCTCGAAGAGTTTGTTACCGGCCCGCTCGCTCTTGCGGTTCGCGAAGCCTGCGATCACAGATCTGCGAATCTCAACACTCTGATCCGCGTCGTAAATCTTGAACAACGCGTCAACCGCCGGTTCACCCGGGCGCGTCGAGATACTCGAAATCGCGACCTTGCGCTGACTCTGCGTTTTGCCACTGATCGCGATGTCGCTGAGCACGGCGATCGCGCGGTCGCCAGTGTGTTTGCTCAACGCGTAGAGCGAAGCTTCGACGATGTCGTTATCCTGCGACGTCAAGGCGAAGTCGCGCAGCGCGTCGATGACAGTGTCGTCGTTGGTCGCGCCGAGTGATGAAATCGCGCGCGCGCGGAGTTTGAGATCCGGCTCGCTGCGCGCGACGCCGAGAATCACGGGCGTTACAGATTTGCCGCCGTGACGGCCGAGCAGCGTCAACGCCGCCCCCTTGCAACGAACGGTTTGCGTTGAGCCCGGCTTCAGCCATTCACTCGCAGTCACAATGCCACGTTGCACGTCGGTCTGAAACAGTGCCTGCAATACGACGATCTTGAACTCGCACGGATCGTCGTCGTTTGAACTTTCGAGATCGTCGTCGCTGATACTCCAGACTGTATTAGCACTGCCGGTTACGCCAATGCCGACGCCTTGTCCGATGGCCACTGGCGCGACGGCCGGCGCCGTAATGGAAACCCCATCTCGATACACAACAACTGGTTCGCCGGGTGCGATGGTGACATCGACGTCACCCGGCGCCCTGACCGGTTTTGGCGTCTGGCCGGGTTCGACCACATACGCGCGCGACGCTCGAATCGGCTTTGGCGTGTCGCCGGGAGCGATCACGTAGGCGCCGGGCACCTGGACCAACAGCACGCGAGCGTCGTCGCGCCAGTTTGATTCTGGATATTTTTCGAGCAGTTGGTTGATCGTGTTACGGCAGTCGTCATACTTCGCGAGTTTCTGTTGCGAGTAAGCGAGCCAGTAGAGCGCGGCGTCGAGATTCTTTTCGTTGGGATAGGACGAAACGTACTCGCTGAACTTTTGTTGTGCCTTGGCCCATTCGCCGTCAGTGATCATGTCGCGTGCGCTGCGAAACACAGTGGCTGCGTCCGCTTGCGCGCGATTGGTCGACGACTGACTTTGAAAATTGCGCCGTTGTTGGGCCATCGCCGCCGTCGTTGCGAGCACTATGAGCAGAGTTGTCAGTAATGCGATGAGTTTTTTCGACATTGTTTTCGCCTCTATTCCATTAACGATTGTTTGGGCTTCTGTCCTGATAATCAACCAACGCAGCAACGATCTCGGTCTTTTGCACTCGCTCCTTGATCGCGCGCACGTCTTCCGGTTTTGCCTGGTCCGGGAGGTTGGCGATGTCGATCAGGAACGGTTCGAGATCGGCGAGAAGTGTTTTCGTGGGAAACTTCGCCTTCATCTCGGCCTCACGCCGCAAGACTACGTTTTCAATTAGTAACCGGCGCGAGAGTGCTTTGTCGTAAGAGACGTCGATCTCGTCGTCAGTGTCGGAGATGGAAAAGTTTCGGATCGAGCGCAGCAGGTTTTCGGTCTGTTCGATGTGTTTGGCGGTGTCTTGTTCGTCGATATCGAGGTAACCAAGATCCGTCGACAGTACCCCCGGATTGTCCGTGTGAATCGGTTTTACTGTCCGTCTAATCCGTGTTACCGGTTTTTCCGTTGCTAAATTCCACTCGCGAATAACTGCTACTTCTTTGGGTAGTTTAATGCTGGCGATAGTTTCGGTTTTCTGAGTCATGAGGAACACGGATCCAAGCCCGATTGCCAAAACCAATACAGCGGCAATCTTCATCCACCAACCGTAAGACGATCGCTTAACGGGCGTGATCTCGCTTTCAATCCTGCTCCATAGATCAGATGGGACTTCAAGCTCGCGGTCGTAGCGCGCGAACAACTCCTCTTCCAATAGCTCCAGATCAACTTCAGACTTCATAACCAACTCCCGCATACGCACCGATCCTGCGTCGCATCTCCGCTCGCGCCCGGTGCAAATCCGTCTTCAACTTCGCCAATGAAAACCCGGTGATCTCCGCGATCTCTTCGTAGCTGCACTGGTGCAAAACCTTCAGCGTGAACACCAGCCGCTTGTCTTCGTCGAGCGCGGAAAGCGAACGTCGAATCACGTCGTTCAACTCTTTACTCAACACGCCCTCGACCGGCACCGGTTTGTTGTCGCTCAGGTCCATCACTGACTTGTCCGCAAGATCGATGTGGTTCACGGCCCGCGCTCTTGCGCGCAGCGACTCACGAGCGACGTTTCTCGCAATGCCAAAGAGCCAGGTCGAAAGCTTCGTCTCGCGACGCATCGTGCATATCGCCCGGTAGGCGCGCACAAAAGTCTCTTGCGTCAACTCCTCGGCCAACGAACGATCGTTGACCATATCGAAAATAAAACTAATGACCGGGCGTGAATACCGTTCAAAGATCAGACGAAAAGCCTCGGCGTCGCCCGCGCACACGCGAGTAACCAGGTCTGCTGAACTATTCATCAGAGTTCCCGCGAAGGCGCCAGGCTGACCTTCCAAAGTTAGTTCATCGACCGTCAGCCGCTTCATCATGTTCCCGGTAGGTTAGTGAAACGGAAAGGCAAAAAGTTTCAGAGTAATCCGCAGACTACGCAGAAACATCTGCGAAATCTGCGGACTTCAGAAAAGCTGATGGCTCTACGATTTTTCCGGCGATCGCCGAGGCGGCGACCACGTAGGGTGACGCGAGGTAGAGTTTGCCCGGACCGCTGCGGCCGGGGAAATTGCGGTTTTGGGCGCTGATCGTGACTGTTTCGGCGTTGGGCGACGCGCCCGGACCAGCGTTAATGCAGGCGCCGCACGACGGGTCGATCAACTCCGCGCCCGCTTTTTCGAAGATCTCGATGTAACCACGCTGGCGCGCGTACTGTTTGATCTTTTGCGATCCAAACTGGATGTAAAGCTGTACACCTTCGGCCACACGCTGCCCGTTCACAAGCGCGTTGGCGAGCACTTCCGCGTACATGTCCATGTCGGCCATCTTGCCGCCGGTACACGAACCGCCGTAAGCAGCGTCGATGCGAATCTCTTCCGGCAGCTCGTCGATCGGAATGCCGTTGCGTGGATCTCCCGGCGTCGCGACCATCGGCCGGATCGCGTCGAGATCGATCTCAAACACTGCGGCATACTCCGCGTCGGGATCGCTAAACGTGAATCCCTTCCGCACTTCTTCCGCGTCGAGATCGCGCGTGCGCACGATGTAGTCGAGCGTCACTTCGTCGGGCTCGATGACGCCGGTCGTGCCGCCGGCTTCGACGGCCATGTTCGTCAACGTCGCGCGTTCATCCATGGACCAGTTACGCAGATCTTCGCCCGCAAACTCGAGCACCTTGCCGATGCCTTTGCTCGTCTTCATGTACTCGGTCGCGAGGATTACGAGCATCACGTCTTTCGCCGCGACGTCGGCGCGCTTCTTACCTTTCAAAACGTAGCGCACAGTTTCCGGCACACGGATGCGAATGTCTTTCGTGTACCACGCATTTGCCATGTCAGTTGAACCAACGCCGAACGCAAAGCAACCGAGCACACCGGCCATGCACGTGTGCGAATCAGTGCCGATCACGATCTGACCGGGCAACGCAAGATCTTCAACCACGGCGTTGTGACAAATGGCTTCCGATCCACCTTCGGGATTCTCGCCGTAGAGTTTGATCTTCTGTTGCGACGTGAAACTCTCCTGCGTCGTGGCGAGTCCTTCGGCCTTTTCCAGCAAACCCATCTGCCGGTGCTTCGGCGACATCACGCGGCCGAGAAACGTCAGGTGATCGCGAAACGCAAACACCGACTCCGGCTGCGACACACGTGCGTCCTGGCCCAACGCGTGTTTGAACAACGACTCCGCCATCGGCGTGACGTACTCGTGCGAGAAACGCACGTCGGCCACTGCAAACAACGCGTCGCCGGGTTTGACTGCTTCAACACCGATCTTCCCCGCGGTCACAAATGCGTGACGCGCGACGATTTTTTCCACGATCGTCATCGGGCGCGCCTTTGTTTCGATCGCCGGCGGAGACACTTCTCCTGCGAGACGCGCTTTGTTGTAGTTGAAGAGTCCGCCGTACGTGACGATGTCCTGCGAGATCGGATCGAGTCCTTTGGTGAACTCAGTGAGCGCGATGTCTTCGCCGCGCCGGATGCGTTCGATCAAACTGAAATCAGTAGACGTTAACAGACCGATGTTTTGTGAGTTCTGACCGTAGATCTTCTCGATGCTTTTCGCGATGACGAGTTGAATACCCGCGGCCTGTTCGGCGTAAGGCGCGGTTTCGCGCGACGAGCCGCAACCTTTTGAAAGACCGGAGACGACGACAGCGAAGTTGCCGTTCTTGACCTCGTCTTTTTGCACGGCGCCTTCGCGCATGCCGACGTAAACGTACTGACCGAGCGTGGCGTCGTAATAGAAGCAGACCCAACCCGGCGTGATCTCGTCAGTGGAGATGTTACTCATGAGCGGCAGTTCGTCTGCCGCGAGCCGCGCGGCCAAATCGGCTTCGAGCGCCGCGACTGTCTCGCCGGTTGCTTCGAGTTGTTGGCGGATTAGACTCGTGTCTTCAGTAAGAAATAGAATACGACCTTGAAATTTGATATGGTCAGGACGGCGATCGGTTTTGTTTGTCATGTAAGCTGATTATAACCGCAGCGCGATAAAACCATTAGCGGCCCTTGCAGCGTCTAAGCCACGATTAGTAGCGGAGGAATGTTTGAAGATGAAGGTTTTAATTAGCAGGTTCGCACTCGCAGTGCTCATGGCGTTGGCTGTCGGATCCATCGGCGCACGGCAATTCGCGGCTGTCGCGCAGGAGACTGACGACCCGATGAAGATTCAGATCTACCAGCGCTTTAGAGAAAACTACGAGCGAAATCCGGATGCCGCGTATCAAGCTGCCCGCGACTATTTGGCGAAGTATACGAAGGACAAAGATCAGTACACCGACTATCTGACCAAGTGGGTTGCAGCGTACGAACGCGACGATCGCAAGAAGCAACTCGGCGGCTTCATCAACCAGAAAAATTTCAACGAAGCTTACAAGGTCGGAGCGAAGATACTCGCCGACGAACCTGATTACCTCCGCGCGCAGATCGACCTCGGCTACGCGGGTTATTTAGCGGCTTCGAGCAAAGATGAATCACACAACGCGGAAGCGGTTGGTTACGCACGCAAAGCTATCGCGGCGATCGAAGGCGGCAAGGCGCCGACTGAATGGGCGCCGTTCAAAGGCAAGGACGACACGCTGGCTTACCTCAACTACGCGGTTGGGTTTATGACGTTGAAGTCGAGCCCGGACCAGGCGATCGATTCGTTGATCAAAGCCGCGTCGTACGAGAGTGATATTCGCAAGACGCCGTCGACTTATTACTTCCTGGCCGTCGCTTATGAGTCCGGTCCGTACAAGACGATGTCGACGGCTTATCAAACCAACTTCGCAAACAAACCGGAAACCGCGGAAAGTAAGGCTGCGCTGGAGAAATTGAACGTGTTGATGGATCGCATCATCGACGCGTACGCACGCGCGATCAATACGGCGGGAACGGATCCGAAAACCGAGCAGAGCCGTAAAGATTGGATGGCGCAGTTGACGAACTATTACAAGTTTCGGAACGGCGACAATGATGCGGGCCTGACGCAGTTCATCGCGAACGCGATGCAGAAACCGCTGCCGCCGAAACCATAGTTCGTTTTGAGTTCAGCGTTTTGAGTTCAAGCTTTAGCTTGTCTTACAGCCTAAAGGCTGAACTCAAAACGCTACCGTTACATGAGCAGAAGACCTTCCGGCGACGTGACCGACCTCGAGACGCTTCAGCGTCTCGGGCGAGCACGCGAGTTCATCGACCACTGCTACGATCATCCGCTTAGTCTCGACCAGATTTCCGCAAAAGCCTGCTTCTCGCGTTACCATTTCCTGCGGCTGTTTCGTCAGGCGTTCAACAAGACTCCGCACCAGTACCTGATCGAGCGACGCATTGAGAAAGCGAAGGAGTTACTGGTCACGGATGAACTGCGCGTGACGGATGTTTGTTTTGAAGTGGGATTTCAGAGTTTGGGATCGTTCAGCAGTCTCTTCCACAAGTACGTCGGCCACGCACCCGTCACCTACCGCGAGAAAGCGCGTCAGCGCGAACACGCGAAACGCCAGGTACCAGGCTGTTTCCTCGTGATGTACAAGCTTGAATCCATCTGATCCGTGCTTTCCGTGGCCATCTGTGGCCAGAAAAGCAATTTCCAAGAAGCGCTATTCATCTCCCGGAAGTATTCTTCCCGCCAAGGAGAAACTGAAGATGATAAGAAAACTGTCTCACGCCACGATTTTTGTAAACAACCAGAATGAGGCGCTCGAGTTTTATCGCGAGAAGCTCGGTTTCAAGGTCCACACCGACGCGATGGTCGGCGAACACTTTCGCTGGCTCACTATCTGCACCAACGACGAACCCGATTTCGAGCTCGTCCTGATGGAACCCCAGCCCGGGATGTTGATGGACGAAGAGACGGCGCAGTCGCTGCGCGCGATCATGGCGAAAGGCGTGCTCGGCGCGGGTGTTTTCAACACTGACGATTGCCGCGGCACGTATGAAGAGCTGAAAGCGAAGGGCGTGCAGTTTCTTTCCGAGCCGACCGAACGCCCCTACGGCATCGAAGCAGTGTTCAAAGACAATTCGGGCAACTGGTTCAGCCTCACCGAGCCGAGGTAGTATAGGTCCTAAAGAATAGGTCCTATAGGACCTATAGGATCTATTATGAACCGCTTAAAATGGATCGATCGCAAATTCAGCTTTAACTACCCCGTCGAGCTTTACCCCGAGATCATCGAGCGCGTCCGCGGCGCGTCCGCACGCCTCGATGAATATTTCAATTCCGCCTCGGCAGAAATCCTGACTCGCCGCGACGGTGATCACTGGTCCATCCAGGAAAACGCCGGGCACCTATTCGATCTCGACGCCCTGACGCTCGAGCGAATCGAACAGTACGTCGCGGGCGTGTCCATCCTGCACGCGGCCGACATCACCAACCGAAAGACCAGCGAAGCCAATTACAACAACGTTCCCGCAGCAACAATCGCGAGTTCATTTCGCGAACGCCGAATCGAAGTCGTAAACAGACTCGAAAGCCTCGACGCCGAAATGTTCGCGCGCAGCGCAATTCATCCGCGCTTAAACATTCCCATGCGCCTCGTCGATTTTGTATTCTTCGAAGCCGAGCACGACGATTACCATTTCACCCGTATCAACGAACTCTTAAAGCTGTTCGGAGGATAATGCGCAAACTAACCCTGGCCCTGGCTTTACTTCTCTCCGTTTTCATCAACAGCAACGCTCAACAAACCTCGCTCGACGCACTCATCGAGCGCGATCTCGCGTCGCTGTTGTCGACTTACAAAGCGCTCCACGCCGCGCCCGAGCTTTCGCATCGCGAGGAAAAGACGTCCGCTTTCGTCGCGGGCGAACTGCGTAAACTCGGGTTCACCGTCACTGAGCGCATCGGCAAATATCAAAACGCGCAGTGGTCCGGCTACGGCGTTGTCGGTGTTTTGAAGAATGGACCAGGCCCGACGGTTTTGGTGCGCACCGAACTCGACGCGCTTCCGGTTGAAGAGAAGACAGGCGTGCCGTATTCGAGTCAGGTCAAAACGAAGAACGACGCGGGGGTCGACGTCAGCGTGATGCACGCGTGCGGCCACGACATTCACATGACCAGTTTTCTCGGCACTGCGAAGTTGCTCCGCGAACTAAAAGACAAATGGAGCGGAACGCTTGTGATGTTGGGCCAACCCGCTGAAGAAACCGGCGACGGCGCAAACGCGATGCTGCGTGACGATCTCTACACGCGTATTCCGAAACCCGATTTCGCGATCGCGCTGCACGACAAACCCGAACTCGAAACCGGCAAGGTCGGTTACACGCCGGGCTACGCGATGGCGAGCGCCACGTCGATCGATATCACGATTCGCGGCGTCGGTGGTCACGGTTCCGCGCCCGAGAACACGAAAGATCCGATCGTCACGGCCGCACAAGTCGTCATGGCGTTGCAAACAATCGTCAGCCGCGAAAACTCGCCGCTCGATCCGGCGGTGGTGACTGTCGGTTCGATTCACGGCGGCACGCGTTACAACATCATCCCAGACGAAGTGAACCTGCAATTGACTGTTCGCACTTACAAACCCGAAGTGCGGCAACGCATCCTCGCGTCGATCGAGCGCATTGTGAAGGGCGTCGCGCTGACAATGGCGATTCCGGCAGATCGTGCGCCGACAGTGAAAGTCAGCGAGGGCACGGGTTCGACGTACAACGATCCGCAGTTGCTCGAACGTCTCGCAGTCGCGTTCAAACAAGCGCTCGGCGAAGAGAACGTGGTGAAAGTGCCGCCGATCATGGCGAGCGAGGATTTTGGTTACTTCAGTTTGGACCAGAAGATTCCGACGACGATCTTCTGGCTCGGCGCGTCAGATCCCGCGAAAGTGAAACAGAGCAGAGACTCCGGCGTCGCCTTGCCCGGACTTCATTCCGCGCTCTTCGCACCCGTGCCGGAGCCGACGCTTCGGACGGGCGTGAAAGCGATGACTTCAGCGGTGCTGGAGTTGATGAAGAAGTAGGGCCACAAAGAAGCACAAGAGAACCCCATGTTCCGACAACTCCTTCTCCTGGTTCTGCTGCCGCTATCAATATGTGCCCAAAGCACGCAGGAAAAAGTGCGTGATTACCGGCGCGCCAACGAACAACAGATTCTCAAGGAATACCTGGCGCTGCTCGCGATCCCCAACGTCGCGTCTGACACGCCAAACATCCGCAAGAACGCCGAGTTCATTGCGGAAATGATGAAGCAACGCGGCCTGGAGCCTCGTCTACTCGAAGGACCAACGCCAAACACGCCACCAGCGGTTTATGCCGAATGGAAGGTCCCGAACGCACAGCGCACCTTGCTGATTTACGCGCACTACGACGGCCAGCCCACCGATCCCAAACAGTGGACCGGCACGCATCCGTGGCAACCAGTGTTTCGTAACACCGCGATCGAATCAGGCGGCCAGATTGTGCCGACTCCAAAAGCAGGCGAGCCTGCCAACGGCGATTGGCGCATCTACGCGCGCTCTGCTTCCGACGACAAAGCCGGCGTGATGGCGATTCTCAACGCCTTCGCCGCACTCAAAGCAACCGGCATAACGCTGACCTCCAACATCAAGTTTTTCTTCGAAGGCGAAGAAGAAGCCGGTTCGCCACATCTCGCCGAGATCATCAAAGCGCATCGCGAACTGCTCGCCGCCGACGCGTGGATCATCTGCGATGGTCCAGTGCATCAGTCGGGCGTGAAGCAAGTCGTGTTTGGCGCACGCGGCGATGTGAACGTCGACGTCACGGTTTACGCGGCGAAGCGTCCGCTCCACAGCGGTCACTACGGCAACTGGTCACCAAATCCCGCGATGATGCTCGCGCGTCTGCTCGCGTCGATGAAAGACGCTGACGGACGTGTGCTCGTCGATGGTTGGTATTCAGACGTCGAACCGTTGGGCGAACTCGAACGCCGCGCGATCGCCGACGCGCCGCAGTACGACGAAGAACTCAAAAAGCGTTTGGGTCTCAGTCGCACTGAAGGCGGCGGCAAAACGTTGATGGAGTTGATCAACGTTCCGTCGCTGAACGTAAACGGTTTCGCGAGTGGCGACGTGGGCGAGTTAGCGCGTAACGTAATCCCCACCACCGCGACAGCCGTTTTGGACCTGCGTCTCGTGAAAGGAAACGATCATCGGCGACAGGTCGACCGTTTGATCGCGCACGTTCGCAAGCAGGGTTACTTCGTCACGGATAAAGATCCGACCGACGCCGAACGTGCTCAACATCCGCTGATCGCGCGCATCAACGTCCGGCCCGGCGGCTACAACGCCGAACGCACGAGCATGAATCTGCCCATCTCGCTCGCCGTTGTCGAAGCCGTGCAATCAACCACACGCGACAAGATCGTGTTGCTGCCGACTTCCGGCGGCAGTCTGCCGCTTTCAATCATCACCGAGAACCTCAAGACCATAACGATCTCCGTGCCGATCGCAAACTACGACAACAATCAACACGCGGAAAACGAAAACGTTCGCTTGCAGAACCTCTGGGACGGCATCGAAACGTTTGCCGCGTTAATGACCATGAGCCACAAAGAGCCTCAAGGGACACAGAGATGAGCGAACTGTTTCTCCCCATTCTCCTCGGCACGAATCGCAAACTGCGCAAGAGTGTTCTCGCGGCTCAATGGCTACTCGGCGAGATGAAGAAACGTCCCGAAATAGAGACGCGTCTTTTCGACACCGCCGAGTTCGCTTTACCACACGACGATTACGGCCAGGAGATAAAAGATCGTTTTCCGGACTGGAGAGAAGCGATCGTTCGCGCGGATGGCCTCGTGATCGTCACGCCTGAATACAACCACGGTTATCCGGGAGCGTTGAAGAGTGTGTTGGATCTATTGCTCAGGGAATACATTCACAAGGCTGTGGCATTCGTCGGTGTCTCGGCTGGACCATGGGGCGGCACGCGAGTGATCGAAGCGATGGTCCCGATGGTGCGCGAACTGGGCCTCGCGGTCACGTTCACTGACTTGAATTTTCCGAAGGTACAGAGCGTCTTCGACGAGCAGGGTAAGCTACTCAATCCGATATATGAGAAGTTCGCGGCGGATTTTCTCGACGAACTGATCTGGATGAGCCGCGTGCTTAAGTGGGGACGCGCGAACGTCCCCTCCAAGTTTCACACCTGATTAAAACGTGCAACCGTACGACTTCATCTGGTTGCGCGCGTTCTCCATGTGGGTCTTGCACGCGGTTACCAACTCGGCCCTGGTTGTCGGGTTGGCAGCCAATTTCTTCCATTCAGAGCGCCAGGTTGTCATCGTGGCCTGGAATCCGGGGCGCACCGCGGCGGGTACCTTGGTAGTAACGCAGCTTTCGTAAGCGTTCAGGAAGTTGTCGCACTCCGGCACGCCGATTTGATCGGCAGCCGCCACGGTAGCAGCAGGAGTTGCAGCAACACTTTCGGAGCCGGAACTATTCGTCGGCGTCCCGTTCTTATTCGTCGGACCACCACACGCCAGGA
>DATELP010000111.1:0-27094 GCA_035276425.1 Pyrinomonadaceae bacterium
GAACGGCGCATTGTGTCGAGTTTCGAGCTCATCACGTCCAGGCGCTGACCAGTTGATAGCTCTGTCTGGCCGCCGGGTTTTTGGCCGAAAACAGTTTGGGGCAGGCCAAAAACTGCGGCGCAGAAAAGCGCCAGGATAAGAAAGCGAAACTTCATAAATCGACCTCCAGCAACAAAAAACTTGTTTTTTCGGGCAAGAAAATAGACGTTCCGGGCGACGTTACGGCTATCGGATTCAATTTCCTTGCGTTCGGTTTGCCACGCGCCGGTATTTATACCCATTGCACAGTCGCTTCGCGTAACTCGCGACATGCCGCCTCCGCGTCGGGTTTTCCAAAAATGGCCGAACCGGCCACGATGATTTCCGCTCCCGCGGCTACTACCTTTTCGACGTTTGCACGATCGACGCCGCCGTCGATCTCGATGCGTACGTTCAACTGCCGCTCGACGATCATCTGCCGCAAACGTTTTACCTTGTCGAGTGACTGCGGGATGAACTGTTGACCGCCGAAACCCGGATTGACTGACATCACCAAAACATAATCGGCGAACTGTAACGCCTCTTCAACCGCACCCACCGGCGTGGCCGGATTCAACACGACTCCCGCTTGCGCTCCCGCCGACTTGATCGACATCAGCGTTCGGTGCAGGTGCGCGTCCGCTTCGACGTGTACTGACACCATCTGGGCGCCCGCCTGAACAAACTGCACGGCGTAGGTCCCGGGATCCGTGATCATCAGGTGCGCGTCGATCGGCAACCGCGTGAACTTTGCGAGCGACTTCAACACCGGCAAACCGACGGTAATGTTCGGCACGAAATGTCCGTCCATCACGTCAAAGTGCAATATGGCCGCGCCGCCGCGTTCGACGGCCTGGATTTGATCCCCCAGACACGAGAAGTCAGCGGACAGGATCGACGGAGCTATCTCGATATTTCTTTGGTTGAGCATTCACTCGCCTCGGCACTGCTGTATTACTTACGGGGCCGGTCTGGTCCTGGTCGGGTTGGGAACCGGTGTAGGCCGAGGAGCCACCGGTTTTCTGTTGTCATTACTACTGCCGGGTCGCAAATTCGAGTTCGTGCTGGCGCGATTCACGTTTGCGCGCGGCACGTTAGCGTTGCCGGTCGTGTTGGCGTTCGCAGGGCGCGCGTTTCCGTTGGCCGGACGATTTGCGTTAGCGCGATTCGCGTTCGCGTTTGTGTTGCCGTTAGCGTTCTCGTTAGTGTTTTTGGGTTTTGGCCGCTTGGGTTTGTTCTCGTTTCCGCTGGACGAGTTTGTGTTGCGATTCTCGTTTGTATTTTCTTCGGGTGTGACTGTCTCCGGCGACTCGCCTTCTTTCGCTTCCCGGCTAATATCCATCGCGACCGTCTGTCCGGTCTTTACGACCTCGCCCGCGCGCGGCAACTGAAACAGGACCGTGTCGCGCTGCGTCTGGTTGGTGGGCCGCGACGCGCGCACGCGAAACTTGAGATCGGCGTCGGCCAATATCTTCTCCGCTTCGTAACGATCTTTGCCGACGATGTCCGGCACCTTTACTTCCGGACTGCGCAAAGACAGATAGACGGTGGTCGCAACTCCGAAGAGAAAAACGACCGCAATCGCGATCACGATGGCGATACTGCGGATTATTGATGAAGCTCTGGCGACTAAACTCAAGCGTCGAAGTCTAGCACCCGCTAATGATGGGTCGCAAGCCGTAAACTCGCGATAAAAAAGCCGTCCGTGCCTTCGCGGTGCGGCCACGTTCGGATTGTGTTTATTAGCTGAAAATGTGGGTGAGTTTCGATGAAGGTTTCAATCACCTGCTCGTTCTCGTCGGGTTCGACGGAGCAGGTTGAATAAACGAGTTGGCCGCCGGGTTTCAGGACGCGGGCGGCGTGGTTGAGAAACAGTTTTTGTTGCGCGGCGAGTTCGCGGATGTCGGCTTCGGAGATACGCCAGCGGATTTCGGGATTACGGCGGAGTGTGCCCGTGCCGGAGCACGGCGCGTCGAGGAGGATGCGATCGAAGACGCTGTTTTCGAAGGGCAAGGATTGGGCTGCGTCCAGTAACAGGGATTTTATTGAGGTTAGGTTGTGAGACGCGGCGATTTTAGTAACGATGTCCAGGCGTTTGGCCGATCGATCGGAGGCAATGATCAGAGCGCTGTTGCCTGCGCGTTGCGCCATGAGTGTGGTTTTTCCGCCGGGGGCGGCGCACAGATCGAGCGCACGTTCGCTGGGTTGGAGATCAACGATTTGCGCAACGAGTTGTGAAGCTTCGTCCTGAAGATAAATCTTTCCTTCAGTCGCGAGTTCGCGCACCAGCGATGAGGCGGCCGAAACTCTCCATGCGTCTGCCGCAACTTTCGACGCTTCAACAATTCCGCCTGCCTCGCGCAATCCATCAATGATCCGGCTTTCATCTGTGTGTAAAAGGCGAAACGCCGTGGGCGGCACTGAATTGTTAGCACGCGCAAACGCCTCCGCCTCTTCACTTCCAAACGCCTCGACCCAGCGTTGGACCAGCCACATCGGGTGTGAAGTTTCGATCGCGAGCTTTTCAATCGGACCTGTAGTCTCAGATGCAGGATCGTAATCTGCTTCGCGAATCGTACGCCTCAGCACAGCATTCACAAACGCCGCCGCCGAACTAACCTTTGCACTGCGAACCAGATTCACGGACTCGTTCACAGCCGCTGACGCCGGAACGCGTGTCAGAAACTTTAACTGATACAAACCGATCCGCAACGCGAGTCGAACCGCAAGGTCGAGAGTTTCGATACGGCGCTTCGTGAAGTGTTCGATCAGCTTGTCGAGCCACAACTGCCACCGCAACACACCGAGCACAAGCTCGTGAGTTAACGCCCTATCTACAGGTTTCAGGTTTGGTTCTTCAGCGGCGAGAAGAATCGAAGAGAACGCGCCGGCTTCAACTTCGCGAAGTATGTCAAAAGCCACGCGCCGCGCGGGCGAGATCTGTTTAGTCGTTCCCAAAGCGATCGCCAACTTTCACGCGCATACCGTTGATGAAGTCGCGCGCCGCGAGCCGTTTGCGCGCTTCAGGCTGAACCTCGAGCACGCGCAACGCCGTCTGATTTCCACACTGGACGACCAACTCATCGCGGAGTGCAACGACCACTTCACCCGGCTGAACGGCAGGCGACACGACTAACAACGGCTGTGCTTCCCAGATCGTCAACCCTTTTGAGTTGAAGGTCGTGTACGCAGTCGGCCACGGCTGAAAGCCACGGATTGCACGTTCGATGACGTCGGCCGGGCGCGACCAATCAATCAAGCCGTCTTCTTTCTTGATGATCGGCGCGAAGGTCGCATGCGTATGGTCTTGTGGCCACGGCGTAAGTTCGTCGAGTCGCGCGAGCGTTTCGCTCAAGACTTCTGCGCCAGTTTCGGAGAGTCGTTGCATCAGCTCTGGAGCGGTTTCCGTTTCGCCGATGTTCGTGGCGTGTTGCAGCAATATTGGACCAGTGTCGAGTGTAGGCTCCATGAACATCGTCGTGACGCCGGTTTCCTTGTCACCGTTCACAATTGCCCAGTTTGCGGGAGCAGCGCCGCGGTATTTCGGCAGTAACGAAAAGTGGACGTTGATACATCCGCGAGCTGGCGCGCGCAGAAATTCCTCAGGCAGGATGCGGCCGTAAGCGACGACGACCGCGACGTCCGCGTCGTGCGAGGCGAAGAGCTTCTTGGTTTCGTCGATCTTTATTTTCTGCGGTTGGTAAACAGGGATGTTTTGCGCGACGGCAAACTCTTTGACCGGTGAGAACGAGACTTTGTTGCCGCGCCCTGAAGGCCGATCCGGTTGGGTCCAAACAGCCACAACCTCGTGACCCTCCTCAACACACCGGCGCAGCGTGGGAACAGCAGCCTGAGGTGTTCCCATGAAAACTATGCGCATGTGTTTCAGTGATTTAGGTCCTATAGGACTTATAGGACCTATTCTTAAAGCCTATTCAGATCGCCGTGCGCTCGGCGGCTGAGGCTTTGCGGCTTGCGCCGACCTTCTCCGCCGCCACTTTCGCTTGCATGAAGAGCAGCAGATAATCGCGTCCGCCGGCCTTTGAATCGGTGCCCGACATGTTGAAGCCGCCAAACGGATGCACACCCACCAGCGCGCCGGTACACTTGCGATTCAAATACAAATTCCCGACGTGAAACTCCTTGCGCGCGCGATGCAGTTTCGCTTCGTCACTGCTGTAAACAGCGCCTGTCAAACCAAACTGCGTATCGTTCGCGATGTGTAACGCGTCGTCGTAATTTTGCGCCTTGATCACGGCCAGCACTGGTCCAAAGATCTCTTCCTGTTCGATCGTGTCGCCGGGTTTCACATCAGCAATGACGGTCGGTTCGATGAAGAAGCCCTGCTCACCGTCAGATCCGCCGCCGATCACGACGCGTCCCCCTTCACTCTTGCCTTTTTCAATGTACGAGTTGATCGTCTTGAACGCCTTCTCATTGATCACGGCGCTCAAGTTAGTAGACGAATCACTCGGCGCTGCGAGTTTTAGTTTAGACGTGCGCTCAACGATCTTCTCAACCATCTCGTCGTAAACCTTCGCGTCGATGATCGCGCGTGAACACGCCGAACACTTCTGTCCCTGAAAACCAAACGCCGACTGCACCACACCCGTCGCTGCATCTTCAAGGTTCGCATCGTCAGCGACGACGATCGCGTCCTTGCCGCCCATCTCCGCCACGACGCGTTTGATCCAAATCTGTCCTTCGTTAACCTTTGCGGCGCGCTCGTTGATCCTGAGTCCGACTTCCTTCGAACCCGTGAACGCAACGTAACGCGTCTTCGGATGGTCCACGATCACGTCGCCGACTTCAGCACCCGAACCGGTCATGAAATTCACTACGCCCGGCGGCAATCCCGCTTCTTCGAGAATCTCGAAAAACTTGAACGCGATTGTCGGCGCGTCGGAAGAAGGTTTCAAAACGACCGTGTTGCCGGTCACGACCGACGCCACAGTCATACCCGCCATGATCGCGAGCGGGAAGTTCCACGGTGGAATCACCGCACCGACACCCAACGGGATGTATTCCATCACGCTTTCCTCGCCGGTGATTTGATAAGTCGGCTGCTCGCCCGCGTAGCGCAACATCTCACGTCCGTAGAACTCGCAGAAGTCAATCGCTTCCGCCGTGTCCGCATCCGCTTCGGGCCACGTCTTCGCCACTTCGTAGATCATCCACGCGGAAAACTCGTGCCGCCGCTCGCGCAGAATCTCCGCCACGCGAAACAGCAACGCCGCACGGTCTTCCGCCGGCGCGTGACGCCACGTTTGAAAAGCTTTCGCAGCCTCTTCAACGGCGCGATTCGCGAGTTCTTTGGTCGCCTTGTTGAATCGGCCGACTAACTGCGTGCGATTTGCTGGATTGAAACTGTCGAGCTTGCTGTCGGTGGCGATACGTTCGCCGCCGATGACTAGCGGATACTCACGTCCGAGTTCGGCTCCGACCTTCTCGAGCGCATTGCGCATTGCCTGCGCGTTCTCTTCTTTGCTGAAATCAGTAAACGACTCATTCTGAAATTCGGTTGGCATTCACACTCCGTATTCTTCTACTTTGTTATCAATCCCACTTGCCGGCTTTTTGCAGTTTCCTGATCTTTCGCTTCACGAGCTCGCGCTTAAGCGCGCTCATTTTGTTGAGAAAGACGATGCCGTCGCAGTGGTCGGTTTCGTGCAGCATGCAGCGCGCGGTGAGTTCCATGCCGTCGATCTCAAACCAGTTACCTTTTAGATCCTGCGCTTTGACGATCGCGCGCAGGTTGCGTTCGACGGGCGTAAAGATGCCGGGAAAAGACAGGCATCCCTCGTCGCCGTTTTGCGTGCCCTCGACACGCAGGACTTCCGGATTGATGAGCACGATGCGTTGCTTCGGATCCTTGCCGCCGGAACAGTCCATCACAAACAGCCGCTGCGGCACACCGACTTGCACGGCCGCCAGGCCCACGCCCGGCGCAGCATACATCGTCTCAAACATGCTGCTGACCAGCTTCGCCAGGTCTGCGTCAAACTCCGTCACGGGATCCGCGGGATTGTCGAGCACCGGCGCCGGCCATTTAACTATCTCCAAAACTGCCATGACTTGATTCTACTAGTTTGTGCTTCTTTGTGGCTAATAGCCTCGCAACTGCTCACGATACCCATCAAAGTTGCGCTTCATCTCTCCCAAACTGTCGCCGCCGAACTTCTCACGCATCGCGCGCGCGAGCACCAGTGAGACCATCGATTCACCGATCACGCCCGCTGCCGGCACCGCCGTGACGTCGGAACGTTCAAACGCCGCCGCCTCTTCTTCTTTCGTGTCGATGTCCACTGATCTAAGCGAGCGACGCAGCGTCGACAAAGGTTTCAAATGCCCACGAATACGGATCTCTTCACCGTTTGTGATGCCGCCTTCGAGTCCACCCGCACGGTTCGTCTCGCGTATAAACTCGCGCGTCTCCGCGTTGTAAGCAATCTCGTCGTGAACCTCGGAACCCGGCAAACTGCTCGCTTGGGCGCCTGCACCGATCGAAACCGCCTTCACCGCCGGTATCGACATCACCGCCTGCGCCAGCAGTCCATCGAGTTTCAAATCCCAGGCCGTGTGCGAACCCAAACCCGGCAACACCCCGCGAGCAGCGACTTCGAAGATCCCACCGAGCGTGTCGCCTTTGTGACGTGTCTCGTCGATCAAAGTGATCATCTGCTGCTCGGCTGCGGCGTCCGCGCAGTGCAACGGCGCGTCGTCAGCGATCGCGGCGATCTGGTCCCACGATAGTTCGAGCGGCTGGTCCGGTATGCCGCCGAGTTGAATCACGTGACTGCGCACCTCGACTCCGAACGCCGCGAGCAACTGTTTCGCAAGCGCGCCACACGCGACACGCGCCGTCGTTTCGCGAGCCGAAGCGCGTTCGAGAATGTTGCGCAGATCGCGTACGTCGTACTTCAAGCCGCCCGGAAGATCGGCATGACCGGGCCGTGGTCGTTTTAAACGCCGAGACTTATCCGGCTCGATCTCACGCGCGTCAGCAGCCATGACGTCGGTCCAGTTGGGCCAATCCTTGTTTTCGATCAGCAATGTGATCGGCGAGCCGAGCGTCAGACCATGGCGAACGCCGTTCAGAATCTCAGCGTGATCGCGCTCGATCTTCATGCGGCCGCCGCGCCCGTAGCCGAGCTGACGGCGCCGCAACTCATAATCGATCAATTTCTGGTCTACCGGCAGGCCCGCAGGCAAGCCTTCGACAATCGCGACGAGCGCGCGGCCGTGTGATTCTCCGGCTGTGGTGAATCTAAGCATCAGTTCAAGAATTCCTCGGCGAAGATGTTTCCGCGTCCGAGGATACCATGCGGATCGAAAGTCTTTTTCAACGCGGCCATTTCGCGGAGTTGGTCGTCGGTGTAAAAAAGTCGCAGGTAGTCGCGTTTCAACTTTCCGACGCCGTGCTCGGCGGAAAGCGTGCCGCCGACCGAAGCGGCGTATTTCAGAAACTGCACGTACAGCTCACGCGCGTATGTGCCTTCGTCTTCGTTGCGCGGAAGAATGTTGACGTGGACGTGATTGTCGCCGATGTGGCCGAAGATCGTGTAGCGCAAGCCGCTGGACGCCAATGTCTGCTTATATAGATCAAAGAGCCCGGGAAACGCTTCGTCGGGAACAGCCATGTCGGTTGAGACTTTTCGTTGCCGGTAATGTGCAAACCACTCGTTCATCAACACCGGCAGTTGGTGGCGAAACTCGCGTAATCGCGCCTGGTCCTGTTCGTTGGTTGCGAACCATGAATCGGTGAAGGCGTGATGCTTATCTAGTAGTGCGAGCCACTTGTTCAGGATCGATTCTTCCGTTTCATCCGTGGTCTCCTGTTCGAAGAAGATCGCGGCGACGGCTTCTGTGGGAACCTCCGGATATTTTTGGCGCAGGAAGTTCAGCGATCCGTTATCGAAAAACTCGATTGCGCGCGCGTCAACGGCGCCGCTCTTTGCTTCAACGACGAATGCGAGCACGTCGGCTTCCTTCGCGAAGAACACGACGCCGCTCAAGAGACCTTCGGGCTTGGGAACAAGACGCGTTTCGATCTCGCAGATCACGCCGAGTGTGCCCTCGCTGCCGATGAACAGATCAAGCTCGTCCATGTCGGGTCCGATGAAGTAACCCGCTGCATTTTTGCGGGTCGCAGCGCGGCGGTACGTTGGAAGAGGGATTTTGGGAATCTTGTCCCCGCGGCGCAGATCAAGAACCTCTCCTGAAGCCAGCACCACTTTCAAACGCTCGATGTAGTTGCGCGTTGGACCATATTTAAAGGTCCGCGCGCCGGAAGCGTTTGTCGCGACAGTGCCGCCGAGGAAAGCACCGCGTTCGGTTGGATCCGGCGGATAAAGCAGTCCCTTCTGCTCCACTGCCTTTTGAAAATCCGCCAAAATCACACCCGCTTCAGCCACTGCCCGATCGTTCTCGATACTCTTGATGTGGTTGAGTCGATCCGTGGCCAACACGATCCCGCCAAACGGAACGCGTCCACCGACCGTGCCCGTACCAGCTCCCGAAACCGTCACCGGAGTGCGCTCTCGATCCGCCGCCGCCAGAATCTCCGAGACTTCTTCAATACTTTCCGGCAGCACGACACGATCGGCATGTCCGTCGCGTATAAAACTCGCGTCCGAAAGAAACGACTGTATCTCGTCAGGGTTCGCCTTGATCTGCATTACTCGACAGGATTAACAAAACTGACAAGATTCAGATCAAAAAGCGGGACATGACTGGTTTGTACCCATCTTGTTAATTCTGAAATCCTGTCTAACTCAACTGCAATTCGCGCTCGCGCAGCACCTTGAGGCGATCGCGCAGCTCCGCCGCCTTCTCAAACTCAAACCGCTTCGCCGCCCCGCGCATCTCGACCTCCAACCGCGCAATCGTGGCTTCGAGGTTCTCCGGCGAGTAGTCTTCGATCTGATCGACTTCGGTCGGCATCTTGAAGTAGTCAGCTTCAGACGCCGTGATCAGCGTTGCTTCGATCGGTTTGATAATCGTCTGCGGCGTGATCCCGTTCTCGCGATTGAAAACTTCCTGAATCGCACGCCGCCGCGACGTCTCTTCCATCGCGCGTTTCATCGACTCGGTGATCCTGTCAGCGTAAAGGATCGCTTTCCCGCGCGCATTTCGCGCCGCACGCCCGATGGTCTGTATCAACGATTGCTCGGAACGCAGAAACCCTTCCTTGTCCGCGTCGAGGATCGCCACCAGCGAAACTTCCGGCAGATCCAATCCTTCACGCAACAGATTGATTCCCACTAAAACGTCAAACTCGCCACGCCGCAAATCGCGCAGGATCTTGATCCGCTCGAGCGTCTCGATATCGGAATGCAGGTAACGAACACGCACGCCGACTTCCGTGAAGTACTCAGTCAAATCTTCAGCCATCCGCTTCGTCAGCGTCGTGACCAACACTCGCTCGTGAACTTCGGCACGCTGGCGGCACTCCTCAAGTAAGTGATCGATCTGCCCCTTGACGGGATGCACTTCCACTTCCGGATCCATCAAACCCGTCGGACGAATGATCTGTTCGATCACTTCACCCGCCGCCTTTGTTAATTCGTAAGGCCCAGGCGTCGCCGACACGTAAATCGTCTGTCCGATGCGCGCTTCAAATTCCTTGAAGTTCAACGGACGGTTATCGAGTGCGGACGGTAATCTAAATCCGTATTCGACTAACGTTCGCTTGCGTGACTGATCGCCCTCAAACATTCCGCGAACCTGTGGAACCGACTGGTGCGATTCGTCGATAACGATCAGCGTGTCTCGGGGAAGGTAGTCAAGAAGCGTCGGCGGTGGCTCACCGGGATTCTTGCCGGTGAGGTGCCTCGAGTAATTCTCGATCCCGCGACAGAAGCCCATCTCCTTGATCATTTCCAGATCAAACATCGTGCGCTGGTGCAGCCGTTGCGCTTCCACCAGCTTGCCCTCGTTGATCAGCTTCGGTTCCCACCACTCGAGTTCTTCCTTGATCGTCTTGATGGCGCGTTTGATCGTGGGACGCGACATCACGTAGTGCGTCTTCGGATAGATCGGCACGCGCGATGTGTGTTTCTCGACAACTTCCCCAAGCAGCGGATCGATCGTTGAAACCGAGTCGATCTCGTCGCCCCACAACTCGATCCGATACGCGAGATCCTGATAACTCGGATAGATCTCCACCACATCGCCGCGCACGCGAAACGTGCCGCGTTGAAAGTTGATATCGGAACGTTCGTACTGCAACTCGACCAAACGCTGGAGCAGCACATCGCGCGACATGCGCCCGCCGGGTTCGACAAAGAACAGCAAACCGTAATACGCGTCCGGATCGCCGAGACCGTAAATGCACGACACACTCGCGACGACGATCACGTCTTTGCGCTCGAACAGCGCGCGCGTCGCCGACATCCGCAAGCGATCGATCTCTTCGTTCACGATCGCTTCCTTTTCGATGTAGACGTCGGCCGCCGGAACATACGCTTCCGGTTGGTAGTAGTCGTAATAAGAGACGAAATACTCGACGGCATTCTCGGGAAAGAGCGTGCGAAACTCCTGAAAGAGTTGCGCCGCGAGCGTTTTGTTGTGCGCCAGCACGAGCGTCGACCGTTGCATACGTTCGATGACGCTGGCGATGGTGAACGTCTTGCCGCTGCCGGTGATGCCGAGCAGCACCTGATCTTTCGCGCCGTCGTTGAGACCGCGCACGATTGCGTCGATCGCCGCCGGCTGATCGCCCTTGGGTTCGTACTCAGAATGAAGTTTGAAGCGCATGTGAAAACTACAATAGTAGGACAGACGTTCGTGTCTGTCGAAGGGGGCTCAAACCATCCACAGATTACACAGATTTCAATCTGCGTAATCTGTGGATGGTTCGCTGTGCTGCTTAGCTAATGAGTTGAGCGACGGCTTCGGCGGCGGCAGAGCGGAGTTCAGGAGCAAGCAAACGGTTAGTGGCGAGTTTTTCTAATGCAGGTCCGACTTCCGGTTCGCCACTCGAAGCGAGCAGTCGAATGATCGCGAGGCTTAGATCGAGGCTCGGGTTTTTCTCAATAACTGTGATTAGCGGTTCCACGACACCCGCTTTGGCAACCAAAAACAACAGCGAAAAAGCGCCGTAACAACTCTCGTGATTCTCGCCCATCAGGTCGTCGATCGCTTCGTAAAGCAATCCACTGTCTGCGAGTGCGGTGCCGATGCGGCGGCGTTCTTCAGGCGAACCGGCGCGCAGCGCGTCGTTCACGAGCGTAGCAGCCTGATCGGGATCGAGTTCGTAGAGTTCGCGAACCGCTTTCTTGCGGACTTCGGGCGAAGGGTCGTCGAGCGATCGAGCAATATCGTCGAAAGGCCCGTTGCTCAACCTGGGGAGGTTCGGTTTCGCTAACTCACGACGACGCACTAACTCCTCAGCAGCCTGACGCAAGATAGCCACGTCTGCGTGCCAACGTTCGTCGTTTCTACTCATTCGACGTTGATCACATCACCAGATGAAGCACCAGCCACCAGAGTAAGCGGGGCGGTTGGTTCCACGAACACGGATTCAGGTTCCGTTGCTCGATCTGTGTTGTCCGTGTCATCCGTGGCTCTTAAGCGCTGAAATTTCTTCATTACGACGTGGCTAACTGACAACCCGATACTGTTGTCCAGCACGCAGAGCTGTTCCGCGACGACACGCTGCGAAACGCGTTCGAGCGCGTTCTGTAGCTCGCGGCCCGCGGTCGCTGCGTCGTCGGCGATGATCATTTCAAAGTCCTGTCCGCCACTGACGCGCCGCCGCGAGTGATTCTGCAACAACACTCCAGCTTCGCGATGAATTCGTCCCGTCGCAACGATCACGAGGTGCGACGCTTCAGTTTCAATCTCCAGGTCGATCGCCCAGCGCGCAAACGCCGGGGTCAGATCTCCATCGCGCGTCACGATCAGAAACGACTCGCCACAGATGTTCGCCATCATCTGGCCGTAGCCAGTGCCTTCCGATGGTCCAACCGCGATCTCGCGTTCCGGCACGCCCATCTCGCGCAGCAAAAAGTGAATCCGGCTCACCAGCCATGACCCGTCTTCGAGCAACGACGACGCAAGCTGCGTCGGCGCAATCACTTCTTCCACATTTTCATCAGCCACCGCCGCGCCACACTCGCTACACGTCGCATCGCTCACTGTCACCACCGCGAGCGCGTGCGGATTCGGCAAACGAAACAGCGCGTGACCGGTCTTGCGACAACTGATCTGCACTTCGCGTTCGACAAGACCAACGTCTTCGAGCCGTTGAATCGGCACGTGAGCGGAGTCAGTGTTTCCGGTCAGCAACTTCGCCGCGTAGCCTTCCTCGTGCGCGTTGCGCGCGGTGCGCAGAAAGACGCGCGCGCGTTCGTCTTCAAGTTTCGAAGCCGCGAGGATGCGCTTGCTCATCGTCTCTTTGCGCAGACTCGTGTAGAGCGAATCGGCGTCCTGCTTTTCCACAAACGTGCGGAAGCCTTGCGGCATTGCGGCTTTGCCTGATTGCCACTGCGGTATGTCGTTCTCGTCCGTAAACAGCAGCGTGCGAACGTCCTGACAAAATGAATCGAGTTTGCGAAACGGTTCCGGCGTGCGCGGTTCGAAAACAATGCCCGCGCGCAGTGTGTCGTCGTCTTCGAAGAGTAGAAAGAGAACGTAATCGTGAAAACAGAACACGTCGCCGCGCACGAAAGGTTCGTCGATAGCCGTATCGGTATTTGAAGCGAGCGCTGTCTCCAGATCGGAAATGCGATCGGCGCCGAGCAGCACGTCTTCGAAGAAGCGCAGCCGCGCGGAACGGATCAGCGGCGTGAGACCGCGCTCCTCAAGTTGTTTCAACAACTTCGTGCGCGCGTGGCCGTCGAGTGAATGATTCAGGGCTTTCGTCTCGAGAAATAACATCGGGGCGCCTTTCGTTAGCAGTCTTTAGTCTTGGGGGCTGACGGCAATAGTGACAGTTTGGCCGCCGTTCAGGGTCTGTGCGTATCGTCGTTGGCGCGCAATGCGCAGCGCGAGGGCTTCGTAACTTTCGCGTCCGGGTTTCGGGTTGGCGATTGAAGCTTTCAACACGCGACCGTTTTCGATCTGCATCACGACGGTGATCGGTTGTTGCTTTTGATCTGTGGTTTCTGTGTTACTGCTTTTTGGCCGGGGTTTGGATTTAGTCGGATGACTGGGTAACACGGATGACACAGATGGAGACGGATTTGGATTTTGTGAAACAACTGGTCGCGGTGCTTCAGCGGCAACGACAGGAGGACTGGCACTAAAACCTCCGGTGACTGCGATCACGGTTGAGAGTCCGACGCCGATCAAAACGGCCGCAGCCATGAAGAAGAGCGGACGTTGCCGCAACGCGGAAGGCGGAGCCGGCGGAAGCGCGAGCGGCTCGGGTTGTGTGGCGAGCACCGGCGCGGTCGCGGCGGTCGTTTCGATCTGGAGCGCACTCTCATCCCAACATCCGAACAGTTCGGAAACGGCCCGGTGCAACGAAGGTTCAATCGAGCGGCGGCTTGCGGGAATTAAAGGATTGAAGTTGAACGCTGCATCGGGCTGGGCTAAGGCCACGCAGATCGCTTGCAAGCCGACGAGATCGTTGAGACGCGCGTCGATCAACTCGCCGTCCTGAAAGAAAAACGTTGCCGGACCTTTCGGATACTCGATCAGCAACCGTCCGGTTTTCTTCTGGTGGCGCAAAATGCCGACCAGATCGGATAGGGGATAGTTGTTGAGGTGTCCGGTCAAAACTACGAAACGATTGTTCTGCATTACTACTCCTGCAAATCTTCCGGGCTTAGGGGCAGCCTTGCACCTGGCGGCACGAAAAGTTGTATTGCGGAAAAGTCATGGCCACTTTCCGCGCGAGGTTTTTGTCGAGTCTCTCGAGAATTCGATAATGCTCGATCACGCCCTGGGATTGGCCGAGCTCCTGATAAGCGAGCGTCAGGCCGTAATGCGCTTTGGCCATTCTGGGTTCGAGAGTTACGGCCTTCTTGAACGCGTCGACCGCTTGTTGGAACTGGCCCTGGCGAAACGATGCGAGACCTAAACCATATTGCGTTTCGGGTTGATCGGGATTGAGTTTGAGCGACTGTTTGAATGCTTTGATCGCGTCGCCGTCTTTTTGGACCTTCAGATATGCGTGGCCCAGGTTGAGAAATACTTCGGCTGAACCGGGGTCCATCTTGATCGATTGAAGGTAGGCGTCTATCGCGCCTTTGACGTCGCCCGCTTCGAAACGGCTGCGGCCGGTGGCGTACAGATCCATTGCTGGACTTAATGTAGGAGCCGTCGGAGCCACCGATAACGCAGGTTCTATTCGCTTGAGAACAAGCGGCGGAGGAATTGATCCGATCTCAGGCGTGGAGAATGAGATTTCTCCGTACTCAATTCCTAAAATCTGTGTTTCCTCAACCTCTCGCAAGACGGGCTCTGGAACAGAGACGCTCTTGGGCGGTTCAACGGGCTTTGGCGGTTCTTCAACAGCCTTCGCAACGCTGTCATCAAAATAATAAGTAACAGTCCGGTACGTTACTTCCGTAGGCTCGCGTTTCAATTCCCCGTTTTCAAACACGACCAGGTTCGTCGTCATCTTGGTCCAGTTACCAAACTTGTCGAACTCATACGTGTACGCCTCACGGCTGAGAATCGCGCCGCGGTCGTCGCGCAGCGTCATCTCCGTGATGTTTCCACGTTCGTCGTATTTGTATTCTTCTTTGCCTGCGAGCGATCCGGCGATCGGATAGGAAGTGTTTTCAATCCGATGGCCCTTGATCCCGTAGGTGGTGACTTCAACCAGTTGAGCCGGTCCCTCGATTGGATGTCCGTCCTTGATCTCGATGCGGGCAGTCTCCGTCTTAACTCGTCGTACAGAACCGACAAGTCCATCTTGTTCCTTAGTGCTATCGAGGACGGAAATTGCAGGACGCGCCGAAGCGGTAACGCTGTTTTGGGCTTGAACCGGCGCGGTGAAAGTCAATACGGGCCCCAATAAGAGAACAGCAGGCACAATTCGGCCTTTGATGCAGTTCATCTCGACTTCCTCCAGTTTCAAATAGCGAAACGTGAGACAAGGTAGTCGGGGGGCCCACTATCTTGTGCAAACTGGCGCGAAGAATACAATAAGTTGGTGAGAATTGCTACGGAATTTTAGAGGAATTAAAAGGCGGGAAATAGGTCCTATATGTCCTATAGGACCTATCGTATAGAATTTACGACCTATTGCTCGTCGCTGAACTTATACCCGATGCCCCAAACGGTCAGGACCATTTGCGGATTCTCGGGGTTCTCCTCGATCTTGGCGCGCAGGCGATTGATGTGTGAATCGATCGTGCGATCGTAGCCTTCGTAGGAGTAGTCCCAGATCTTCTCGAGCAAGTATTTGCGCGGAAAGACGCGGCCCGGATTCGACGCGAACAGACGCAGCAGATCGAATTCTTTCGGCGTCAGTTCAACCTGGCGGTCGCCGATGGTGACTTCGCGCTTCGCGGAATCGATCCGCAGCCGGCCGCGAACGATCGGCGCTTCGTCTCGAATACCGTCGCTACTTGGTCCATTGCGCGTGCGCCGCAGCACCGACTTGATGCGTGCTTCCAGTTCGCGCAGGCTGAAGGGCTTGGTGATGTAATCATCCGCGCCCATCTCCAGTCCGAGGACTTTGTCGACGACGTCGTCCTTGGCTGTGAGCATAAGTATTGGCAAGTAGCCGACCTTTTCCCTGAGTTCCTTGCAAACTGCGAGGCCGTCCATCTTCGGCAGCATAAGATCGAGGACCACCGCATCGGGTGGATCGTCCAGTGCTGCCTTTACACCGTTGAGACCATCTTCGACAGTCCGCACGTTGTAACCGGCGCGCGAGAAATACTCGCTGATTGCGGTCGAGATGTTTTCATCGTCCTCGACTACCAGTAGCGAGACCTTGCGTTCGCCTGAGTCGGGCACAGGAAAGTTATCTTTTGCGATTTTCTGTCTGTCAGTAGCTGTAGCCATCAGAATAGTTCGTCGAAATGAACTGACAAGCAGGAGGCTCAGAGGGTAAGCACCATCGGGGTCTTTTGGCGCAACTCGGTTCGGGGAGGATAGTACAGGAGAATCGCCCGGGTGTTCAAGCCCAAACTTAACGGCAACGTTCCGAAACTGTCCAAAAGTCAACAGCCCGCAAAATCTCTGCTATGCTCTTGGCAAACTTAACCCTATTAATAAAAGGACCAAACCATGACACCCGAAGAACGCAACGCCCTCATTAAACAGTATGCTGCCGGCTATGAAGAAGTAACGGACGCGCTCAACAACTTTCCCGCGGAGAGTCTGGGTGCGCATCCGATCCCCGGCAAGTGGAGTGCGCGAGAGATTGTTCATCATCTCGGCGACAGCGAAACTACGTCGGCGGTCAGGATCAGAAGACTGCTCTGTGAAGAACAACCGCTGATTCATGGTTACGATCAGGATGAGTTTGCGAAACGGCTGCGCTACAACGAGCGCGACATGGGGCCGGCGCTGGAAGCGTTTCGCTCCGCGCGCGCGACGACAGCGCAGTTGTTGCCGATGATGTCCGAAGAAGATTGGCAACGTGCGGGAACGCACACAGAGAACGGACGCTACAGTGCTGAAGACTGGCTGAGAATTTACGCCGATCACGCTCACAATCACGCGGCGCAAATTCGTCGCCTGCGTGAAGCGCTTAGCAGTTGACAGGATTTACAACGTTAACAAGATGAGCAAAACGCGATAAGCGGTTTTGTTTCGAAACCTGCTTAATTGCATCTTGTCAATTCTGCAATCATGTCTAAACACTTAAATCATGAGTGCTTCTTGACAAAGTTTTTCACGGCGAGCACAATCCGACTCGTCTCTTACAAAAGCTAAATCTTCGCTGCTCGGAGGGCAGCTAACGACATGAGTGCTGCCACTCTGCTGCAAACATCTCTTTCTGATCTCAAGCTCGTAAGGCGTGGAAAAGTCCGCGACGTCTACGCTGTCGATGACGACAGTTTGCTGGTCGTTGCGACCGATCGCATTTCCGCATTTGACTGTATTCTGCCGACGCCGATTCAACGTAAGGGCGAAGTGTTGACTGCGCTTTCGGAGTTTTGGTTTGAACGGTTGGGACACGTTGTCGCGAATCATCTGATCACGGCGAAGATTGAAGAGATGCCGGAAGTGGTGCAGCGTCACGCACAGACGCTTGCGGGACGCGCGATGCTCGTGCGTCGTGCGGAAGTGTTTCCGGTTGAGTGTGTCGTGCGTGGTTATCTGGTTGGTTCGGGTTGGAAAGATTACAAGCGCACGGGTGAAGTGTGTGGTCACAAGTTGCCCGCGGATTTGCAGGAATCAGCGAAGTTGCCGGAGCCGTTGTTCACCCCTTCTACTAAAGCCGAAGTGGGACACGATGAGAACATCACCGAAGATCAGGTGCGCGAGTTGATCGGTGAGGAACGAACGGCGCAGCTTCGCGACACGTCGTTGCGTCTTTATTCAGAAGCTCACGAGTACGCGCGTCAGCGACAGATCATCATTGCGGACACGAAGTTTGAATTTGGTTTGGACAAGAATGGTGAGCTGCTTTTGATTGATGAAGTGTTGACGCCGGATTCCTCACGGTTCTGGCCCGCCGATGAATACGAACCGGGCCGTTCGCAGCCATCTTTTGATAAGCAGTTTGTGCGCGACTATCTCGAGACTCTCGATTGGGACAAGAAACCGCCCGCACCCGAGATTCCGGCGGAAGTCGCCGCGGCCACCACTGCTCGCTATCTCGAAGCGTACCGACTACTAACCGGGAAAGAGCTTTAGTTTTCCAGGCGAGCGACTCACCCACCGTCGCTGCCATTGTCTCCCTCTGGAGATTGAATCATGCGTGCCCGGCTTGAAACCCTGATCGACGAAATGCTGGAAGGCCAAATCCTTTTGGACGAGGCTCTTTCGGAATTCGAAAAGCTCTACATCAAGAAGGCGCTCGCCAAAAACAAGCAACACCTGTCGAAAACCGCGGTCATCCTGGGGATCCATCGCAACACCCTCGCCAAGCGCGTCGCCCTCTACGATCGCCAGGACCGCAATGGCACCCGCCCCAAACGCGCCACACGGTGACGTGTTGGAAGGTTAATCAGGCTGAATAGTTAATCGCTACCAATTGATCGTTAACGCCGAAGTAGTTGGCTAACTTCAACACCTACGGTATAGGCATACCTAACGCCGAAGGCGTTCTCTAATTCCAGCCCATGGGTTGCTTCAACCCTGGGACGAGCAATTATTTAAGGCATCCAACAACGCTGAAAGCGTTGGCGAACCTGCTCCGCGCCTATTCGCCAACGCTTTCAGCGTTGGCCTTTCAGGTATTGTTGTGTTCCCGGGGTTGAAGCAACCCCGGGCTGAAATTAGAGAACGCCTTCGGCGTTTAGACTCCGGGCGATAGCGAGCGAGTATCATCATTCATCGTCATCGTCATCGTCATCGTCATCGTTCACCGTTCACCGTTCGCAGTTCGCAGTTCGCAGTTCGCAGTTCGCAGTCGAAACACACGCGTGCTAGAATCCGCCCCAAACAGATCTACGAATTCAATCAGGAGGCCACCTCACTATGGCTCAGTCGCTCGCGCGTCTTTGGACGCACCTCATCTTTTCAACTAAAAACCGTTTCCCGTTTCTATCCGACAAATGCATTCGCCGTGACATGCACGCATACCTGGCCACGATTCTACGGAAGTACGGTTGCGAGACGTTGATCATCGGCGGCGTAGAGGACCACACGCATTCGTTGTTCGCACTTTCGCGAATCTACCCGATTGCAACGGTTGTTAAAGAAACTAAACGGACGTCGTCGGGTTGGGTTAAAGGGCTTTCACCGAAGTTAACGAATTTTCATTGGCAAGGCGGGTATGGGGCGTTTTCCGTAAGCCAATCAAATCTCAAAGACGTGATTGCGTACATTGAGAATCAGGAGGAGCATCACAAGCGCGTCACGTTTCAGGATGAGTATCGCGCGTTTCTGAAAGCGTACGGAGTGGAATATGACGAACGTTATGTCTGGGATTGACGGATACCAACGCCGTCGGCGTTGGCGATCGGGTTGGTCCGGCTCGCCAACGCTTTCAGCGTTGGCCGCCCCTCTCTTGATTTTGCTGGTCCCAGGGTTGAAGCAACCTTGGGCTGAAATTAGCAAACGCCTTCGGCGTTCATCCTGTTGCAGCCGTTGACATCCACATACAACTCGCTCTATCCTTAGCACTCTCAAATACAGAGTGCTAGTTATACATCCTAAATTCACAAATTTCTCGACCAGTTGAAAGGAGATTCCAGGTTATGGCTACGAATATCAGGCCTCTTCATGACCGCGTGATTGTGCGCCGGATCGAGGAGGGCGAGCAGATTCGGGGAGGCATCATTATCCCTGACACTGCCAAGGAAAAGCCTCAGGAAGGCGAAGTCATTGCTGTCGGCGAAGGCAAATATAAGGATGACGGCTCCCGTCAGACCCTCGACGTGAAGGTCGGCGATCGCGTTCTCTTCGGCAAATACAGCGGTTCCGAAATCAAGATCGACGGCGAAGAGTACTTGATCATGCGCGAAGACGAGATCCTCGGCATCCTCGAGCGCGCCGGCGCTGCCACAGGCGGAAAGAAAGGCGGCAAGTAGTCAACGACGGCAGATCACATCTGATCTGCCCGATCGAAGACCACGCGACCGCAGAAAGACAGACCAACAATGTCTGTCCTACTCAAATTTAAGCAGGAGATGATAGAGAAATGGCTAAGCAAGTAATCCACGGTGAGGACTCGCGGGCAGCGATCTTGCGCGGAATCAACCAGCTCGCCGACGCTGTCAAGATCACCCTCGGCCCGAAAGGCCGAAACGTGGTGATCGACAAGAAGTTTGGCTCACCCACAATCACTAAAGACGGCGTTACCGTCGCAAAAGAGATCGAACTCAAAGATAATTTGGAAAACATGGGCGCCCAGATGGTGCGCGAAGTCGCTTCCAAAACTTCTGACGTTGCCGGCGACGGCACCACCACCGCGACCGTGCTCGCTCAGGCGATCTTCCGCGAAGGCGTGAAGACTGTCGCGGCCGGCGCCAATCCAATGGCCCTCAAACGTGGCATCGACAAGGCTGTCGTGGAAGCCACCACTGCGATCCAGAAGCTTTCGAAGCCCGTCAAGGGCGACGCGATCGCCCAGGTCGGAACTGTTTCCGCCAACGGCGACACGACCATCGGCAACATCATTGCCGAAGCGATGAACAAGGTCGGCAAAGACGGTGTGATCACCGTTGAAGAATCGAAGACGATGGAAACGTCACTCGAGGTCGTCGAAGGTATGCAGTTTGACCGCGGCTATCTCAGCCCGTACTTCGTCACCGATCCCGAGCGCATGGAAGCAGTGCTCGACAATCCGCTGATCCTCATCAACGAGAAGAAGATCAGTTCGATGAAAGACTTGCTGCCGTTGCTGGAGCAGGTCGCCAAGATGGGCAAGCCGATGCTGATCATCGCCGAGGACGTCGAAGGCGAAGCACTCGCAACGTTGGTCGTTAACAAACTGCGCGGCACGTTGAACATCGCAGCCGTCAAGGCTCCGGGCTTTGGCGACCGTCGCAAAGCGATGCTCGAAGACATCGCGATTCTCACCGGTGGCAAAGTCATCAGTGAGGACCTCGGTATCAAACTCGAGAACGTCAAACTCGAAGATCTCGGACGCGCCAAGAAGATCACGATCGATAAAGACAACACCACGATCGTCGAAGGCGCCGGCAAACAGTCAGACATCGAAGGCCGCGTCAAAACCCTGCGCGCGCAGATCGAAGACACCACTTCCGACTACGATCGCGAGAAACTCCAGGAGCGTCTCGCCAAACTCGTCGGCGGTGTCGCAGTGATCAAAGTCGGTGCTGCAACCGAGACCGAGATGAAAGAGAAGAAGGCACGTGTTGAGGATGCAATGCACGCCACGCGCGCCGCGGTTGAGGAAGGTATCGTTCCGGGTGGCGGCGTCGCGCTAGTACGCGCAGCCAAGTCACTCGAGAAATACGACCTCAACAAAAACGGCGAAGGCGATCCCGACGAGCAGATCGGCGTGAACATCGTCCGTCGTGCGTTGGAAGAGCCACTGCGCCAGATCGTTCAGAACGCAGGTAAAGAAGGCGCTGTTGTTGTCGAGCGCGTTCGTACCGAGAAGAACGAGAACGTTGGCTTCAACGCAGCCACTGAAACGTATGAGGATCTCGTGAAGGCGGGCGTTATCGATCCGGCCAAGGTGACTCGCACCGCGCTTCAGAACGCGGCTTCGATCGCCGGCTTGATGCTGACGACTGAAGCGATGGTTTCCGAGATTCCTGAGGACGAAAAGGGCGGCGGTTCCGGAATGCCGGGCGGTATGGGCGGCATGAGCGGAATGGGCATGTAAGCCACAACTTACACAGACGAACACGGACTACATGACTAACTCTTTGTAGTCCGTGTTCTCTGTGGCAGACATATCTTCCTCCGGCAACACATCTTCCAGAATTTCCTCTAACAACTTCGCAGACATATCGAGTGCGCTTAAGAGCGGGTGGAGCGATTCGTTTTCGCTTACGTAACCCTTGGCAACGTCTTGCGCAAAAGCCAAAGCGATGTAAGCCCTGGCTAGCCTGCGGCTGTCGATGTTTGCAGGAAAGATCATTTTCATTTCAGAAGTTTAGAAACGCGCGAATAAAAACCGACAACGCGATCGCGCCGCCACCAAGCGTCAAGCCCCACTCGACGAACGGGTTGCGACCAAACACGCGCCGGCAAATCACCATCGCGCTCTTCCAACCGTCAAGCTGATAGAACGGTACGAGATTTCCAATCGCGAGTGCGAGATTGAGCGTGCTAAAAAGCGTGCCCCACGTTAAAACGCAAAGCACCAGGTTCACGCCAATGCCCGCACCGAGTACAAACAACTGTTGCAACAACGGTCGCGTTTGCAACGCGGCCATATCCATTTGAATGTAGGCGCCAACCGGCAGCGCACGCAGTTGATAGTCAACATCACCGACGCGAACACCACAAAGCTTTGGTCCCCAACCCAGTCCCGCTTGTTTGATCGGCACACCGCAAACACGCGCCGCGAAGAAGTGCCCCAACTCGTGAAGCACGAGCGCGGCGATGAAGCTGAAGATCGCGTTAATAATTATTGTCATGTGTACCCAACAGTACTGACACTTTTGCTTCTAGTTGTTGCAATAGGTCGACATCTGTTTTAACGAGTTGCAAATGTTCGCGGGCGTCAAGAATTAAGTAAACGAGAGCGGATGTCACGACTATCGCTTCCAGCACTCCCACGCCACGATCGAACCAGGCGAGCAGTAGAAACACGAATGTCAGTGCTGACAGGTAAAGCCTGATAGCCACGATGTTCTCCTCGACTTGTCTCTGCATGAAATAGACAGATGTAATGTTCACCGCATTCCAGTCAATAAAGGTGTAAGCACAAAAATTGAAAGTCGTCTCGATTCTAGAAAGCGAGTCTAAACGATGGACAAAGCTTTCGCTGCACAACATTCACTACGATGTTTACTCGTAGAGTTTGTTGGGAAATGGACCACTTCTGCACAGTGGCCCTTGAGTTGCCAAGGAGGCGCTCGGATCATCGTCTTAGCAAAATGGACTGTTCGAGTTAGCACGGCTTCGAGCTTTACCCAAAACCGCAAGGTCTCGTCCGGTCCAGGTAATTAATCAAAACAAACAAACCCGTAGTTTGGACTCTTTACCAGCAAGGATCCGGACTAGGCAAAAAGCACCCTCTCAGATGGAACTATTCGGAACCGTAGTCTTTTTAGGTGTTTTGTTATTCCAGTTTGAAAGGAGTGCTCCTTAGAGGCTGACTCCCGACCACGGAACTCGCAGGAGCCGATCCAAAGGGATTTTTCTCTAGGAGTTTGTTGATTAATGCCCCTCGCTACTCCCCCCGTCTTTGACGGTTGGGTTAATACCCAAACGAGTCGCAGAGACCGTCCGGTCGCAAGAACGCTTGAGCCGGAAACTCCCGACCCCGCAAGCAGTCCCAGAACGCCAACGTTGGTGGGCCAATCGCCGGTAATGCGAAAACTGTTTTCCGTGATCGAGCGCGTCGCCCCGACCGATGCTTCCGTATTGATCACAGGGGCAACCGGCACCGGCAAAGAACTCGCCGCCCGCGCGATTCACAACATGAGCCCGCGCTGTGACGAGGCGTTTGTAGACATTAACTGTTCGGCAATTCCCGAAACGCTGATCGAAGCCGAGCTCTTCGGTCATCAACGCGGCACCTTCACGGGTGCGCATGAGAACCGCAGTGGACTCTTTGAAAAAGCATCCGGCGGCACACTCTTTCTCGACGAAGTCGACGCCTTGAATCTTTCAGCCCAGGCGAAGCTGTTGCGCGTGTTGCAGGAACGCACGGTGCGCCGCATCGGTGCGCGTGCGAACATCGCGATCGACGTACGCATCATCTCGGCGACGAACTGCAATCTCGCGGAAGCAGTCGCAGCCGGCCGTTTCCGTCCCGATCTTTATTACCGTTTGCGAGTGCTGCCATTGCACTTACCCGAACTGTGCACTCGCACCGGCGATGTCACACTGCTCGTCGATCATTTTCTGCGAATGAAAGCTGAACGTCAGGGCCGGACTTCAACGCCACGCTTTACTCCCGAAGCGATGCGCACGTTGAACGAGTATCCCTGGCCCGGCAATGTTCGCGAACTCGAAAACGTGATCGAGTATGCACTCGCACTCGGTCTCGAAGACGAGTTAGGTGTGTTGGATCTGCCACCGGAGATCGTGAGTGCGCATCGGCAACAGAGTGCTGATAGTTTCCGGCAAGTGCTTCAGGCTTACATGAACGACACAGTGCCGCTCGCCGAAGTCGAGAAGCGCTACATTCTTTCAGTATTGCAGCAGTTTGGCGGAAACCAGGTCCGCGCGGCGGCAGCTCTCGGGATCGATCGCAGCAAACTTTATCGCCGGCTCAAGCAGTATGGCGTGATGGCGGTTCGGTTCCTGCAGGAAGAAGATCTGAACGGCATGCAACTGCTGTCAGGAAATGAAGTGATAGAAGTCAGTACCCCCCGACACTGATTTATTGAAAGTCCGCAACACCCGACCACAACTGCTCGCCAGCGAGCAGTTGTGTCAATCCGCGCAGCATCAAGACGTAAGTCTTATTGAAAATCTCAATCTCTTTTCGAGGCATATGTGTTGCTAATGTAGTTTGCACAACTGCCTTGACCCGAGAAGCAATCATGAGATCGTTTCGTTGCTTGCTCATCGCAATACCCTTAGTAATTTGCAGCTCGGTGCAAGCGCAGACGGAAAACTATCCGAAGCTTTTACGGAACAACGACATACTCTTGATGGTTCAGGACAACGTCGAGCCTGAAATAATCGTCACGAAGATTCTGAGTTCGCCGTGCAATTTCGATGTCTTTCCGCCCGTGTTACGTGACCTGCGGCGACGCGGTGTGCCCGAGGAAGTATTGCGCGCGATGATGGCGGCTCCGAATGGTCCGGCGTCTCTGGCTGATGTTGATACCAGCGTGACGCCCGCACCGCGAGTACAGATTCCGGAGGGCACGGTCGTCGAAGTGGAAACACTGAAGGAGACTTCTTCGGCAAAGGTTAAAGAAGGAGACGCAATAACTTTTCTCGCAAAGCGTCGCGTTTTCGTTAACAACGTGTTGGTAGTCGAACGAGGGGCGATTGCGCGAGCGCGTGTTATCAAAGTCCGGAATGCTAAACCATTGGGCCGTGCAGGCATGTTGGCCTGGGAGATGGAATACATCGTCGGAGTGGATGGGACGCGTATTCCGATTTCCCTGAGTGGAAAGCAGAAGGGCGCCAATCGCACTGCTGTGCTGGCAGGCGGAGCAGTAGCGACTGGGGCTTTGATTTTCCCTTATTCGTCTCCGGCGGCATTGATATGGGGACTGAAGAAGGGTGATGAGGCAGTACTCCGTGGCAGCAAAGTGTTTGCGGCCAGCGTACATACTAAAACCGAAATAGCAGGCATCCAGCCCCGACCGGGCGGCGTGATCTATCGCGATAGAGATACCGTGAAAGCGAGCGCCGCCCCCCCGACAAGGACCAACTTCGAACAAGGCTTCGGGCGAAAACGCTCGAACCGTCAGAACTAATAGCGCAATCTCACCCGGTAAAGGGTGTAATCACCCACACGTTCACCGTCGTCTCGTTCGTACCACCGATCAATTCGAGATAGATCGAAATTATTGTCCGCGGGTGTGATGACATACTTCACCGGCCGCTTCAGTGCATTACTGCGCGAAAAAGATCGTGTGTAGTTTGCGTAGTCCACGACTTGCGCCTCGATCTCAGGCTGACTAACAGGCGCGGAATGCCGGCCTAGAAACAACAGAATCCGCTCTGGACCAAAGATAGTGCTCTGCACGAAGTACGTTAAGTAAGTATCGTCAATTCTGTCGTTTAAAAGCTGTCGTAGAAAATCTTCATCCTTACCGGAGTAATACAGATGTAGATAGATCCATTCTTTCCGTTCGTCCTCAGGCAAAGCCTGGAAGGACGCAGTGCCGGTTCCCACTAGCAATGCCTGCGGGGCCCACGTCGGCAAGAGCCTCGAGATGCCATACTCGGGTGAGAACACTACAACCGATGTCTCACCACGTTCGCGCAGTTCCTGCCGTGTACCGTCCGTGTTGGACAACTGGTCAAGGTGACGCAGCACCGGAACCATCTGATCGAGCTTCACGTCGTTACGCGAGCGGATCGGCGAAGGTATACCGACTTCAACAGCAGCCCACGAAAGACAAAGAAGGACGATTGAAATCGCGGTGCGCGTTCGAATTGCGATGGCGAACAGTTTGAGCAGCATCACCACGCCGACGAGAACCACATAGTTCACTATCAGAACTTCCCAGTGAAACGGTTGGATCGAACGTCCCGTGACTACCTGCTGATTGAAAACCAGGAACGGCAAGAGCCCAAACGAAGCGGTGAAGATGACTCTCGGATCGCTTAGCAAGATGCGGCCTCGGCGCACGCCTATCACTAACACTACAAGAACGACTGCCCCAACGATCTCAGGCACGCGGAAGAGATCGAGCCCGCGGGTGTAGATCAAAACCTGCGCTTTTTGGGCCGCTGCCGGGACTTTAGAAAGCAGATAAGCATAGACCGCGAGAGCCGCACCTAACGGCACGATCACCACGAAAGCCACGCGTAAAACTTTCTCCGCATCCGCCCGGCGGAGAATGAGCCAGAGCGCGAGGATGCAAAAGAGCCACGCGAAAGTCGCGGTCCATAGATAGAAGTATGAAAAGACAAGAGTGGCGATCGTGAGGCCCGCCAACAAAGCCGTTGTAATCATTGTTCGCAGTGACGAACCGTTCAGCGCTTTCCACATGAACGTAAAAAAGAGAAAGCACAACGGGAACGGCGCACCCGGTTCGTAACGCCGCAAAAACGGCAATCCCAGAAATCTCACATCAGACTTAAAGATCAGCCAGATCAAACCCTGTCCACCAATCAGGGCGCCAAAACTCACCACAATAAGAATGCCGAGTGCCGCGAACCGCTTATCTCCTGTTAACGAAACGAACAACCAACACAACGACAAACTCGCCAGCAATCCCGCCACACCGAGCAACACAATGAAAGCCGTAGACGCCGAAATGCCGAGGACTCGCGCGAAGAAAGCGATCACGTATGGTGGAATAAACTGAATCGAAAAGAGCGACTCCGGCACGGGCGACTGAGGATTATCGTCCAAGCCGGCGGGTGGATCAGTGCGTCGCGGACGGTTATCAATCAAAGCGTTCACGTAGGCAGAGTACAAAAGCTCATCGCCCTGGACGACACTGAACGCTCCATTCCACTCCGAACCGCGCACCGCCCAAAAGTGAAGTTGCGGAAACACTGACAGAATCACGATCGCGACTAAAGCAAGCGCACACCATTTCCATCCGGAGACGGTTTCAATCATTGAAGCTTGAGGTGTCGTCATTAATGTTAAACGAGACGGAGCGCGGACGGCCCGCCCGCAACTTATAATAGCGCCGCTTCACAGACCAGCGGGCGGGCCGCCCGCGCTCCGGTCTCTTTCGGCATATTTATCATAGTTCCCTGC
>DATELP010000112.1:0-4728 GCA_035276425.1 Pyrinomonadaceae bacterium
GTCGCAACGACTCCCACGAACTCGGCTCGATGCCCGAAGAGTTGCCAGCGAGGTAGACTTTCTCACCGATATCGATGGTTTCGATGTCGAGGGGCGCCTCGGCGGCCTCCAGGATCCGGAGGGTGGCGGCCATGATCTCAGGCCCAATGCCGTCGCCATTGGCCACTGTAATAGGAATAGTTTCTGCCATTTATCCGACCTTTCGGGGTATTTCGCGACAGTTTACACGGATACAGCGAAAATGTCCTTGACGCTTTTTAGAACACTCCTGCATACTTTTGCTTACAGATACCTGCTCTCGCGCATCAACGGTGACTGCGCCTGTCCGTGATCGTAAAGCGACGAGGTTCGGCTGATAGAGAGTGAGGCAGTTGTCAACCAGTTAGAAGCCGCTCTCGAGATTTATTAGAGCACCGGGTTCGTCGCAGCTCGCCGAAAGTATCGGTAGTCCCCCCCGAACTGGATCAGCGAATTCCAGCAAGCCCGCGCTTCCCTTCAGATAAGGATAGTAAGAATGGCTACGAAACTATATGTAGGAAACCTCTCGTTCCGTACTACGAGCGAGGAACTCCGCGAAGCTTTCGCGGCAGTTGGCACAGTGGAATCAGCTTCGGTGATTGAAGATCGGGAAACAGGACGATCACGCGGCTTTGCTTTTGTGGAAATGGCAACCCCTGAAGAGGCAGCAGCAGCTATCGAGGCATTTAACGGCAAGGACTTCGGCGGCCGCAATTTGACGGTCAATGAAGCGAAGCCGAGAACTGATCGCGGTGGCGGCGGCGGTGGCCGTGGCGGTTACGGCGGCGGACGTGGTGGCGGCGGTGGTGGTCGTGGTGGTTACGGCGGCGGCCGTGATCGCGATAACGATCGTTACGAACGCGAACCGCGTTGGTAGTAACCAGCCACGGATTTACACCGACGGACACAGACAAAACCCGTTAACTGTTTTGAACCTGTCCGTGTTGCTTCGTGAAAATCCGTGGCTATTTTCTTGTCTCGGGTTTGAGCTTCAGACTCAGTTTTTCTGTTCCGCGCATAACCTCAATTACGTACTCTTCCCCAGCTTTCATCTCGCCCAGCGCTGCCGTGTAGTCGTAAACGTTTTTAATCTCGCGCGTGCCGATCTTCACGATTTTATCTCCCGCTTTCAGTCCGGCTTTCGCCGCGGGCGAGTCGTCGCGGACGCCGTCGATCAGCAGACCGTCGTTGCTGTCGGCGTAGTTTGGAATCGTCCCGAGATAGACGCGGAAGCCGCCGGTGCGTGGCGCGGCGTCGGATTTTGCGGTGGTGTAAGTCAAACGTTTGTCGGTCGCGTCGAGTTGATTGACGATGCGCGCGACCATTTTCAGGATCAGGGCTTCGTCGTCGTAGTTGATCTTCTCAAACGTGTCTGAGGGTTTGTGATAGTCGTTGTGCGTGCCGGTCCAGAAGAAGAGCACGGGAATCTGTCTGGCGTAGAACGACGAGTGATCGCTGGGGCCGAAGCCGTCTTCGTTTAGCGTTAGTTGAAACGACTTCTCCGTGTCCGCGGCCATGATGTCGCGCCACTCTTTCGCCGTGCCGACGCCGCCGATCACGAGGCGTCGATCTTTCATGCGGCCGATCATGTCCATGTTGATCATAGCGACAGTGTTGGCGAGCGGAAGCAGCGGGTGATTGACGTAGTAGTTTGAGCCGAGCAGACCTTCCTCTTCACCGCCGAAAGCCATGAAGACAATCGTGCGCTTTGGTTTTGGCTTTTGTTCGGTGAAGAGACGAGCGAGTTCGATCACGCCGGCTGTGCCGGAAGCGTTGTCGTCAGCGCCGTGATGAATGTCGCCGGAACTCGGCGCGAGACTGCCTTCACCGCCACGTCCGAGATGATCGTAGTGCGCGCCGATGATGATTACTTCGTTCTTGAGCTGGGGATCGGAGCCTTCCAGCACGGCGACGACGTTGTAAGCCGGAACCTCGTTGCGAACGATATCGGTCGTCAGATTGATTTCGCCGGTTAACGAGCGGCTGGTTGGCGACCGTTCGAGCTGTGAAAGTTGAGAGCCTAGCAGGCGATCCGCGGCCTGACGCGAGATGACGATTACCGGAAGTCCCGCGTCGCCCGCCATGTTGTCGTAAGCAAGTTTCGTTAACCGATCGTCTTTAAAGTTCGCTTCGCGAGCGATCACGATCAAAGCCTTGGCGCCTGCGTTGCGAGCGGCGACGGCTTTCCAGCGCACGCCTTCGAAGCGGGCAAACTGGCCGTGCGGATTAGCGCCGTCGGGCGTGCCCTGGAGCGCCATCGCGATCTTTCCGGTGGCGTTCGCGTTGGCGTAGTCGTTGTGGTTCAGTTCCGAAGCCGTGATGCCGTAACCGACAAAAACGAGACCGCCGTCGATTTTGGCTGACGACGAGAAACCGAGTGGCAACCAGTCAACGCCAGGTTCAAGCTTGTCGCTGCCGAAAGTCAGGGCGTTTGTTTTCCCGAGACTGACGTCCGCAACGTAGGGAAACTTTTGCAGGTAGCCGGTGGAGAGCGACTTTAGTTTCAAACGCGCGAATTCCTTCGCGACGTAACGCGCAGCTTCAGTTGCGCCTTTCGTGCCGGTACGGCGTCCTTCGAGCGCGTCGGAGGAGAGATACTTAACGTCTGTTTGAATGCGATCCGGCTGTTGGGCCACGATGCCCAGCGTTAACGACAAGAGGACGGGGATTATTAGGAATCTTGTTTTCATGGCGCTTTATTCAATCCAGTCGGCTATAAAAACATTGGTTTCGCCCTGGATTTTGGCGTTGCGGTTAGACGCAAACACGATTTTCTTCCCGTCCGGCGAAAACATCGGAAAGCCATCAAACGCCTCGCTGAACGTAATCCGCTCTAATCCAGTCCCATCGACATTGATTGCATACAGTTCGAAATTTCGACCGCGGGGATCGTCCATGTTCGACGAGAAGATGATCCGTTTACCGTTCGGGAAGAAGTACGGACCAAAGTTGGCCTTGCCGTTGCTCGTGACCTGGCGCTTGTTAGACCCGTCGGCATTCATCACCCAGATCTCGAGCGTCGTCGGACGAATCAGGTTCTGTTTCAGCAAACTGGTGTAGTCGGCTTTTTGCTCTTCGGTCTGCGGATGATGCGCGCGATAGACGATCTGCTTGCCGTCGTAGGACCAGAATGGTCCACCGTCATAACCGAGCTGATCGGTCAGACGTCGGACGTTCTTGCCGTCGGCGTCCATCGTGTAGATGTCGAGGTCGCCGTCGCGCATCGACGTGAACACGAGTTTCTTACCGTCGCGCGTGATCGTGGTTTCCGCGTCGTAGCCAGGCGTGTTCGTCAGTTGCTTGATGTCGCTGCCGTCCGGCTTGGCGGTGAAGATGTCGAAACTCGGATAAACGGCCCAAACGTAACCGCGCGAGAAGTCGGGCTTCGGCGGACACTGCTTATCGCCGAGATGCGTCGACGAATAAAGCACGCGCTTCTGGCCGGGAAAGAAATACGAGCACGTCGTGCGGCCGTCGCCGTTCGAGATCATCTTTACGTTCGAGCCGTCGATATTCATCGAGTAGATCTGATCGCAGCCGTGGCCTTCGCGGGTCGATTGGAAGATCAGTTGTTTGCCGTCGGCGGAAAAGTAAGCTTCGGCGTTTTCGCCGCCGAAGGTTAGCTGTTTCAGGTTCCGGAGATGTTTCTCGTTTGGCAGAGCAAGCGAGTCATCTTGCTTCGGAACGTGCGCCAAAGTTGCCGATACGAGTATCGCGGTGAGTAGGAGCAGTAGGGTTTTCACGAGTTTTTCTGCGAACTATCAGGATTATTAGCGAGCTGATGCCGATGACAATACTAATCAACTGCGAGGTAGAAAGCCCAGTCAGAGTCGTCAAACCGAGAATGTCGCCGCGCGGATCGTCGCGAACAAACTCGATCGCAAAACGAATCACGGAATAGAGCAGCGCGTAAACGAGCAGGACTTGTCCGTCGAAGCGTTTGCGTTTGTGCAGCCACAGCAAAAAGAAAAACACCAGCAACATCGCAAACGATTCGTAAAGCTGCGTCGGGTGCAAATGAACGTCGGTGGGCACACCGGTGATCTCGTGGCCCAACTCGGTAAACTGCACGCCCCAAGGAAGATTCGTCGGCTTGCCCCAGCAGCAACCCGCTGCGAAACAACCCTGGCGTCCGAAGAAGTTACCGATCGCGATGCCCGGCGCGCACGCGTCCGCGGTTTTCCACCACGGCAACTTGTAACGCTTCATCAGGAAGTAACCGGCGACGACCGCGCCGATCAACCCGCCGTAGAAAACGCCACCTGAACGCAGGAAGTCGAGCGAGAAGAGTTGCCACGGACTGGAGCGATACTCCGGTTCGGTAAACAGCATCAGGATCTTCGATCCGATGAGTCCGGCCAGCAACATCCACAAGCACAGATCGTAAACGCGCTCTTTCGGCAGGCCGTCGCGCTGCGCCAGTTTCGCCGTGATGAGGATCGCGGAAAGAAAGGCGAGCGCGAGAAACACGCCGTAGGTGTTGATGGGGAAATTACCGATATGAAATAACTCAGGATACATCCGTCTTAATCCGTGTAGATCTGCGGCTAAATATTAAGTCGTACGCCAATAATAAAGCTCCCACAGTGATACTGGCGTCGGCGATATTAAACGTGTGCCAGTGGTAGTCGCCGGCGTGCAGGACGATGAAGTCGATCACATAGCCGAGTCGAACGCGGTCGGTCAGGTTGCCGAGAATGCCCGCGAGCA
>DATELP010000113.1:0-10824 GCA_035276425.1 Pyrinomonadaceae bacterium
GCAGCGCGAACCGACGCCTAGAGTTATATGTTTGAGTCGCTCTCGGATAAATTAAAGCGCACGCTGAAGAATCTGCGGGGCGAAGGCGTTCTTACAAAGGAGCACGTTGACGCGGCGCTGCGCGAGATTCGCCTGGCCTTACTGGAGGCCGACGTCAACTATAAAGTTGCCAAAGACTTTATCGCTTCAGTTCAGCAGAAGGCGGAAGGGCAGCAGGTTTGGCAGGAACTCAAACCGTCGGAGCAGGTCGTAAAGATTGTCTTCGACGAACTGGTTGAGTTGCTCGGTGGCCAATCTTCGCGCCTCGTTTTTACTAAACAGATTCCGAACACGGTGATGGTGGTCGGGCTGCAAGGCTCGGGAAAAACCACTTCGACCGGAAAAATCGCGCGCTGGTTGGCGGCGAATCAGCAACGTAAGCCGCTGTTGCTTTCAGTTGACGTTTACCGCCCGGCCGCACGCGAACAGTTGAAGGTCATCGCCAAGGCGTCCGGCCAACAGATCTTTGAAGATCCGCAAACTAACGATCCGCTGACGCTCGTCCGTGGCGCGCTCAAGCACGCACAGCAGACCGGTTTCGACACGCTGATGATCGATACCGCCGGCCGTCTGCACATCGACGACGAGCTGATGGAAGAGCTCGTCACAATCAAGAACGAGACGCATCCGGTCGAAACGCTGTTTGTGGCTGATGCGATGACGGGTCAGGACGCTGTTCGTTCGGCGGAAGAGTTTCACCGTCGCGTCGGCATCACGGGCGTGATTCTGACCAAGATGGACGGCGACGCGCGTGGCGGCGCGGCGCTTTCGATCAAACAGGTCACCGGACAACCGGTGAAGTTTGTCGGCGTCGGCGAGCGTTACGACGCGCTCGAACCGTTTTATCCGGACCGCGTTGCCCAGCGAATCCTCGGCATGGGCGACGTTTTGTCGCTGATCGAAGAGGTTCAGGCAAAGGTCGATCAGAGTGAAGCCGAAGCGCAGCTCAAGAAGCTACAGCAGAACGAGTTCACGTTAGACGACTTTCGTTCGCAGTTGCGCCAGGTCAAGAAGCTCGGCTCTTTCTCAAAAATCATGAAGCTGCTGCCGGACCAGCTTCTGGGCGGCATGGGCATGCCGCAGTTGTCCGACGAGCAGTCGAAGCAGATGGAACAGGAGCTCAAACGCACTGAAGCCATGATCGACTCGATGACCTGGGAGGAGCGCAACGACCATCGCATCCTCAACGCCAATCGTCGGCGACGGATCGCACGCGGATCGGGAACGACAGTAGCCAGCGTCAATCAGCTCATCAAGCAATATGTCGAGATGCGGCAGATGATGCGGCAACTTTCCGGTTCGGGCCTTTTCGGCGGCAGTGGCCTGAAAGGCAAGATGATGCGAAAGATGACGGGTATGCCGGATCTTAGTGGGTTTGGTGGTGTTGATTCAGATGAAATGCCGCCGATGCCTCAATTACCGGGAGGACCAATTGGTCCATCGAGAAAGAAACTTAAGAAGAAGAAAAAGAAGCGACGACGATAGGAGAACGATCTTGTTAGCAATTAAATTAATGCGCACCGGCGCCAAAAAGAGCCCTTCGTATCGGGTGGTGGTTAAAGAGAAGCAGTCGAAACGCGACGGCGCTTATCTCGAAAACGTGGGCACCTACAACCCAACTCGCAACCCCGCCGAGATCAATCTGAACCTCGAGCGAGTCAACTACTGGATCGAAAAGGGCGCGCAACCGACCGACACCGTGAACCGGTTGATCAAAGCCAGCACCAAGGCTGCGAACGCCGCGGTCGCGGAAGCCTAAAGAACTCGTTCTGAGTTCAGCCTTTAGGCTGCTGTCTGACTGACAAGCTAAAGCTTGAACTCAAAACTATTCGAACCGAAAAACCATGCGAGACGCTATCGAAATGATCGTTAAGTCGCTGGTCGACGATAAAGAGACGGTGGACGTTCGCGAGGTTGAGCAACGCAATGGCGCCACGCTGCTTGAAGTGCGCGTGTCGCCGCAGGACATCGGCAAAATTATCGGTAAACAGGGCCGCACCATTCGCGCCCTTAGATCTTTGGCAAGAATCGCCGGCACGAAAGAGAATCGACGATACCTCCTGGAAATCGTGGAGTGAATCATGCACGACGGCGGCTCGGATGATTTGATCCTGATCCCCCGAGCGGTCCGCACCCACGGATTGAAAGGCGAGATCGTCGCTGAGCTTTTGACCGACTTTCCGGAGCGATTCGAAGACGTTGACGAACTGGTCCTCGTCGCGCCGTCAGGTGAACAGAAACCGGGCCAACTCGAAGACTTCTGGTTTCAAAAAGACCGCGTGGTCCTGAAGCTGGCCGATTACGACGACGTCGATCAGGCAAAGTCGTTAGTTGGTTATGACTTAGCGGTTCCCGATTCCGAGCGCGTCGCGCTTGAAGAAGACGAGTTTTACGACTGGGAACTCGAAGGCTGCACGGTCAAGGCCGGTGACACAAGCGTCGGGCAGGTTCGTTCGGTATTGAAGACCGGCGGCGCTGATGTACTGGTTGTTTCAGACGATTCGGGTAAGGAACAACTTGTTCCGCTGGCTGCGGAGATCGTCGTCAAGATAGACACCGCGGCAAAAGAGATTTTGATAGACCCACCCGAGGGGTTACTGGAGTTGTAGTTCTTTGAGCAATGTTACGGTTCGATATCATCACGATCTTTCCCGAGTTTTTCCGCGAAGCAATCGACTGCGGAATCGTGAGACGAGCGCGTAACGCCGGGCTGGTGGAAATCGTCGCGCACGACTTGCGGCAATGGACGACTGACAAACATCACGTCGTCGACGACAGGCCGTTCGGCGGCGGCGACGGAATGGTTTTGAAGCCCGATCCGATCTTTGCAGGCGTTGAAGCGCTAACGGGCGCTGCGAAACGCGAAGAGTTGCCAGCAAACACGCGTGTGGTTTTGCTATCCGCAGCGGGTGAGGTTTTCTCGCAGTCAAAAGCGCAGGAGATGGCCCAAGGCGATTCACGCATCGTGCTTTTGTGCGGTCGTTACGAGGGCGTCGACGAACGAGTTTCCGACGCGCTGGTCACCGATGAAATATCGATCGGTGATTACGTGTTGTCTGGCGGCGAACCAGCCGCAATGGTGATGATCGACGCGGTTGTTCGTTTGTTGCCAGGCGCGTTGGGCAGCGAGACCTCGGCATTGTTTGAATCGTTTTCAGAAGGCTTGCTGGACTATCCACAGTACACGCGGCCGCCCGACTTCCGCGGCATGAAAGTCCCGGAAGTTTTGTTGAGTGGTAATCACGCGGAGATCGCCCGTTGGCGAAAAGAGGCCGCACTGGAAAAGACACGGCGCAAGCGCCCCGATTTATTGAAGAGCGAGTAAGTGAACGCGGAAAGAAGGAGCAACACAATGAACCGATTGGATAAGATTGAAGAGACGCAGTTAAGAAAGAACATTCCGGAGTTTCAGCCGGGCGACACGGTCCGCGTTCATGTCCGGATCAAGGAATCCGAGACGAAAGAAAGATTGCAGGCTTTTGAAGGCGTCGTGATTGCGCGTAAACACGGTGGCGCGCGCGAAACGATCACTGTCCGCAAGACCAGCTTCGGCGTCGGCGTTGAGAGAATCTTTCCGCTGCACGCCACGATCATCGACCATATCGATCTCATCAAACGAGGACGCGTCCGGCGCGCCAAGCTCTACTACCTGCGCGGACTTCGCGGTAAGGCGGCGCGTATTCGCGAGCGCGATACGCGCAGCGAGCGCAACGAAGAGCAGGCCGCGGCCGCAAAAGGCAAGTAGATCGGTCTGAAGTTGAAACGGGAGAAACCGATTGCGGATCGCAATCGACGCGCATTCTGTCGGGGCGAAGCTTGGGGGAAACGAAAGCTACGCCGTTAACCTTATCGAAGCGCTCGCGCAGATCGATAGCGCCAACAGTTACACTCTCTACGTCACCACTGCCGAAGCTCACGATCGTTTTCACCAGCGCTGGCCCAACTTCAAAGTTCACATCACGCGGCCTCACACGCCGCTGATCCGAATTCCCCTGACACTCAGCGCCGAGCTTCGCAAACATCCGGTCGACGTGCTGCACGTGCAGTTCACGGCGCCGCCATTCTGCCCGTGTCCGGTCGTCGTTAGCGTTCACGATCTCTCTTTCGAACACTTACCGCACACTTTTCTGCGTCGCAGCCGGACGCAGTTGCGATTGACCGTGCGGCATTCCGCCCGGCGCGCCGATCGAATACTGACGCTCTCCGAACACACACGTGGCGACGTCATTGAGACTTATAAAATCGATCCGGCAAAAGTTACTGCCATACCGTTAGCCGCTCCGGCCCACTTTGGTCCGGTCATTGACGATAAGGAACTTCAACGTGTACGACACACTTACGGGATAGACGGCGACTACGTTTTGTCAGTTGGTTCTATCCAGCCCCGGAAGAATCTGGTGCGTCTTATCAACGCGTACGCAACGTTGAGAGGCGCTAAATTAAGTAACAGATACCCAAAACTCGTCATAGTAGGTAAGAGAGGTTGGCTTTACGACGAGACTTTGCATGCACTTGAAAACACGGGCGTCAAAGATTCCATAGTGCTGACGGGATATGTTCCGGAGCCGGATTTACCGGCGCTTTATTCCGGGGCGCTTTGTTTTGTATATCCTTCATACTTCGAAGGTTTTGGCTTGCCGCCGCTGGAGGCCATGAAGTGCGGCGCTCCAGTAGTTGTAGGAAATGCGACGAGCCTGCCGGAAGTTGTTGGTGATGCCGGTTTGAAGGTTGACCCGTTCGATGTCTCCGCGATCGCCGGGGCCATCGACAAGTTAATCAACAATTCGGAACTGCGCAGGGAACTGAGAGTTAAAGGTCTGAAACGGGCCGAACTGTTTGACTGGCGAAACACGGCCCGGCAAACGTTAAAGGTCTACGAACAAGTCGCGCGGAAACCATACCGTTCCGCAGCAGTTACGTAAAATGCGTATCGCTATCCTGGGAACCCGAGGCATTCCTGCCAGCTATGGCGGGTTTGAGACCTTCGCCGAGCACCTTTCCACACGGCTCGTGGCGCGCGGTCATGATGTGACCGTGTACAGCCGCGCCCATTACGTTTCACCGCGACAATTGGAGTATCACGGCGTGCGGCTGAAAGTTTTGCCCACGATTCGTCACAAATACTTCGACACCGTGGTCCATACGTTTTTATCCGCGGTCCACGCCGTGTCACAGCGTTTCGATGCGGCTTTGATCTGCAACTCAGCGAATGCGCCGTTCAGTCCGATCCTGCGTTTCACGGGAACGCCAGTGGCGATCAACGTGGACGGGCTCGAGCACAAACGCAAAAAGTGGGGCTCGCTGGGCCGGCGTTACTATCGTCTCGCTGAGTATCTGTCGACGGTGTTGCCGAACGAAGTGGTGACGGATGCGCAAGTGATTCAGGATTACTACCAGGTTCATCACAACACGCCGTCAACGATGATCGCGTATGGCAGTGAAGTGGAACGGCGTTCGGATCGTGCAGCGGTGCGTAAATGGCGCGTCGAGCCGAATCGCTACGTTTTGTACGTCTCACGGCTGGAACCGGAGAACAACGCCCACCTCGTGATCGAGGCTTTCAAGAAGGTGCGGACTGCGTACCGGCTGCTGATCGTCGGCGATGCTCCTTACGCTGAGAGTTACATCAACAACCTGAAGGCCGAGGCGCGCGGCGACAAACGAATCATCTTCACAGGCTTCGTTTTTGGCCAGGATTATCGCGCGCTCCAGCAAAACGCGTATTGCTACGTTCACGCCACCGAAGTCGGCGGAACGCATCCCGCGTTGCTCGAGGCGATGGGTTACGGAAACTGCGTGCTGACACTGGCAACGCCGGAAAACATGGAAGTCGTTGGCGATGCCGGCGTGCCGTACATTGACGAATTCGATCTCGCGGAGAAATTACAACGCGTGCTGCGCGACGGTTCGTTGGTTCAAGCCTACCGGCATCGTGCGCAACTTCGCGTGCGGACTCATTACGATTGGGAAAGCGTGGTGGACCAGTACGAACGGCTTTTCGCGCGGATGTGCGGGCAGGAACTCCCTGAAACCTCACGAATGCGCGAACCCGCACCCGAAGTCTCCAGCCCGGTCTAAAGTTCAAGCTACAAAAAAGCTCAGAAAAGAGGGAATGCCCCGCCTGTTCAGGGGAACTGGCGGGGCAAAGCGTGCAAGGGCAGGGTTCGGGCAAAACAAGGGTGGCAATCCAAAGCATGTGAACCACTCAAACTACGAACGGTCCGTACGGGCGGTGCGTTATTGCGGGCAAGAATACTGGTTAAAATAGCTAAAGTTCCGCACAGCCGATTGGCACCCACAGACTTTTCAAATAAGCAAAAAACCTTACTAACGATGAAGTGTGAGGAATTATACGTTTTAATCGTGACCTGTCAAGCACATTATTAACTATTTCGCAAAAATTTCGTGACGGATCACTCGCCGGAGCGAGTCGAGGCCAGACGATGTGCTTGGCGGCGGACAGTTTCGGAGACGTTGCGGTTCTGCGAGAGGTTGTGGAGGTCCTTGGTTCGAAGCCTCAGCAGGATGTTCATCGAGGTCGGAATCGGCGTCTTGGGATTGCGGGCGAGGTTGTGGATTATCGAATAATTCCGCGCCCAGTTTCGGTTCATCGCGATTAGTCGCAGCACTTCGTCCGACACGGTCCGCATCGCGGCGACGTTTTCAATCTCCTGTTCCGTGATACGCGGGTTTGCGACCACCGCCGAGCAGACCACCTTGTTTGAATCGCGAATCAGAATACTGCGTGCTTCGCGATCGCCCTTCATCGCCAGCTTCATGCGGTCTTTCGTGTTCATGAACATGATGCGGCGAATCAACGAGACGCGTTCGGCGTTGACTTCATTACCCGTTTCGAGCCGCTCCTGTTCGAGGATGCGCTGAACGTTGGCGGCGCTTTGCTCCGCGGTTTCCGAAATCAGATCGGCGTAACGCTCCGCCGGCAACCAGCTATCGTCGAGGTCGGCGTCAGAGACTTCGATATGCTGAGCGATCAGCCAGGCATCGTCAAAACTGAGATCGCCGCCGGCGGTTGTTAATTCCGCCGTTTCGAAAAACTCGGCGGCGGCAGTTTGGCCGCGCGCACGCAGTTCGTCGGCGATCTGGCGGGCGCCACGTTCCTTTTCGAAAAACTCTTTGCGTGTTTCGCGCGCGCGGCGTTCGGCTTCTCCGGTACGCGCAGGGTTCGCGAGTATGGCTTCGATCAACTCGGGCGCACGCACCAGTCGCTGCTGGTTGATGGCGATCAGTTCGAGCAACGAACCGTGTGCTGTTGCAGCAGCGAGTTTTGCGAGTGCGTCGTCGGGCGTTTGCGGATTGAGGATCGTGGCTTCGTAAATGTTGAGCGTTGCATCGGGTTGTGTCGCGAGATATGCGAGCACACTCGGTGGCGTGTCGTCGGCTGTTGCCGCGACGAGGAGATCTTCCGGAGTTTCGGATTTGAGAGTTTCTTTTGCGGCGGTGGCGAGTTCAGCGTCGTTTCCGGTCGCGAGGGCCACGAGGATCTCCAGCAGCTCGTGCTGCTGGAGCGGCAACATTCCGCGAGCTGCGGCGAGCCGCGCCGGTTGCGGAGCGGCGCCGCTGATGATCGCTTGAACGACGGGATTAGTGGAGCTCAAGAAGGTTTGGAATAGGCCCTGTCGGTCTTACAGGGCCCATTGAAGTCTTATAGGTCCTATTGAATAGGTCCTATGGTCCTATAGGACCTAAATTAACCTCAGGCATTTATGCCGTGACACTTCTTGTACTTTTTCCCTGACCCGCAGGGACAAAGCTCGTTGCGTCCGACCTTGGGTTGATCGCGGACCACCGTCTTCGTTTTGCCTGCCTCTTCTCCGGCTGGAGCCGCACCCTGATTCGGACCAGTGAACGTCAACGGCGACGGCCTCAGCGGCGCGCGACGGCGAACCGTTTCGGGAGGATCTCCAGACACGATTTGCAGGTTGAACAGCGAACGAATGGTGCTCGTGTCAATTCGATCGAGCATTTCCTGGAACAGGTCGAAACTCTGCTTCTTGTACTCAACCAGCGGGTCCTTCTGACCGTAACCAACGAGCCCGATGCCCTGCTTCAAGTGGTCCAACGACAGCAGGTGGTCTTTCCACTGCGCGTCGATGATGTTGAGCATGATGATGCGCTCGTAGGTGCGCATCGCTTCGGGACCAATCTGCTTTTCCTTGTCCTCGTATTTGAGCTTCAGCCGTTCCCAAATCGTGTCGATGACTTCCTGCGTTGTGTAGCGCTGTAGATCGAGACCTTCGCTGTCGATGTCGAAATCGTAGACGGTCTTGATCTGAATCTTGTAGTTTTCGACGTCCCAATCGTCAGGCGAAACGTCCGGATTCAAATACTGCCGCGTGATGTCTGACAGCAGGTCGTAAGCAACACCCGCAGCCGGCGGATCGCCCAACAGGTACTCACGCTGATCGGGTTCTTCCATCAACTGCCGGCGCAGACCATAGATCGTCTCGCGCTGCTTGTTCATGACGTCGTCATACTCAAGCAGGTGTTTGCGAGCTTCGAAGTTGCGGCCTTCAACCGACTTCTGCGCGGCGGCGATTCGTTTCGAAACCATGCCCGACTCGATCGCCACGCCCTTCTCCATGCCCAGCCGCTGCATCAACGCTTTGACTTTATCGCCGGCGAAGATGCGCATCAGATCGTCTTCCAACGACAGGAAGAACCGTGACGAACCCGGGTCGCCCTGGCGTCCGGCACGGCCACGAAGCTGATTGTCAATGCGCCGCGACTCATGACGCTCAGTGCCGATGATGTGCAAACCGCCGAGCCCGACAACTTCCTGATGCTCTTCCTCGATGATTCGCTTCGCGCGTTCGTAAGCGACTTTCCACTGCTCGTCAGTTACGTCGTCCGGATCGATCTCGTCCTTCTTAAGAAACTCGCGGGCCATGAAATCGGGGTTGCCGCCCAACAGGATGTCGGTACCACGGCCGGCCATGTTTGTGGCGATGGTTACCGAACCCTTGCGACCGGCCTGCGCCACAATCTCCGCTTCACGCTCGTGGTACTTCGCGTTCAGCACGTTGTGTGGCACGGATTCCTTCAGCAACCGGCGCGAGATCAGTTCAGAGTTTTCAACCGAGACTGTACCGACAAGCGCCGGCTGGCCCTTCTCGTGACACTCTTTGATCTCTTCGATCACCGCGTCCCACTTCTCAGGCAGCGTGCGATAGATCACGTCGGAGTTATCGACACGAACCATCGGCATGTGCGTCGGGATCACGATGACGTCGAGTTTGTAAGTCGAAGCAAACTCCGCCGCTTCCGTTTCGGCAGTACCGGTCATGCCGGACAGTTTTTCGTAAAGGCGGAAATAATTTTGCAGCGTGATCGTCGCGAGCGTCTGGTTCTCTTTCTCGATCTCGACGCCTTCTTTTGCTTCAACCGCCTGGTGCAAACCGTCTGACCAGCGGCGGCCTTTCATCAAGCGTCCGGTGAAATCATCGACGATGATGACTTCGCCATCCTGGACCACGTACTGGTGATCGAGTTTGTAAAGCGTGTGAGCCTTCAACGCCTGCTCGACGCAGTGGAGCAACTCCATGTTCGAAGGATCGTAGAGGTTGCCGACGCCAAGCAGACGTTCAGCCTTATCCACACCCTCTTCGGTCAACACCGCGGTGTGCGCCTTTTCATCGACAACGTAATCGCCGGTCTTTTTACCGTCGATATCTTCGCCCTTGTTGAGGTGCGGAATGATCGCGTCGGCGTTTTTGTACTTGTCGGTCGCTTCGTCTGATGGACCGGAAATGATCAGCGGCGTTCGCGCTTCGTCGATCAGGATCGAGTCGACTTCGTCGACGATGGCGAAGTAGTGACCACGCTGCACGCAGGTCGCGAGGTCAAACTTCATGTTGTCGCGCAAGTAGTCGAAACCAAATTCGTTGTTGGTTCCGTAAGTGATGTCCGCGGCGTAAGCGGTCTGGCGTTCGAAGTCGTCCATGTCGTTCTGAATGCAACCGACTTCGAGACCGAGGAAACGATGAATCTGGCCCATCCACTCTGCGTCGCGCGAAGCGAGATAATCGTTTACGGTGATAACGTGAACGCCGCCGCGGCCGGTCAATGCATTTAGATACGCAGGCAGCGTAGCGACGAGCGTTTTACCTTCACCGGTTCGCATCTCAGCGATCTTGCCCTGGTGGAGAACAATGCCGCCGATCATCTGCACGTCGAAATGGCGCATGCCCGTTGAGCGCACACTCGCTTCACGAACAACCGCAAACGCTTCCGGCAGAAGCTCGTCGAGAATCGTCCGCTCGCGGCGCTTGCGCTCTTCCTTGTCGGTAACGCCGCCGACCGCTTGCTGCACCTTTTCTTTGAAAGCCGCAGTGCGTCCGCGCAGTTCATCGTCTGAAAGCTTTTGGATCGACGGTTCGAGTGAATTGATCTCGTCGACCAGCGGCTTAATCGACTTGAGGAAGCGCTGGTTACTGCTGCCGAATACTTTAGTTAAAAATTTATCGAAACTAGCCATAATTAGTTTTGAATTTTAGTTTAGCTCCCTGCCAACGCGCAAAGGACGGTATTTGAACCCGCGTTTTGAGTTCAAGCTTAGCTTGCCTACGTAAGAGCAGCCTAAAGGCTGAACTCAAAACGCGCGCTCAAAACGGTCAACTCTAAACACCAGGTTGTTCCAGTTGCTTCTTGATCATATCGACCACGCTCTGCCGCGGCATCGAGAAATTCACCACGACTTTATTACCGTCCGGCGTCGCGCTCGTGTTCTTCATGATCACTTCTTCGTCGTGGCCCGAACGCGAACCG
>DATELP010000114.1:0-22670 GCA_035276425.1 Pyrinomonadaceae bacterium
TCCGCCTGAAGCTCCCCATCGACTTGCAACTCCGGCGCACGCGCTTTGACCGTCCGCGTAGCTTCGACAACTTTATCGATCAACTTGTGTCGCGCGCTGCCCTTTGTCGAAAACGAAAGCATCGCGACGCGCGGCTCGGTCCCCAGCAACGCCCGGCACGAATCAGCCGCGGCGAGGGCGATCTCCGCCAGTTCCGCCGCACTCGGTTCGATGACGACGCCGCAATCGGCGTAGATCATCGCGCCGTCGTGTCCGAAATCACTCTTCGGCAGCGCCATCAAAAAGAAACTCGACACGAGCTTGAAACCCGCGCGCACGCCGATGCAGTGCAACGCAGCGCGCACTGTGTGCGACGTCGTGTTCGTTGCGCCGGCGACCGAACCGTCAGCCTGGCCCAGGCGCACCATGAGATTTCCGTAGTACAACGGATCGGACACGAGCGTGCGCGCTTCATCAGCCATCAAGCCTTTCGCCCGCCGCAGGTCGTGAAAGAACGAAACCATCTTGTCGAAGTCAGCAGCGCGTCGATGATCGACGATCGCGACGCCGCCGAGATCGAGATTGTTTTCACGCGCGGTGTTCCGAATCGCATTCTCATCGCCTAACAACGTGATTCGCGCGAGGCGTTGATTGGCGCAATGCGCCGCTGCAACAACCGTCCGGGGATCGTTGCCTTCGGGAAGTACGATGTGTTGCGGCCGGGAAGCGGCGCGCTGGCGAATTCGTTCGAGAATGTCCATTGCGTAATCTGTATAATGTGTGGCATGTCAGAAGTAAAGCTGCGAAGCCGCATGAAAAACCTGCTGATGTTCGTCCCGAACCTGCTGTTGCTCAGCGGGCGTTTGATGGTCGACCCGCGCGTGCCGAAGACGGAAAGAGTCCTGGTTGCAGGCGCGATTCTCTACGCCTTCATTCCATTCGACTTCATTCCCGACATGCTGCCGTTCGTGGGCCAGGTCGACGATGCCTACCTCATCGCGATCTCGTTACTGCGGCTGATGACTGTTACCGATCCGCTGGTAGTGCGAGAACACTGGCGCGGTGGCGGAGACGTAGTAGAACTCGTCGGTTCGACTGCCCTGCTTGCGAGGAAGTTTTTGCCTGCGAGAATCAGGCGAGTGTTGACGGCGCAGGTTGAGGTGCATCCGCCGTTGCCGTCGCTGAAAGAATCACGCAGCGAGCGTCCAGTCGATCACACCGTCAACCGCGTTAGCCAATCCGCGGACTACTAACGGATTACTCGACTTCAGCGCCCAGTATCTGATCTGTTCGGGCAAACTGTCCGGACCAGTTTCATCAAACGCCACCAACGCCGCGTTCAACGACGGCGACTGAGCGATCACAAACCACTCCCGCGCCAGACGAAAATCGTCTTCCAAAGCAACAAGCCTGATGTTCGGATGCCGCGGCGGACGCCAATCATCCTGCCCAAACAGATACACAGTTTCGGAAATATCAGCGATGCGCATGTAGCGATCGATGATCGGTTGCAGCGATGAGAGTTTTTCCACGCCCGCATAGACCCGACCGGCGCGATTTGTACGCAGCAGGACAGCGTTCTCAATTAACAAACAGGCATACTCGACTGAAGCCGTTGTCGTGTGACAAATAAAACTCTCGCGTTCGGCAAAATCACGCCGCGCGAGACTGGCCATTTCGCCAAGGTTCTCGGTTTGGTCGACGCCTGAGAATTTGAGTGCCTGCTCAAAAATAGAAAAGTTTTTCACTTGAGGGGGAACCTCCTGGCACACGGGAGAGGCTTTTACCGGAGTATATCTGCGAGAGCGTTACGAATAGTTCGTTAAATTGTGTGCGTGATAATGGAGCGCGGGCGGCTCGCCGGCAAGGGACTAAACTGGGCGCGACTGTAAGTTGCGGGCGAGCCGCCCGCGCTCCGATAAGGCAAGGCGTTCCGGTATGCAGGCGCTCCGGTAATGTAAGGCTTTACGCTATACGCTATGCGAGCGCGGTGAGGATCTTGTCGTGAATTCCCCCGAAACCGCCGTTTGACATAATCGCAACCACATCGCCGGTGCGCAGTTCGGGCACGATGTGTGCCACGATTTGATCCGCGTCCGGCAGGGCAAAGGCGGGTTTGCCTTGTTGCGAAATCGCTTCAATCAATTGATTCGTATCAAGCGCGCGTCCCTTTTCTGTGACCTTGTGACTATCAAAGACGCTCGCGATGACAACATAGTCCGCGGAAGCGAACGCATCAGCGTAGTCTTGTTGAAACACTGCGAGTCGCGATGACCACGAGCGTGGTTCGAAGATGGCAACTAAACGGCGGTCGCCGTAGCGCGAACGCAAGGCGCGCAACGTTTCTCTGACGGCAGTCGGGTGATGTGCGAAGTCGTCGATAACGACGACGCCTTTCTGTTCGCCACGCACTTCCGCACGCCGCTTAACGTTCTTGAAAGTTGCCAGCGCGTCTTTAATTTGCTCGCGGCTGACTCCCCAGGCATCCGCGGCGATGACCACGGCGAGACAGTTCAATAAGTTGAACTCGCCGAGCAGCGGCGTCTCGAAGTTTCCCCACGTGTGACCTTCGCGAACGACTTCAAACTTAGAAAGTCCGCCGCTGAAGTCGGCATTGCGGATCCGCCACTTCGCGTCGTTGCTCGTGCCAAACGTTTCGAGATTCGTAAAAAGCCGCGCGCCAAAAGATTCAACAACCGCGCGCACGTTGGGGCTGTCCCAACCAACGATGAGCCGTCCATTTGACGGCACGAGATTCATAAAACGGCGAAACGCCAACTTCACCGCGTCGAGATCGCGATAGATGTCGGCGTGATCGAATTCGATGTTGTTGACGATCGCGAGTTCAGGCAAGTAGTGCATGAACTTTGGACCTTTGTCGAAGTAAGCAGTGTCGTATTCGTCTGCTTCGATGATGAAATAATCGCTATCAGTCACACGAAAACTCGTACCAAAGTTCTGCGCGACGCCGCCGATGAGGAACGTTGGGTCGAGTTTGCCTTGATCCATGACCCACGCGGCAATGCTGGTAGTCGTAGTTTTTCCGTGCGTGCCCGCGATCGCAAGCGAGTGACGGCCGCGAATAAATTCTTCTTTAACGACTTCGGCTTGCGATCGATAAAGCAGTTTGCGATTGAGCGCTGCTTCAACTTCGGGATTCCCGCGCGGGATCGCATTGCCGACGATCACACAATCGGGCGCGGGATTGAGGTGTTCGGCACGATAACCTTGTAACACTTCGATGCCCAGGCTCATTAACATTAGAGACATCGGTGGATAAACGTTCTCGTCCGATCCCGTTACCCGATGTCCGCGCGCTTGCAGCATGCCCGCGAGTGAAGCCATCGCGGTGCCGCAGATTCCGATTAAGTGATAGTGTGCCATGTTGGACCACGTTGGTCATGAAGCGACAATCTTTGTCACTACGAGAGTTAAACTACTGTGCTAGACTCCGAAGGTCCATAGTTGTCTTGTGTCCCCCACACAATGACGCAAAGGATACCACTTTAGTGTCTCCCCGCAATTGACGAGCAAGGAAAGGGTCTTCCAGAACAGAGAGTCCGGGCAAAGATCCAGATCAACGGATGAATCCTTTCGCTGTGTGCAGAAATGCGTGCGGTCGAGTGGTCCTACAGGTCTACTCGCAAGTTCTCCACAACAACAGGAGGGAAGTAGCTTTGAAAGAAAAGAAATACCTCGCAAGTCTCGTGCTGATTTTTTTATCCCCACTGATGGCGGTAGCATTCAACTCTGCTCCGCCTGCCGATCGGATCAACGTAGCGGCTGCTGAGAATGGTGGTATTGCCAGTGCTTCATCCACTGCCGACAACTACACCCCCGATGCCGTGATCGACGGAGATCGCAAAGGAATTGATCTAACCTCAGGTGGCGCTTGGCGCGACGAAACGCCCGGCGTTTTTCCTGATTGGATCCAAATCAACTTCACTGAGACGATGACCATCGACGAAGTAAGTGTATTTACTCAACAAGACACGTGGTGGAATCCCGCGGAGCCCACGCCAACGCAGGCGTTCTTCAACAACGGCATCACCAGTTTCGAAGTGCAGTCGTGGAACGGCTCAGCGTGGGTGACAATCCCCGGCGCAGCGGTAACCAACAACAATCTGGTTTGGAAAAGATTCACATTCGCGGACATTGACACCGACAGAATCCGCGTCCTGATTAATGGCGCGAAGATTCCGAGCAGCACTGTCGTGGAAGTTGAAGCGTTAGGTCTACCGGCGGGTTCCCCGGGTCCTACTCCGACGCCAACTCCAACGCCTGGACCAGGTAGCGTGGAAGAGGCGCTGGCTGCACGCGACATCTTTTTCGATTCCGAAAACAACGTGGGGTTTGGTACTCACACACCCATCTTCAATGACGATGGAACTACCGGCGCATTCGTCGGCAGGTTTGTCGCGATTGATGGTCGGTTAACTGGCGCCGCCGCGTATCTGGGGCTCGGCGGTACTGTTCCGAATCCTGGCGACAGAGTCGGTGTGCTCAACTTCTACAACTGGGCGATGGGAGGCGTCGATCACAGAACGGCCGGAATTTATTCGTTCAATGGGCCACAGCTCGGAACAGGCACGCTGGAGATCGCGACTTCGCCGAATTTCATCGGGCCTGTTCGTCGGTTGCAGATAGCGCACACCGGAGAAATCGGAATCAACCATTTGGCGAGTACTGGAAATACGCTAACGGTGCAGGGCAAATCGACCGCTGTTAGTACCAAAGCTCTTGCAGTGGTTGATAATCAGGATCGGCCAACGTTGACCGTTCACGACAATGGTCAGGTTGTCGTTGGCCGTCCGGGACAGGGGCTTGTTTTGAAGTCTCCGAACGGGTTGATCTGCAGGAAGCTGGTTATTGACGACGCCGGTAATCTGGTGGTCCAGAATATGCCGAGTTGTCCGTAACGCGATCGCTTGTGAGTTGCTGGTAAAGAGAGAGAAATCTCTTCGCCTGCAATTCGATGTTGTATTCCGACGTAGCAACCTCGCGCGAGCGTCTGCTCAAGCGAATGCGTGTTTCATCGTCGTTCAGTAAGAGACTGATGCCACGCGCGAGGTCTTCGTCGTTTGCGTACTTTGCGAGATAGCCGGTTTCCATGTGGCGCACTGCGTCGCTGCATCCTCCGACGTCGAAAATAACCGGCGGCGTTCCGCAAGCCATACTTTCCAACGCTACGTTCGGCAGGTTCTCCGCGAGCGTCGGAAGCACAAATACATCCGCAGCCGAATAGATCTTCGCGAGCGCGCGATCGTCGTCGATCCTGCCGGTGACTTTGGTGCGAACCGAGACAGGCAGGTCTATGTTGCTGCCGTTTTGTCCAACCATCAGCACCGTGAGGTTCGGCTCTGTTTCGGCGAGACGTTTGATGGCGGCCTGCATGTACGCTCCGCCTTTACGTTTGTCGCTGAGCGACTCTGCGCTGAATAGAATCACTCGTTCCGATGGATCGATTTGCAGCGAACTGCGTGCTTCGTTTTTGGGAACGGGTGCGAAGACGTTTGTGTCGAGGCCGTTGGGAATTATGTGAACGGGGAATCGGCCGAGCAACGGGCTTTCAGCCGCGAGTCCCGCGATCCATTTTGAAGGCGCGACGATCGTCAGATCCGAATGGGAGTAAGACCAGTTTTTGATCTTCCAAAGCGTCGCAGTGGTGTCGCGATAAAGTTCCGGCGGATCGGAAAGGAGCGGACACGAACCACAGCCAGTGCGCCAACGTTCGCAGTCAAACGAATACGCGCAATGACCGGTCATCGGCCACATGTCGGACAGACGCCAAACTACCGGACGCTGTCGACTCAAGAGTGGCAACACCGTGTGCGAAAAGTAATTGCCGTGAGTGTTGTAAAGCTGAACGACGTCGGCTTCTTTGAACCACGGATGGCGTAGTAAACGAAACGACGAAGGGAAAAATAAGTATTGCCAGCTTAACCGGCCGAGTGCGCGACTGAAAAAACGATCGGCGGTCGCGTTGAATCCGTCGGGCGCGATCGGGAGAACGTCGCTGTCATTCGTGACCTTCCGGCCCACGAGCATGCGCGAGCGCACACCCAAATCTTTAAGACCGGAGTGAACACGATACGCCGAGCGGCCCGAGCCGCCCGAGTTATCAGTCGTGCTGATGTGCAATGCAGTCAGCATTTCTCGCAGTTAGCCACAAGAGGCACAAGAAGCACAAGACTTGTGCCTTTTTGTGGCTAAGGTTTGCGGGCGTTGCAGACCAATCCGTTTCCAGCGACCTGAATCTGGACATCTTCGAGTCCGGCTTCGTCGCACCACGCGGAGAGAGTCTCTTCAGTTTGGGGAGAATCGTAACGAGGAGAGAGCGCGTCGAACGTATCGAGTATGGCCCAACTCTCGATCTGTTCGGACGTCAACGGCAACATCCCGGTGTAATTCCAACAGGGCACGATCGCGGGCACCGCATAACGCAGCACACGCACCCGTTGCAATGCGTTATCGATCGGTATCCAGCGCGGGATATACCACTCAACAAACCGCCGCAACACATCACGCGACATTCTTTTCGTCACCGGCCGATACCAATACTTCGCCGTCCAACGCGTGATCCACGGCGTCTTTCGATAAAGATCCACGGCGAGTTTACCGCCCGATTTCAGGTGCGGCAAAAGCGACATGAACCCGCGCTTCGGATCGGGCGTGTGTTGCAGCACTCCGTAACAAAACACCTTGTCGAAGTAATCGAGCGGGAAGGGCATCTTGAAAAGGTCTGCCTGGACCAGCGTCAGACGTTCGTTCGGACCATTATTCGACCATGAAGCATCGACCGCTGAACTGTAGTCGAGCGAACACAGCTTAGCGCCGGCGTCGAGCAACACCTGCGTGAAGCGTCCCGCACCACAACCGGCTTCCAGCACATTCTGTCCCTTCAGTTCGTCAGGCTTCCAACCCGTTCCTTCGAACAGTCGATCGCGACTCAACGTCGTGCCATTGAACCGATCCAATTGCGTGCGGCGATATCGATTCCATTGCTCGCCAAAACTCGCGGTGTATGAATCGTCGCGCACAAACCGCGGAATGAAGTTAACGATTGGATAAACGTCTCCGGAGTCTTCCGCAATCAGTTCGCCGGTCTTGATCTCGCCGTCCTGCTCTTCGGCGATCGATTTGATTTTCAGCGGGGAGCGGGAATTCGGAGAGCGAAGGAACTCGATGGCTGCCGGTCTCATATCAATTCTGCTTGTTCCCTAAATCAAGTCGCGCCAGGAATACGAAGGCTTCTCGACGGCGCCCTGTTCGACAAAAACCACGTGCCACAACTGAAACATCAATGCGGCCCAAACCTGCCACGTGTAATCCGCGCGGCCTTCGAGATGCGGTGCGACGTACGATGAATAAAACGTTGGTCTGAAAATGCCTTGTTGCTTCAGGCGTTCGGCGGACAACAATTTTTCAGCCAGCGGGCGCAGTCGATCGCGCAACCACAACGTGATCGGAATGACGAATCCTTTCTTCGGCGCGCTGAGTAAGTCCGGCGGCAGCAAATCTCCGACGGCGTTCTTCAGCAAGTATTTTAAATCTCCCGAACGTGTGCGAGTTGCAGCCGGAATACTGAAAACCGTTTCGATAAACTCGTGATCGAGAAACGGCACTCGCGCTTCAAGCGAATGAGCCATTGAGAACCGGTCCGTCATCATCAAAAACTCTTCCGGCAATTGAGTCTGAAAATCGACGTAGGCGACACCATCGCGAAAGCTGCCGGTCTGTGCTTCGTAAAACAAGCGTTGCAGGTACGCAGCGGTTTCTTCCAGTTCGGAAAACTTGCCATTGAATACCGAAGCGTGTTTGCGCGCGTCATTCAAATAAACCTGATTCGCGTAATAGTGACTGCCAAACGGCGCGCGGCAGATGTCACCCAACTGCGACAAACGATCCTTCTGATGCGCTGACACGGGCATAAAATCAACTGCCTTGCGCCAGCCTGACCACACGAACGAGGGCAGGTTTGCACCCGCACGCGCCCAGCCCGGATGATTCGTCGCAAGCTTCAGAATCGGACTGACTTCAAACGGTGAGAACTTGCCGTAGTTGCCAAAGAGTTCGTCGCCGCCGGTCCCGGTAAGCCCGACCTTCACGTCCTCGGCCATCATTCGAAACACGTACCACGACGGCAGGCCGCCCGCGTATGGTTCGTCGAGATGCCAGACCATCTGCACGAGATCGTTCAGCAGATCTTCCGGTTGCAGGATGATCTCGTGATGTTCCGTGTGAAAACGTTCGGCCACTTTTCGCGCTAGATGAAGTTCATTCCATGCGGCTTCGTCTTCAGAAGCAAAGCCGAGCGAGTAGGTCTTGATCGGACCGTAGCCCATCTCGCTGAGCAGCGCGACGACCGCGGACGAGTCCAATCCGCCGGACAGCGAACAACCCACCGGAACGTCACTCAACGTCCAGCGCCGCACTGCTTCGCGCAATTCTTGTCGAACAATCTCGGTCCATTCGCTTTCGGATTTGTGTTCGGCGCGATCGGTTCGCAGTTTCCAATAGCGTTGAATCGAGAGTTCACGCGTCGACAGATCGAACGTAAAGTAATGACCTGCGGGAAGACGTTTGACACGACTGAAGATCGTTCGTTCGCCGGGAACGAATAGCAGCGTCATGTAGTGATAGAGACTTTGGAAATCGAGTTCGCGATCGATTGCCGGTAGCGTAAGTAGACTCTTGAGTTCGGAAGCAAACGCAAACAAGCCGGGTTGTTCGACGTAGTAGAACGGCTTGATACCGACGCGATCGCGCGCGCCGAACAGTCGCTTGCGTCGCGAGTCGTAAATTACAAACGCAAACATTCCGTTCAGTTCGTCGAGCATCGCTTCGCCCTTTTCTTCATAAAGGTGAAGCAGGACTTCTGTGTCGGAGTTTTCGGTTTTGAAAGAGCAGCCTTTATCGACGAGGCGTTGACGAAGCTCGGGAGAGTTGAAGATCTCGCCGTTGTAGATGATCCAAACGGTCTTGTCGGCATTCGCCATCGGCTGGTGGCCGCTGGACAAATCCAGAATACTCAACCGCCGCATCGCCAGCGCGACATCGGTTTCCGGATCGCGATACTCGCCCGAATCATCGGGACCGCGATGCCCGATCACCGAATTCATTCGCCCGAGCCACGACGAATCCTGTTTCCCAACTATGCCGGCAATACCACACATGATTTAGAACTAGCGAAAAACCATCCACAGATTCCACAGATTACTCGCGAAACGCGAAAACGTTCAGTTGCAGATCCATGCCGCCGTAAACGTCGCGGTGCAGGAACGGTTGCGGCGAGGCGTTTTCAGGATGAATGTGTAACCGAAACCCCGCGCCGGCCAACACCGCGGTCAGCTTGTGAATCGTCTGCGCGCGGCCGGCGAACGAATGATACTCGACAAACAAACTCTCGACATTCGAGAGCACGTCTGCGCAATCTTCCAGCACGTCAGTTTCCGCGCCTTCAATGTCCAGCTTAAGAAAATCAACCGGCTCCTGAAGATAGTCGCGCAAGCGAATCGTTTGCACCACTTCGTCCTTCGCATCGCCCGGTCCGGAAAGCCGTCCGCCGTCGGCGCCCTCACTCATGAAACTCAGACTCGTCTCCGACGTCCAAACCGCGCGACACATCAACTCGACGTCATTGTGCTGCGCGACGTTTCGATTCAACACTTCGAAAATCTTCTCGTCCGCTTCAAACGCAAGAATGCGGCTCTGCGGATACAGCCGTTTGAAATACGCAACACTCAACCCGATGTTTGCGCCGCAGTCGATGATGTAAGGCCGTTCTGTCTTCGATCGAAACCGATAAATCTCGCGCTCGAAGATCTCGTTGTACATCGAAAGAAACGACGACGAGTCGACTATCTCAAACGGTTTGCCGAAGATGTCTGTCGTCGTCGGTTGATAACGCGGAATGGATTTCAAGCGGCCGAGATGATGCGACTTGTGCCGGTAACCGGAACTGGAAAGCCACTTGCCCCAGTGGATCACCAGCGGTGGCAAGTAGCGAACGAGCGTCTGCTTGACGGTGACTGTTTGGCTCAAATCTTCTCTCGAATCAAATCGTCCAACTGCGCGGCGCGATTGTCAAAAGTGTGATCGCGCAGCGTGCGTTTCTGACCGGCGCGCGCGATCGCTTGCCGTTCGTCTTCGTGATCCAGCAGATACTTAACTTTCTCAATACACTCGTCGGCGGTCTTGAACGTGACGACTTCAGTGTCTACGTCAAATAACTCCGGCATATTCGGGCGCCAATCAGTTAACAGACAACTGGCGACGCCGGTCGCTTCGTAAAGCCGCATGTTCGAAGCATATTTCTCAGACATGTCGATGTGAGAGTTCAGTGTGACCCGGCTGCGCGCGAGTTGTGCAAACATCTCCAAGCCGAACATTGGCTCCCTCGCGGCGCGAACCAACCGCGCGTTCACGGGCGGCGGCATCATCGGCCGCTCTTTCCATCTCAACGCCTTACCAAACGGACCGACCTGTAACGGAATCCCGGTTCGCTTTGCCGCGTGAACAAAATCATACATCAACTGACGGCTGCGAATATTAGCCGACAAACTCCACGACGTGGGCGACACAGTCGTCCAAAGTTCGAGCGGTGTTTCTTCGAGCAAACGCAGCAACAACGCTTCGCGCTCGTGATGAAAGCCCTGCTTCTTCGCAATGCTGCCGATGAAACCAAAATCCACCGGCGTGGCCGGAACCGAATCGAGCTTTGCCAACACGCGCGGTTCGAACGCGTGCATGATCAGCGCACTGCGATGGCCCTCGTCGATGAAATGTTGAACCAGTTCGGGCGCGCTCGAGAGCACGACGTCGTATTCCTTGAAGACTGAAGCATCGCTGTAAGGCGCGCCGCACCAACCGAGAACCAACTTGATCGACGGGCACGCAGACTTCAGATAACTCAGATACGCAGCGGTAAACGTGGCGTAGTCGTTGACGAACAGTACTTCCGGTTTGAATGCGAGCACCTGCGCGGTCGTGATTTCAAACATCCAGTTTTCCGCGGCGTACTCGACGCCGTTTTCACTCGCCCATGCCTTCTGCATCGACTCGACATTCGACACGACCTCGGCCATTTGGTAACCGAGCTTTTCGAGCGCGACCGACCAGAAGTCAGCCCAACCGCACGCGTCGGCCATCAACGCCGCATGTTGCTCCGCGAAACTCTGGGAAGCCAGGTGAGGTCTCTTCGCGAAGAACGCGTTCAGATAAGCCGGATAGTTAGTTGTGATTCTTTGAATCCGCATGCATTCGGCGGCACCAGTGCTCCAGCACCAGGGCGCGAAGAGATATTGGCGCAAGTTCGTCAAACGGCATGATGGCCGTGGTCAATCGTTGCGCACTCGCTTCGTTGAGCACACCGTGGCTGGTCAGAAATCCATCCTTCAGCGAGTCGCCGTAAGTCTTCAGCAACGTGTTATGCCAATCGCGCACCGGCGGAGTGAAACCTCGCTTCGGACGCTTCACCACCCACTCGGGCAGTAGATCTTTGATCGCCGCGTGCAGGCGCGCTTTTGGTGGTTCGTCGATATCGCTGTGCGCTTTGCGCAAACCAATCACCGTGTCGATCAGGCGATGATCCAGAAAAGGCAGGCGCAACTCGATCGACGACGCCATGCTCAACCGATCTCCCTGCGCCACTCCGTTTTCGCGCAGATACGTGTCGCAGATCAGTTTTGTGATCGCGACTTCAGTGTTTGTCGTCGGTTCTTCGTAAGTAAACACGCTGACCGCCGACGCTCCGTTTAACTGTTCGCGAAACCGCGGCCCATAAAGACCAGCCATGCGATTCGCCGCCAACAAAAACTCTGAAGTTGAGTCGTAAAAAACAAACTGATTCGCCGGCGTCGCGCGGTCGCGTTGAAAACTCTGCCAAGCCGGGCGAAGACCGCCGCCTTGTCGTGCCCATTGCCAGAACTCGTAACGAGAAACACCCGTCGGCAGCGACAGTTCAAGATAGTGCGGCAGTGCGGAAACAGAATTTCGCTCGTTTAGCAGCAGCTTGCGTGCGGTTTGCCGCGCCGCGTCGCGCACCCACGGATAACCCCAGAAGAGTTCGTCACCGCCCTGGCCTTGCAGGATGACCGGAACGTTGTGTTCGCGAGCGAGTTTGTTGACCGAGTAGTAACCAAAGCCGGCGATATCGGCGATTGGATCGTCGCGAAGATAAACAAGCTCGGGAAAGAACGAGATCATTTCACTGGTCGAGAGTTCGACGTCGTGAAATGGCATTCCGAGATGATCCGCGAGCGCACGCGCGTCCTGGCGTTCGTCGTTCTCGAGACCGCCGGGATAACCGACGCTGAAGGCGTGCATCGTCCCGGGATACTTACGCGCGGCCAACGCCGCGATCGCACTCGAATCAAGACCGCCGCTCAACGCGATGCCGACGGGAACATCGGAACGAATCACGATCTCGCTGACGGTTTCGAGTTGTTCGCGAATGAGTGTTGCCGGATCGCCTTCGAGCGGCGGCGCGTCTTCCATGCGCCAGTAACGCCGCTCTTCAACTTTCCACGGCTCGACGTCGACGATCAAAAGCGAAGCCGCCTCGAGCTTGCGCACGTTTTTCAACGGCGTGCGCGGCTCCGGCACGTACTGGTAATGAAAGTAGAGATTGATCGAAGCGGGATCGAGTTCAAACGGCACGAGACCGGAAGCGAGCAGCGCTTTCATTTCCGACGCAAACAGCACGCGCCCTTTGGTCTCGTAGATGTAGAGCGGCTTCTCGCCCATGCGATCGCGCCCGATCACGAGTCGCTTGCGCTTCGTGTCCCACAAAGCAAACGCGTACATGCCGCGCAGGTGCTCGACGAAAGCGAGATCGTGTTCTTCGTACAAGTGCAGGATCGTTTCGCAGTCGCTGTGAGTATTGAACCGGTGACCACGGCTTTCGAGACTCGCACGCAACTCGACGAAGTTGTAGATCTCTCCGTTTGCTACGAGTGCGAGTGAATGGTCTTCGTTGTAGAGAGGCTGCCAACCACCATCGAGATCGATGATGCTGAGCCGGCGCATCGCCAGCATCACGTGGTTGTCTGTGAATTCTCCGGAACCGTCAGGACCGCGATGAGCGAGGTGTGAGTTTGCGCTCTTGACGCCCGCGATCTCCGCGGGCGTTGTTGGCGCTTGAGTAATGATTCCGGCGATCCCACACATCCCTGGCTAATGCTTCCTCGCGTCGACGATCAGCGAAGTGTAAAAAAGTCCGTCGCGTTGAAACGCCTGCTGCGTATCGAAACGAATGGAACGCATGATCATGCCGTCTTTTTCATTCCACGTAACAGCGTGAAATTGTTCCTGCGCGTCGAAGTATTCGAGCGGAGTCGTTCCAAAGCCGACACTCTGAAGCAGCGCGGTGAGCGAGTCGATGTTGTAAAGCATCTTGTGTCCGTCAGCCGGCGGCGCCACCTCTTTAACGTAGGTCGGATCGCGGCGATAACCATCAGGCACTGCCAGGCGAAAGAGACCCTTCGGCTTAAGATAGCGATAACACTCCGCGAGTGCGGAACGCGCTTCATCTTCCGACAAGTGCTCCAGCATGTGTTCGGAGAGCAGCGAGTCGATCGAGCCGGGCTCGAACAAAACGCTCCAGTCGTCAGGCGACGTCACGTCGAGTAGTTCCTTATCGGTTTGCAGCCAGCCATCGTGCTTGTATGGACCAGCGCCGAGCATTACTTTGAGGGGATTTGCAGTGCTGGCTTCTTTACGTAATTTCCACTGCAATCTTTTCCGCATCAACCGCTTGTAAACGCTGGACTGTTTCACAGCCTGGGGGGCGTATTTCGTTAAGATCATAGTTCCGGGGGTTCATAGTTCAGCCTTTCCGCGCCGCTACTGTCGGGAGATAAGCGCGGGCATCGGCAATCACGCGGGCGATTCCCTCACTCAAGGTTACGCGTGGTTGCCAGTCAGGTAGCACCTCCCTGGGATCGATCATTACTTCTGAACCGCTTGCACTTCCCGCTTGAAATTCAACGTTGAGTTGTCGCGCGATCTCTTCGCCGACCTGGCGGATCGTGACCCACTCCGGTCCCGCGACTTCCGCCGATTGCTGCGGACCGTCGAACAACCTCAGCAACGCATCGACACAGTCAGTCTTGTAAATAAAGCGACGCCGTTCGAGCCCGTTTGTCATGCACGTCACTTGGCCGCGCGTGAGTCCTGATAGTACCAGATCGGTAACCACGTGACTGCGCACGTCGGGATGTTCCCAGCCGTAAGTGTTCCACAGCCGCGCGACTTTCCCGCCGAGTTGCAACGACCAGCACGCCGCCATCAATTTCGTCGTGCCGTACGCTGTCGGCAAACCGGCGAGTTGCGAACTGACGAAGAGAAACGGCGTGCGTGTGCGTGCGAGCGCGTCGAGAACGCGTACGGTCAGTTCGCAGTTGTGTTTGTATTGTTCGTGCTGGCGATCGACGGCTTCGATGTAGCGCGCGCCGCCGGTGTCCCAAGCCAGAAACCAAACGCGGTCACACTCGCGAAACGGTTCATCGTCGATCTGTCGCAGGTCGTGACCGTTTTTTAGATCGAGTGAAGTAACGGTAGAACCGCGTTCCTCCAAAGCGTGGACCAGCGTCGATCCGATCAACCCGTGTCCACCCAGCACCAACTCTCGCATGTTTATTTTGTCTCCAACCCTTTGCCGCAAAGCCATCTCATTCACACCGGGCTTCAGCCCGGTGGACAGCATTAACAACTATTAAGCAACCGTTTTAACGGTTTCCGTCGCGAAGAAGAAAACCGTTGAAACGGTTTCCCGCTGAAGTCCTTCGTCTACCACCGGGCTAAAAGCCCGGTGTGAATGAGATGGCTTTCAAGACAACACCGTCTCCAACCGCCAAACGCGTTCCGAGATCTCCACTTCCTTGCAGTCGCCTAAGCCCCAGTTGTCGGGATTGTGATAGGGCACGCCTTCGGGCGTCGCCGTTTCGCCGTGATGAGGTTTTACGCCTTCCGTACACGACGACGGATGCGTCAGGTGCAGCACGGTTCCGGCGCGCCGAATGCTGCCGCCAAGCGCCACCATCTGCGCCGTGCCGCGAACATCGCAGCCCATCCGATGCTTCACCATCTGCTCATCAAACCCGCGCGCGCGATGCCAAAGCTCGCGGCTCGCCAAACAAAACTCACCCGTTCCCAATCGTTCGTAAGGATTCACTCGCCGGAACCGCAAGCTTCCCAACAGTCCGATGTCGGTTTGACTGTTCTCTCGCCACGGAATGTCCCAACGCTCGGCAGTCCACAGTACATTCTTCTCAAGTTCGCTGTTGAGCAGCATATTTACCGAATCGAATCCCACCGCCGCGTCAGCGTTGGTGCTCAGAATCCACGGCGACTGCGCGCGCCGTATACCGACATTCTTCGCGTGATACTCGAGCAGATTGATATTCCGGTTCTGACAAATTCGCTGGTGAACCTCTTGCGGCACAACGTACGCCCGCAAACAGTCAAACTTTTTCGCTAACTCAAGCGACAGCAATTCGCGATCTGCCGGCGGGTTCCATTCAACGAAAATGAACTCACTAACGAGATACTTTACATTCCACGCGACCGTCGCCAGCAAACGTTCGCGGAAGTCGGCCATGTAATCATCGTTGCGGCCAACAGTCACAGCAGCAAGGTGCGGTCGATGGTTGCCGGATCGCACCATCAACTTCGCATAATTACTGACACCACGCATCGCAAACCCGGCGCGCTGCTGCAACACGCCCAGGCGATACTTAGCTCCCACGATGACCCCCATGATGTGTTCCCCCTAGTTCCCGTTTGATCCGGCTCCCAATCCGCCGCCACAAAGGCCGCGGCCCCGCAAACGCCGGCGGAGTCAGCGTTGGCACGCGGTATGGCGAAACAGTATCAACCGGTTCGCCGTCGCGACGATATTGCGTCTCCACCGCACCACCATCTTTTATCAGAACCATGCCATAAACATCCGCGGGCATTCCTTTTACCGGGTCGTCTGACAACATGCCAAACCGTTGCGTGGGCCAACGCAGGTCCATGAGACCGTGAAAATTCAGCCCCGACTCATAGACCAGTTCGAGCGGGCGGTTCATATAAAACCACATACTCATATCGACAGTGAGCACTGCGAGACCACCCGGCTTGAGTATGCGCGCGAGCTCCTGCATGCCGCCACGCCGCACGTGAGGCGGCACGTGTTCCATCACGCTGATCGAGAATGCACGATCCTGTGAATCACTCTCCAGTGGAACGTCTGTCATATCACCGCGCAAAAACTTGATCCCGGTTTGCTTGATAAACTCCTCGCTGACGCCGTGACCCTTGTATCTCAAGCCGACCTCGAACACGTCGGGATCGACTCCCGTCACGTCGGAGGCCGCATGTTCTTTCAAATAGATCGTGAATGCGGTCATGCCGCAGCCGATGTCGGCAACCTTCAAACCCGGACTCAACTCCGCCGCGAGGATCGCGTAAGGGTATTCCCAAAGCCGCGCGGCGTAGAACTCCGGTTTGCTGAGCATCCCGCGCGACCACGGATAGCGCAGCTCGTTCAGATCGGAATGATCCGGTAACTTGAAGCTTACCGAGATCTGGTCCAACACCTTGTTGACGGCCGCAAACTCCGGTGAACGAACTTCCTCCGCAGTCGCAAACCTACTTAAAGCACCCCTCATGTTCGATAACTGCCTGTGGCTGAGTCCAGTCGGATTGAACTCGTACACAGCCCCCCACGTCACTTAACCAAAGCGAAGCTACTGACTCGTCGGAATAAATCTCAAAAGTCATTGCCTGCGGCACGTAATCCAAAGTCTTCGTTGCACATCGTCCGCCGACGTTCAGCACGTAAACACCCGGGCTCAGAACATTCTGTTCGATACGGCATTGAATCGAGTACTCGCCCGGAAGCAACTCGTCAACCGCACCGGTCGAATGGCTGTTGCGGCATTCGAGAATGGTGACGTTATCGGCCGATGAAACGTTGATTCCGAGCACGACATCTTCGAGCGGCTCTTCGACAGTGAACAGCAACTCGACCTCGAGCGGATCGCCCGAGCGGACCAACGGCCGTCCATCACGCGAAGCAAGCCGGACCTTGTTGATCTTCAAAGTCGTGTCGGCAACCTTGGGCCGCCGCACTTCACTCAAATCCACCTCATTGGTTGCGTTTTGCGTGACCTCCGCGAGGTAACGGTCCACACACTCACCGGCTGAGCCTTCGAAAGCCTTCTCGCCTTTTGCGAGCAGTATGCCACGACTGCACAGACTGCGGATCGCAGCCATGTTGTGACTCACGAAAAGCACCGTGCGTCCTTCCGTGGAGATGTCGCGCATCCGGCCCAAACACTTTTTCTGAAACGCCGCATCGCCCACCGCGAGCACTTCATCGACCACGAGGATCTCCGGATCGAGATGCGCGGCGACAGAAAACGCGAGCCGCATGTACATGCCGCTCGAATAGCGTTTCACAGGCGTGTCGAGAAACTTTTCCAGTTCGGCAAAAGCGACGATCTCGTCGAACTTTCGCTGGATTTCAGGGCGCGTCATACCGAGGATCGCGCCGTTGAGAAAGATGTTTTCGCGTCCGGTGAGTTCGGGATGAAACCCCGTGCCGACTTCCAGCAAGCTTCCGGCGCGGCCGTAGAGTTCGGCGCGTCCGGTGGTTGGTTCGGTGATGCGTGACAGGATTTTTAGCAGCGTGGATTTGCCGGCGCCGTTCTGGCCGATGATTCCGATCACCTCGCCGGCCATCACCGTGAAACTGACGTCGCGCAACGCCCAGATGTCTTCGGTTTTTTCCGTGAAGCGACGAAGGTTCGCGAGCGGCGCGCGCACCACATTTGTCAACGACTCCCGCAAAGTTGCGTAACCGGCTGTTCGCGTCCCGATCTGATAAACCTTGCTGAGGTTCTCAACTTTAACGATAGGTGTCACAGAAGAACCATCCACCGATTTCACAGATTACCTTCTGCGTAATCTGTGGATTGCTTTAGACAGTGCCCCAACTGGCTTGTGAGATCTGCACGCCGTCGCGTTTGCGCAGATTTTCCTGGCGGGCCAATTCGAGATCGTGGTCCACCATCAGGTGTACCATTTCCTTGAAACTGACTTTCGGTTCCCAACCGAGCACGCGCCGCGCCTTCGAGGAATCGCCGAGTAATAAATCAACCTCAGCCGGGCGGTAGTAACGCGGATCAGTTTCCACAAACTCTTCCCAATTCATGTCGAGGTAACTAAACGTCTCGCTGAGAAAATCGCGCACCGAATAATTCTCCCCAGTCGCGATCACGAAGTCGTCAGGCTCGTCCGCCTGCAACATCATCCACATCGCTTCGACGTAATCTTTCGCGTAGCCCCAGTCGCGGCGCGCGTCGAGATTGCCCATGTAGAGTTTCTTTTGCAGACCGAGCTTGATGCGCGTCGCGGCGCGAGTGATCTTGCGCGACACGAACGTCTCGCCGCGGCGTTCGCTTTCGTGATTGAACAAAATTCCGTTGCAGGCAAACAGATCGTACGACTCGCGATAATTCACCGTGATGTGATAGGCGTAAGCCTTCGCGCACGCGTACGGCGAGCGCGGATAAAACGGCGTCAGCTCCGTTTGCGGCACTTCGCGCACGCGCCCGAAAAGTTCCGATGACGACGCCTGGTAAAACTTCGGTTTGATTCCCGTGTCGCGAATCGCTTCGAGTATGCGAACCGTGCCCAGGCCCGTGACTTCCGCCGTGTACTCCGGCACGTCAAAACTCACGCGCACATGCGACTGCGCGCCGAGGTTGTAGATCTCGTCCGGCTGCGTGTTGCGCAGAATCGTGTTCAGCGAGCTCGAATCGTTCAGGTCGCCGTAGAACATCCGCAGCCTGGCGCCGGGTTCGTGTGGGTCCTGGTAAAGATGATCGATACGATCGGTGTTGAAGGAAGACGACCGCCGGACAATCCCGAAAACCTGATAGCCCTTTTCGAGCAGCAGCTCGGTAAGGTATGAGCCATCCTGGCCGGTGATGCCCGTGATCAATGCACGTTTCATATTGAGATTTACCCTTGGAACTTTGCCGGAAAAGCTTGGCGATTTAACAAACGGTATACCTTAACTCATGGGCTGATTCTCGGCAAATTTGCTATTCTCGGCGCATGCACCCGCACGAAACGGATTTTCCCTACAAGCGAATCGTTGTAACTGGCGGCGCCGGTTTTCTGGGCCGGTTTGTCGTTGAACGTCTTCGGTCGTTCGCCGGCGTTGAGGTCATTGTCCCGCGCAGCCGCGACTACGATTTGGTCAAGGAAGTGAACGTCAAACGGCTGCTCGAAGACGCCGATCCCGACCTTGTGATTCACATGGCCGCGGTGGTCGGCGGCATCGGTCACAACCAGAAAAATCCGGGTCGATTCTTCTACGACAACCTGATGATGGGCGTGCAGCTCATCGAGCAGTCGCGGCTGCACGGCGTGCAGAAGTTTGTGGCGATCGGAACTGTTTGCGCGTATCCGAAGTTCACGCCGACGCCTTTTAAAGAAGACGACCTTTGGGTCGGTTATCCGGAAGAGACGAACGCGCCGTACGGTCTCGCGAAGAAGATGATGCTGGTGCAGTCGCAGTCGTACCGCGAGCAGTACGGGTTCAACTCGATCTTTTTGTTGCCGGCGAATCTGTATGGGCCGGGCGACAATTTCGATCTCGAGACGTCGCATGTGATTCCGGCGCTGATTCGGAAGTGTATCGAGGCGCGCGACAGGGGCGACGCGTTTATCGAGGCGTGGGGATCGGGAAAGGTCTCGCGCGAGTTTCTTTATGTTGAAGATTGTGCTGACGGGATCGTGCGCGCGAGTGCTGTTTACAACGAATCCGATCCGGTGAATCTCGGTTCGGGCAATGAAGTAGTGATCAAAGACTTGGTCGAGACGATTGCGCGGCTGAGTGGTTTTGAAGGTGAGATTCGCTGGCGTTCGGATCGGCCGGACGGACAGCCGCGCAGACAGTTAGACACGAGCCGCGCGCTTGAGAAGTTTGGTTTTCGTGCGCAGACGACGCTCGAAGAGGGACTGAAGCGCACGATCGCGTGGTACGAACAGAAATCCGCAGATTCCACAGATTCTGTCAGTAAATCTGCGTAATCTCTAGTTAGATGATGTCGGCGAAGCTTCTTTCGACACGCGCGAACGAGTAGATCGAGTAAACCAGCACGATGACCGTGATCGCGGTGGCGATGCCGAGTGCGGGCCAGTCGAAGGGAAGTCCGAAGAGCGCCGAACGATAGCCCTCGATAATTCCCGACATCGGATTGAGCATCAACAGCCAACGATACTTCGGCGCCAAAGCGCTCGAAGGCAGGATCACCGACGACACAAACAACCAGATCTGAATCAGGAACGGTAACGCAAACCTCACGTCGCGATACTTCACGTTCAACGCAGCGAACCACGTCCCCACGCCGAGCGCAAACAGCGTCGTCAGCAGCACCAGCACCGGAAACATCAATACGTGACTGGTTGGCGGCACAGCGTAGTAAATCATCATCGCGATGAACAACACGAACGCGAGCGCGAAATCCACGAGTCCGGCGAGCATCGCCGCCGCGGGAACGATCAGTCGCGGGAAGTAGACTTTCGTGATCAGGTTTGAGCTGCCGACGAGACTGTTGCCGCTTTGCGTGATCGCGTTGGCGAAGAACGTCCAGGGCACGAGACCGGCGAGTGCGAAGAGTGGATACGGGATGCCGGCGGAATCCACGCCTGCGAGCCGTCCGAAGAAGATGGTGAAGATGACCATCATGAACAGCGGTTGCAGGACCGCCCACGCCGCACCGAGCGCGGTTTGTTTGTAGCGCACCTTGACGTCGCGCCACGTCAGGAAGAAGAGCAGTTCGCGATACGCCCAGAGATCTTTGAAGCTGACGAGTTTCCAGCTTCGCGTTGGTTGGATAACAACAAGCGGCTCAGTGGTTATGTTCATCGGCGGGTATTATTTTCCACAAAAAGCACAAGAGGCACAAGAGGCACAAGAGGCACAAGAAGCATAAAAGGTCTTGCTAGCAGATTTGTACCTTTGTGCCTCTTGTGCCTTTTGTGCTTCTTTGTGGCTTAGTGCCGAACCATCACGCACGTTGATTGTCCAATATGACCGCGGTCCGTGGCGGTTTTACCGTTCTCAAACGTTATGGGAGCTGACAGCGGCACATAATCCTCATCCCCATCATGGATCGATTCAATTTCAAGTCCGAGGCGCCTCGCCCATTCGCGCAACATATCGACGCACATAAAAACATTCATCGGCTGCGCGCCGACGCCAATATCTCGCAGGTTCGCTTCAAACGAACCCCAATGACTCGCCACACGGAAATCCAGAAACGAAAACACGATCTTCCCGCCCGGCTTCAACACGCGCTTCGCTTCCTGCAAGTAAACAAACGACTCCTCGTGCAGCAAGTGCGTCAGCACGGAAAAGAAACAAACCATATCTGCGCGCGCGTCGGCTTCCGGTATCTTCAATCCTTCCGCAACCTCAAACCGCCAACCAGCACGCGGCACGAGCTTGCGCGCGTATTCAACCAGCCCGGGCACAACATCGATCCCCAAATACTTGCCCTCGAGATATTCCGCGAGCCCTTTCGCCAATCTCCCCGATCCACACCCGACATCAATCAAATAGTCCCCGCGCTTCAATCCATGAAAGATCAACGCGTCTCGCAACAGCGCGCCATACCCCTCGAACTCGCCACCAACAGCGCGTCTCACCGCTTCGTCATTCGTGTACGTGCTGCGCAGTTGCCGCAGTAACCGGCGATGCGCTTTGCGAAAGTCAGTCTTCGACGCCCAGTTGCGCGCGTCGCGATTCGTTAGCGGTCCCAGCACGCGATAGTTGATGCTGTTGACGATTTTACGGACGAAGGTCACTTGAGCCGCGCACCTCTGATTTCTTCGAGCCGAGCTTGAACGATCTTGCCCACTGCCTGCGGTGAAAACTCGGAATGGATCGTTTGTTGTCCACGCAATCCGATCTGTCGCGCGAGCTCCGGTTCCGCCACGATCTTTTTCATCCAGTGCGCGGCTTGATCGAGATCCGGGTCGGCCCAGCGCTGGTGCGCTTTGTATGGACCATAATCACGGCCTAACTGCACCAGTTCGTAATCGATCGCGATACAGTTGTCAGTAGTCATGTAATCGGTGTTGCCGGACCAGTTGGTAACGATCGCCGGTTTGCCGAGGCTCATTGCTTCCGCGGGACCGAGACCGAAGCCTTCGGAACGGTGCAACGAGACGAAACAGTCGCACTCGCCAATCAGCGAAGCGAGTTCGTCGCGGGTCAAAAGTCGATCGACCAGAAACACGTTTTCACAGTCCGTTAATTCTTCACGCAGTTCGCGCAAGACCGGCTGATCGTAATCGGGATTATTAAACTTCAGCACCAGCCCGACGCTCGGGTCGTTGTTCTTAAAAGCGCTCTTGAATGCGCGCAACACGCCGAGCGGATTCTTTCGTTCCAGCACGCTCTTCGTGTCAAACATCGCGAGAAACAAGAACCGATCCTGCGGCAATCCGAGCTGAGTCCGCGAGAATTTCAACCCGTGGCTTAACTGCACTACCGGCGGAACACGCACCACCGGCACGGGCGCTTTGCTCGACATCGCGTCGCGGATGAAATGCGTTGCCGCCCACACCTCGTCAGTGTATTCAAACTCGGCCAGCCACTCATCCGGCATCTCGGGCAGTTCCCA
>DATELP010000115.1:0-39201 GCA_035276425.1 Pyrinomonadaceae bacterium
ACCTGAAGGACGTGGTGAAGATCACGACCTCGGCGAAGACACCCGATCCGGATCAGCTTCGTCGCATTAACGAGGTGGTGGACCGGCTCGTGAAGGAGCATGGTTATTGTCCGGTCTGCGCGAACGAGTTGCTGACTTACGTCGGTACTTTGTTATCGCGTTAGTATTGAGCCACAGACTTACACGGAGAACACGGACGAAGTCTTCCTGAGAAGTCAGTCCGTGTTTGTCTGTGTCAGTCTGTGGCTTAAATATAATGATGAAGAAACGTTACTGGATCGCCGGAACGGCAACGGCTGCTGCCACCATCGCAGTCGCTGCCAAGCTTCTGGCGCGGCCGCGCGACGCGGATTGGCAAAAGTATCGCCACGTTGTTTTTCATTCGGAGCATTCGCGCTTTGCCGAGATTGGTGGCGTTCGTGTTCATTACCAGGAAGCCGGTGAAAAGAATAATCCGGTGCTGGTGCTGATTCACGGCTTTGCTTCGTCAACACTCGTGTGGAGCAAGGTGTTTCTCAGTCTGGCCGAGTCCGGTTTTCGTGTCATCGCGGTCGATCTTTTGGGTTATGGTTATTCCGGCAAACCGCGAAACGGTGAGTACACGATTGCCGGACAAGCAAGCCTGCTGATGAGGTTGCTGGAACAACTCGGAATCAAGCGCGTGACGCTCGTTGGTAGTTCGTATGGTGGCGCAGTTGCTGCGACGTGCGCGTTGGACCATCAGCAACGCGTCGATAAGTTGGTGCTGGTCGGAACGGTGAACAACAACCAGCCGCTGCGTTTCCACCTGATGCGATTGTTTGGTTCGCCATTGCTCGGCGACGTTGTGTCGCCGCTATTGATTGGTTCGCGGCGTTTACTGCGCAAGCGGATGAAGCGTGTCTATGATCGGCACGAGTGGGTGCTTGATGAACGACGCGTTGACGCGCGTCATTTTCCTTTGCGCGCGTCGGGCACGCAGCGCGCGATGATCCGCACGGTGCGCGGTTGGGATGCCGAACGGATTTCCAGAGACGCGCATCTTATTCAACAGCCGACGTTGCTGCTCTGGGGTGAAAACGATATCGAGATTCCGCTCGCGGACGGCGAGCGGTTGCACGAGGAGATACCCGGTTCGCGCTTCGTCGTGTTTCTTAATTGCGGTCACTTGCCGCACGAGGAGTATCCGGAGGCGTTTACGAACCTTGTCGTAGATTTTTGCAAGTCTGCGTAAGCTGTGGATGGTGTTATATGTCAATCCAACGCAACGACTGGTCACTGCAACGCAAGGGCATCATCGATCAGGAACGCCACAAGGATCGCGTCAAAGAAGCCATTCGCAAGAACCTCGGGTCGATCGTTTCGAACGAAGCCATCATCCTTTCCGACGGCAAGCGCACCGTTAAAGTTCCCATCCGCGCGCTCGACGAATACAAGTTTCGCTTCAATTACCAAAAGGCCAAACACGTGGGCCAGGGCGACGGGAAGACGCGCATTGGTGACGTGATCGGCCGCGAGAGCCGGCCGGGCAGTGGTACAGGTTCGGGTCAGGCGGGACAGGAAAGCGGCGCCGATTACTATGAAGCGGAGGTAAACATCGACGAGATCGCTGCGTTGATCTTTGAAGACTTACAGCTTCCGTATCTCGAAGAGAAAGCGAAGAAGGCGGTGCAGTCGCGCAAGACGCAGTTCAACGAGATCCGGCGCACGGGCGTGATCGCGAACCTCGACAAGCGGCGCATGATTCTCGAAAACATTCGCCGTAACGCGCGCGAGGGCAAGGCGCGCTTCGGTGATATCAAGAAGGAAGACCTGAGGTTTAAGACGTGGGAAGAAGTGATGCGCTACGAGTCGAACGCGGTCGTCATTGCGATGATCGACGTGTCGGGCTCGATGGGCGAGTTTAAGAAATACATCGCGCGGAGTTTTTATTTTTGGATGGTGCGTTTTCTGCGCACGAAGTACGACAACGTCGACATCGTTTTCATCTCGCATCACACCGAAGCGAAGGAAGTTACTGAAGAACAGTTTTTCACGCAGGGCGAGTCGGGCGGCACGGTTGTGTCTTCTGCTTATCAACTCGCGCTCGACATCATCAAGCAGCGTTATCGCCCGTCAGATTGGAACATTTATCCGTTTCACTTTTCTGACGGCGACAACTACTACTCGGATAACGAAGAGGCGGTGAAACTCGCCGATGAATTAATCGCGACCTGCAATCTGTTTGGGTATGGCGAGATCGGCGAAGAGGGATCGTCGAGTTATAGGCGTTCGTCGGGCGCGTTACTCTCCATTTTTAGTGACCGGCTACAAAATAAGGATCGCTTCGTCGGCGTGCGCATCGACGATAAGGAAGACGTCTATCCCGCGTTGAAGCAGTTTTTCGGAAAGCGGGGTGTGGAAACACCGGCATGAAAGTTAGCCACGGACGAACATGGATGACACGGACTTAATCTTTCTGAAGGATTGTCTGTGTTCGTCTGTGAAAATCCGTGGCAAAAGTTGTATGGAAGATCGTGAAATAAGAGAATTAGAGAAAGCGGTCGAGCAGATCTGGGAGGTCGCTCGCGGATTTGGTTTGGATCCTTACCCGACCAATTTTGAAATCGTACCCGCGACGGTCATGTACGAAGTCGGTTCTTACGCGCTGCCGGGACGTTATTCTCACTGGACCTTCGGTAAGGCTTATCATCGCATGAAGACGATGTATGACTTCGGCCTCTCGAAGATCTACGAAGTTGTCATCAACACCAATCCTTCGTACGGCTTTTTGCTCGAGACCAACAGCCCGATTCAAAACAAGATGGTCATCGCCCACGTGTTGGGCCACGTCGACTTCTTCAAAAACAACACTTACTTCTCGAAGACTAATCGACGAATGGTGGAAAGCGTTTCCACGCACGCGCAGCGGATGATGGAGTATGAGTTTAAGTACGGGCGTAAAACGGTCGAACGTTTTCTGGATTCAGTGCTGGCGATCGAGGAGCACATCGATCCGTATTTCTTCATCAAGCGCGAGGTGTCGATCGCCGAAGAAAAGCGACGCGAAGAGCATCGCCGGAAAGACGGCCGCTACGACGACCTGTGGTTGTTGGACCAGCGTCACGATGCGAGAAACGGCGTTAACGGCGAGGAGCAAGAAAAAGAGAAAGCCCCGCAAGAGCGTCTGCCGGAAAAAGATTTGTTGTTCTACATCATGAAGTATTCGCCATCGCTCGCACCGTGGCAACGCGATGCGATCGCGATGGTCCACGAGGAGATGGAATACTTCGTGCCGCAGATGCAAACGAAGATTATGAACGAAGGTTGGGCCAGCATCTGGCACGCGCGCATCATGCGCGAACTGGATCTCAGTGACAACGAGCACATCGAGTTTGCGAATCTGCATTCGGGCGTGGTCTCGCCGCAGAAGGGCCAACTGAATCCTTATTATCTCGGTTATAAGATCTACGAAGACATCGAGCGCCGCTGGAACGAGCCGTCGGCGGAGGAGCGCGAGAAGTTTGGCCGTCCTGGCGGTGAAGGGCACGATAAGATTTTTGAAGTGCGCGAGTTGGAGAACGACGTTTCGTTTCTGCGCAACTATCTGACTGAAGAGTTGTGTGAAGAGCTCGACTTGTTTGTGTTCGAGCTGGTTGAAGAAGAGGAGTGGACGATTACCGAGAAGCGTTGGGAGAAGGTGCGCGATCAACTCGTCTCAAACATGACCAATTTCGGTTTTCCCTACTTGCAGGTCGAGGACGGCGATTACAACGGCAATCGCGAGCTTTACCTCAAGCATCGCTTCGAGGGCACCGAACTCGACATGCGTTACGCGCGCAAGGCGCTCGAGCACGTGCATGCGCTTTGGGGCCGTCCGGTGCATTTGGAAACGGTGATCGATGAAGAGTCGTCAGTGATGCACTTCAACGGCAATGAACACGCCGAAGACTAAAACCATCCACAGATTACACAGATTTTTCTGCGTAATCTGTGGATGGTTTACTGGTTCTCCATCAACACCTCGGGCAGCAGTGGTATTCGGTTAAAGCTCACACCTGTGGCGTTTTCAATGGCATTGAGGATCGCGGGCGCGGCGCCGTCCATCGGCAACTCGCCGATGCCTTTCGCGCCACCTGGTCCATAGGCGTACGGGTTCTCTTCGAAGAAGACGCGAATCGGAGGAATGTCCGCGGGCGTGGGAATGATGTAGTTGGTCATCTGGTTGTTGGCCATGCGGCCGTCTTTCCAAACGACGTTCTCAAACAACGTGAATCCAATCGCTTGCGCCACACCGCCTTCGATTTGTCCCGCGGCGAGAACCGGATTCAACACGCGTCCGACTTCCTGCAAGGCGACGAAATCTTCAACGTGCGCTTCGTAGGTCAGTTCATCAAACGAGACTTCCGCGACGTAGACCGCCCAGGCGTACGCACCGTAAGCGTCGCCCTGATATTTTTCGTCGTCCCAGTAAACGTTTGGCGGCGGTTGGTAGGTAGCGGAGGTCTTCAGTGGACCAAATCTCGCGATGTATTCCGCGCAAGCATTCTGAAAGTTCTGTTTACTAAAGCCTTCGTTTAGCAAACCGCTACCGAGCAGCGTCTGCTTCAAACCGGTCACTGCCGACTCGACGAGCTTCCCAACAACCATTGACGTGCGCGACGCGACAGTTGGACCACTATTCGGCACTAGCCCCGTGTCCGGCTGAACTATTTCGATCGAATCAAAGTCGAGACCCAACGCTTCCGCCGCGATCTGCGAGAAGATCGTGTTTGTGCCTTGGCCGATCTCAGTGCTTGCTGCAAGTACGCGAACTTTTCCTTCCGCTGTAGCTTCGGCGGAAACAACAGACTGCAAATAAACCTCGCCCGATCCGGTGAAACCGGCGCCGTGCATAAACGTCGCAAAACCGATACCGCGCTTCTTGCCATTGCCGTTCTGATGTTTGAAACGTTCGCGTTTTGCGTGGTAATCACTCAGTTGCAGCGCGCGATCGAGCAGGCCATTCATATCGACTCGCTCGCGAATCATCTGGCTGGTCGCTGTCGTTTCGCCTTCGTGAATGAAATTGCGCCGGCGAAACTCTTCGGGCGAGAGGCCAACTGCGTGCGCGACCTTATCCATGTGACGCTCGAGCGCGAAGATGCTTTGCGGCGCGCCAAACCCGCGAAACGCGCCCTGCGGCGGCACATTCGTCGCGACAGCGCGGCTGTGAATGCGAACGTTTGGACAGACGTATGGACCAGCCGCGTGAATCGTGCCGCGCGAGAGTACGACCGGCGACAAAGTGCAGTAAGCACCACCGTCGATTGCGAAATCGATCTCCATCGCGAGAAGTTTGCCGTCTTTTGTGACTGCGGTTTTGTGGTGCGTGCGCGATGGATGGCGCTTCGTGGTCGCGACCATGTCTTCGGCGCGATCGTAAATGAGCTTCACAGGTTTGCCCGACTTCCACGCGAGCAATGCGGCGTGGCCAGTGATCAGCGACGGATATTCTTCCTTGCCGCCAAAACCGCCGCCGGTTTCGGTTTGAATCACGCGAATCTTGTTTTCGGGCAGATCGAACAGTTTAACGAGCGCTTTGTGAACGTAGTAGGGACACTGCATCGAGCCCCAAACCGTTACGCCCTCGTGTGGATTGGTGATCGCGATCGCGCCGTTGTTCTCAATGTAGAGTTGTTCCTGCGCGCCGGTTTCGTAGTCGCCTTCGACGATCAAGTCCGCGTTGGCCCAAACAGTGTCTACATTGCCCTTGTCGACCAGGAATTGTTTGAAGACGTTGTCTTCGCCCCAAATGATCTGTTTCTGTGCGAGTGAATCTGCGAGCGTGAAGATGGCGGGCTGTTCTTCGATCTCAATGCGGACGTTGCGTCGCGCTTCCTGTACGAGGTACTTGTCTTCGTGGGCGATGAGCAGCACGGGCTCTTCCGGATGATTGACAAACTCGGCGGCGAGATAGGGTTGGTCGTTGAGAATTAGTGCGACGTAGTTTGCGCCGGGGATGTCTTTAGCCGTGACGATCGTGAATTCGTGCCACGGTATGTCGCCTTCGAAAGCGATGTTTGTGATTCGGCCGCGCGCGGACGGGCTGCGCACAGTCGCGCCGTGCAGCATTCCGGGAAATGTCAGGTCGTCGATGTAGAGCGCCTGACCGGTGACTTTTTGGCGGCCTTCTTTGCGAGGAAACGGTTTGCCGATGGGGCGATCGGGCATGATTTATTTTTCGTAGTCCTCGGGAAACAGTTCGTCAACCGGCATGGTCCAGCCGGGCACGGCGGGTTCGGCTTCGGCAATTTCGCCGCGATGATAAATAACCGATGTCTCCGGGGCCGTCTTGCGATAGACCCTGACAACATCGTCGCTGAGGATGTCGACATCCCAAACGACCAGCGTTCCTGCTGCAAAGTAATCGTCGCGTTTCTTCGCTATCTGGCGCTCAGCGTAATGACCATAATCGCCTTCGCTGCGGACTTCGACTGCGAAGACCGGAGCTCCTTCGCCAAACTTCATTGTGAGCTTGCCGACGTAAAGTGACACGTCAGGACAGAAGGATTTGCGATGCGGCAAATTCACTACGTACGCGGCGCTGTCTGGCATCGCGTAGCCAAGCTTGTGTCGTTTACTGTATCTGTCTAGTGAGGTGAAGATGTTGGCCGCCACGTAACTGGGCAGCATACCAGTTGGAGACATGATGAGGATTTCTCCGTTTACTAATTCTGCTTTGCCTTCGACCTTGTACAGGTCGTCGATGGTAGCTTCGACTTTGGTGCTCATAGTCGTTGTTCCTTAGCCGCCGATGAAGCTCATGGTGCGTGAGGGCGCCACGAACCCCGGATCGTTGATGAAGTGACGAGGTTCCTTCTTCAATATAACAGATTCAATGTATTCGACGATCTCCGCGCGCGACGCACCGCTACGCAACACGTCACGCAACGAGTGTTCGACAGTCGAAAACAAACACGTGCGGATCTGCCCGTCCGCAGTCAAACGAATGCGCGAACACGCGCCGCAGAAAGGTTCCGTTACCGGCGCAATGATTCCAATCTCACCCGGTGCGCCGTCAGCGAAACGATAACGCGAAGACGTCTCTGACCCGCGTGCCATATCAACCTTAACTAACAGAAACCGTTCGCTGATCCGTTCGCGAATCTCTTTACCTGAAACAACATCCGCGCGCGACCATTCATGCCCGGAATCAAGCGGCATGAACTCAATGAAACGCATCTTCACATCGTGTTCGCGTGCAAACGCCGCAAAATCCGCGACCTCAGTTTCGTTATGACCGCGCACAATCACCGCATTGATCTTGATCGGTTCGAGTCCGGCTTCTTTCGCCGCCGCAATTCCGGCCAGCACTTTCTCCAACACATCGACACCAGTCATCCGTTTGAAAACATCACCTTTCAAACTGTCGAGACTGATCGTGACGCGATCGAGTCCGGCCTCTTTCAGCGATCGCGCGCGTTCGGGAAGAAAATAACCATTCGTCGTTAAAGCAAGATCAATCAGCCCAGCAGTTTTGAACCGCGACAACTTGCGAATGATCGTCTCGATGTCACGGCGTAACATCGGCTCGCCGCCCGTCAAACGCAGCTTCTCGATGCCGAGACTCACAAAGATCTCGCAAACGTATTCAATCTCTTCAAACGAAAGCATCTGCTCTTTGGGAGCAATCGGCGGTTCGCCGTGCGGCAGGCAATAGAAGCAGCGAAAGTTGCAGCGGTCAGTCAGCGAAACGCGCAAATCACGAATCGCCCGGCCGTAAGAATCTCGCAAAACCGAATTGTTCTGAAGGTCTTTCACTGCTCGTCATGATAGTCCAAAAGCCGGCTAAACACCGAGCGCGGCATTAATCGTGAACACGCGCGCCGGAAGACGTCGCTCAGTCCCGGGCAGCTTTATCGTGCGTTTTAGGACGAAATCGAAAAGTAGCGGGTTGTAATGGTAGATTTCTTTCAGCGAATTGCTCTCATTTGCGGTGATGTAACCATGCTTCACGAGCGGCCGCGTGCGAATCAGCACGTTAACCGCCGGCAACGGATAGTCGCTGCCATTAACGATGCGTTCGTGCAGATCTTCGCGCTCGAGTATCGTCGTCAGCGGCTTGCCCAAACGGTTGAACTGCGTCATCGCCGACACTTCACCGAAGACGAGTCCCTCGTATCGTTTCTCATCCATCAGCCGCAGAAACAGATCGAAGTTGTGGACTTGCGGGCGAGCCGGATGGTCGAGATCTTCATTCGTTCCCAAACCCGCGCAATGGGCCACGATAACCTTCACGCCATGATCGAGCGCGCGTCGCAACAACAGCGGATTTCCGAGTTTCTGATCTTCCTCCGCTTCAACGGCCTTCTCCTCGCCGCCATGACTCAACAGAATCAGATCGAGCTCCTTCATCTTCTGGTAAAACGCATCGCAACGCGCATCCGACGGATCGATGCCCATCGCATTCGGCAACCACTTCACCACACGCGCGCCACGCCTGGCCCACTTCTCGAGTTCAGCGATCGCGTCCGGCCGGTACGGATTCACAGAAATGTTCGGCACAAATATGTCCGGGTGCTGTTCGGCGAGTTTGAAGACATAATCGTTAGGCACATAGAACTCCGTCTTTTCGAGATTAACGGAGCCGTCCGATCGATAATTTTGGTCGAACGCCAGCAACCGGTGCTTGCCGTGATTGGGAATGTTTGCGACGAGATCGGTGAGGCGTTTGAAGAGTTGCGTGTCAGCGCGATGTTCGTCGTCGACGCCGGTGGCGCTCAGGTAGACTTTGAACTTGAGCCGATGAAACGGGTGCTTCCACGTTCTCATCTTCGCGTTGACGAAAGCGCGGCTGCCGTTTGAACCGAGTCCCGCGATGTGAACGTGATGATCGACGAGCCGCGCCGGATCGATATCGTCAAAAGCACGTTTGATCAGATCAGACGCGCTTTGACTAATCCTGCTCGAAAGCTCTTGTGGCGTTTGCTTGAAAGCTCCGCCGATGAAGTGAATGAGACACATTAACGTGCGAGACGCATCATCGTGCCTTGCATGATCGCGACGAGTTCGCGCTTGTCGCCGTTGCTCCACGCGTGTACGTCAGCTCTCACGACCGTCAGCGTTCGACCAGACTTCACTACTTCGGCCCGTGCGACAAACGTTTCGCCTTTCGCGGGTCGCAGCAGGTTCACTTTAAATTCAACCGCCAGCACATCGGACCCCGGCGGCATCAGCGTGTAAGCGGCGTAACCACAAGCAGAATCGGCGATCGTGGTGATGATGCCTGCGTGTACATAACCGTGTTGCTGCGTTAAGTCAGTACGGTAAGGCAACGTGATTTCAACGACACCCGGTTCAACCCGCGTGAGTTCGCCACCGATCAGCGTCATGATCGTTTGCTTGGCGAAACTATCCTTTACTTCTTCAACAAATGTTGGATTAGTTGCTTGGTGCGACATTAGTTATCGGTAGAGTTTTCCGTTCCAGCGCCGGATGGTTCGCGACAACGTACGTCCGTTGTCGTCGATCTTTCCGTTCTCGCTGTCAGTATATAAGCTGAAGGATTTTGCCAAAGTCCCGCGGCGAATTATGTTGAGCGGCGCAAGGGCAGGAGGCGGGTTGCCAAACAACAGCGCCGAAGTGATCTCGTTGGTTGGACCATGCGCGTCCGCAAAAAGCTTCTTCGGCAATGCGCGTTTGGTTTTCGGATCGATGACGAAGTAGTAATTCGTGAGAGTCGGATTCAGTCCACCTGACCACGTCGCGACTTCGATGACGAGTTCGCTATTCAGCTTGCCGAAGTTCAGGAGCACGGAGTTATCCGCGCGCGAGAAGTAACCATCGAGCACCTGACTGACGTAGACCTTTCCATTATTACGGTAAAGAATAAACGCATTGGAACCGTTGTATTCGGTCTGGTAACAAGGATCGGGAATTAGTACCAATCGGATCTGACTATCGCCAAACAACCAAAACCCGTATTCGTCACCCGCAAATTGATGCCGTTCATCAGCGGTCAACGTTCCGGCCCCGCCTTTGAAATCGCAGACGTTCAGATCATCCACACTGGTTTGCCACCACGCCGGACTCGTCAGCGTTGCAAGCTCAGAGGTCAGCCGCTTTAGTGCTGCGACCCTGTTGGGATTGCCCAACAGCCTATCGGTTAGTTCATCGTCGCCACACGGATAATACATCGTGGGCATGCGCTTGAGAGCCGCCACTGCCGTTCTTTTACAAACGGTGACGGACTTGTTCTGCGCCCATACCGTGCTAACGAAGAGCCCCAGAACGAGACTACAGCCGAGCACTTTCCGGAGCATGCAAAACTGCTCGCTCATTCAAACCACCGAAAGAACCGCGCCGTCAGCAATCCGAGAAATGACGCATAGATGCCCGCCCAAAGGGGTCGTGTAATGATTGACATAAAGTCACCGGGTTGAGGCGTGACGATTATCGGTAAAACGTCGATAAGCACCATTAGGCCGAAGAACGCCCCTACGACCACGCCGATGAAATAAACACGCGAACTGTAATGGGCGGTGATTCCGATCGTTGCTCCCGTCAACAAGCCCATCACGAGTGTCGGAACGAGCAGTACAAACAGCAACATTAACGGCAGGACCGTTACGGCGGCGAGCAGTGTCGGCAACACCTCTTTCACGTCGAAAGCGATCTTAATGACGCCGACGACATAAGCCACACCGACACACACGAACGCACTCAGCAAACCAGCGGCAGTACCGAGGAGTACTCTTCGCATCACAAGTTAAACTGATGGACCATGCCGATCGGATGACAACGCGCGTGCGTTGCGTTTTAATCCCGCGATCTTCGCACGTTTCATGGCGCTGCCGCGAAAACGTGCGGCGTAGGTTTCGGGTGTGAGCTCCATGATCTGGTCCAGTTCGGCGTTGACATTTCCAGCGCGTGGTTCAAACCTTGTCTCGTTCGTCGTCTCTTCAAAACGATTCCACGGACAAACATCCTGGCAGATATCACAGCCGTACAACCAACCTGAAAGACCTTGTTGGACCAACTCCGGCAACTCCGGCGTGCGCAACTCAATCGTCGCGTACGAAATACACTTGTTTGAGTCGACTACGTACGGTTCCGCGATAGCGTGCGTCGGACAGGCGTCGATGCAGAGCGTACACGTGCCGCAGTGATCTTCAACTACCGCGACATCAGGTTCCAGTTCGAGATTCAATAACAGTTCGCCGATGAACACCCACGAACCAAACTCCTGTGTGATCACATTCGTGTGTTTACCAAGCCAACCGAGTCCCGCACGCACGGCCCACGCCTTATCCAACGTCGGTTGAATATCGACGCAGATTTTTCCCGCCGCAGCGGGTTCGCGTTCGCGTATCCACGCAAGCAACGATTCGAGTTTCAACTTGAGAACGTCGTGGTAGTCGTCGCCCCAGGCGTAACGCGACACTTTTCCGGTGTTTGAGTTTTCCTCGTATTGATCTGGCGTGTAGTAGTTAAGGGCAACGACAACGATCGAACGTGCTTGGGGAAATAGTTCGCGCGGATTTAGACGCTTCTCGACGTCGCGCGCCATCCACGACATTTCGCCGTGATAGCCGCGAGCGAGCCACTCTTTCAATCGCGGGGCTTCCTCGTCGAGCGGTTCCGCGCTAACGATTCCGACCTTGTGGAATCCTTCAGCGAGCGCCCGTTCTTTGATCGACTGCTTATCCACAGATTAAACAGATTAGCATAAAGAATCTGTGCAATCTGCGGATGGCGTTACGGCATCTTCTGCAACGTGATCGAAATGATCGGCGCATCACCGGCAGTGCGGCTGTACGAGACCCAGAAACCCGCCTTCGGATAGCGCACGAGTTTGTGCTTCGATCCGTCCGGTTTGGTCTCGACGTCCGCACCAAACACCTGCTGCGGCGTGATCACGTCAGTCGCTCCGTTCATGAAGTCGACGGAGATGGTCGTCACCTTTTGCGTCGCCTTATCGTAAAGAATCTGAACTCGCTCGTTGTCTCCGCTGCCGAAGACGTAGAAATCCTCAGTCTCGCCTTTGTTGGCGGGGTTGCCGAGTTTCTTACGCACGTCGTCAGCAAGCCAGCCGATCTGAATGCCACGATATTCGTGGAAGACCGGCCCGTCGTCCTTTACTGCTGTCGGAGCAGTTCGCGTCGTCTGCGCGAGGGCGACGTTTGAGATGAAAAGCATGACGATAACTAACAAGAGTCGGTTGACTCCGAGCGGTCCTGAAGTTCGAAAGCGGTGAGTCATTGGTTTACTCCTTTCCAGGAATAAAATGTTGTTACGCACCAAGCGGGTAGGAATGAGTCCGGCGGAAGCGCCCGTTAAAGTCGTCCCCGACGGGCTCACAGACGCGAACAATAATCCCGGGAAATTCCGATGTCAATGTCTGGCGAGCACTGGTAAAATGCAGACCTTGCCCTAATCTTTCTAAGAACAAAGGAGCCTAAAACTTGATAAAGCAAAACGTGCTGCCGGCAGCACTCGTAGTGTGTGGTCTGATGATGGTCCTATCTTTGGCGGGATGTCAGCGGGCAGCAGCGCCAACTAATCTCGCAGACCGTGGTGCAGCCGCGACTCCGACGCCGGAAAAGATCGATGCGGCAGCGATCGAAGCCGAACTGATCAAACTGGAACGCGCGTGGGCAGACGCGGTGAAGAACGGCGACGCTGACACCGTCCGGCGCGTGATGGCAGACGACATCGTGATCATCAATCCGGACGGCTCGAAACCAACCAAGGCGGAAGAAGTGGAAGCCGTTCAAGCGCGACTCGTCACGATCGAGTCGTGGGAAATTTTAGAGCCGAAGGTAACAGTGCTCGATGCCAACAACGCATTCGTGACCGGACGTGGAGTTATCAAGAACGGCAAGTCGAAAGTGCCAAACTCTAAACAAACGATCGACATCAGCGGCGAGTATCGTTTTCTCGATGTCTATGCGCGACGAAACGGCAAGTGGGAGGCAGTTGCGTCACAGACCACGCCCATCGTTAGTAAGAGTCAGTAAGTTCCGTGGTCCAGATTCCGGGAATGGTGGTTGAGCACGTGGGACAACGGCCTTCGTCCGTAAGGTTCACCTGACGAATTAAATACCCAAACCGTTCGACTAAAAGTTCATCGCACGAAGGGCAATAAGTGTTTTCCCAACGGCCCACTCTTCCCGGCAGGTTCCCGGCGTAGATGTAACGAAGTCCCGCTTCACGGCCGATCTCACACGCGCGAATCAACTGCTCGGCAGTCGTGTTGGAGTTTTCCGTCATTCGATAATCCTGATGAAACGCTGTGACGTGCCACGGAATGTCGGGAGAAACCGAAGCGATGTAATCTGCCGCACGCCGCAGCTCATCCTCGGAATCGTTGAACCCCGGAATCACCAGCGTCACGATCTCTTCCCAGAAGCCGCGTTCGTGGACCATCTTCACGGTGTCGAGAATGTTGTCGACCACGCCGCCGAGCTGCCGGTAGTTTTTGTCGTTCATCGACTTCAGATCGATCTTGTAACAGTCAGTCCACGGCCGCAGGTAATCAAGCACCTGCGGAGTCGCGTTGCCGTTTGAGATGAACGCCGTTTTAAAACCTTCAGGACGAGCTTTACGGAAGACCTCCACCGCCCACTCAGCAGTAATCAACGGTTCGTTGTAGCTGCTGCCGACCAGCGACGCGCCGTAAGCTTTCGCCATTGTCACGAGTCGATCGGCGGAAACGATTGTCGGACTCGTTCCGGCGGAATCGTCACGAAGCGCTTGGGAAGTGAGCCAGTTTTGACAATACGCGCAATGAAGATCGCAACCGAGCATGCCAAAGGTCAGCGTGTCAGAACCCGGAAGAACGTGAAAGAACGGTTTCTTCTCGGTCGGATCGCAGGCCAGTGCAGCGACGTAGTTCACGGGCACGCGCAAGTGGCCGCCTTCGTTGAAGCGAACTTTACAGATGCCGCGTTTGCCGGATTTGATCAGGCAGCGGTGACCGCACGCATAACACTTCAGTGCGCCGGCGTCGAAGTGTTCGGTGAGTTCGGGCGCACCCTCGGCAGTCATCGAGTCGAGAACATCTGCGAGTGGCGCGCTGGTACTGCTTATTGGCACGTTAGAACTTTGACCTTTGTACTTTGTTCTTTGTCGTCTCTGTTACGTTGATATTTTAGTGGGCTGCCAGTACAAAGGACAAAGAACAAAGCTCAAAGTACAAAGAACAAAATGATTATCGAAGAACTAACCGTCACTGCCTTTCAACAACACACACGCATCGTTGGCTGTGAAACAACCGGGGCTGCGATCTGCATCGATCCGGGCGCTGAAGCCGAACGCATCGTCGAGACTCTCGAGCGGCTCAATCTCAACTTACAGGCGATCGCGCTGACGCACGCGCATCTCGACCACGTCGGTGGCGTTGCCGCGCTCAAAAAACTGAAACCAAACGCGAAGATCAAGCTGCACAAAGCCGACGAGTTCATGTACACCGGTCTACCCGATCAACCTGCCTGGATCGGCATTCCACGTTCGCAGTGGACGGCGCTCGGTTTTGATTTCGAAGAGCCGCCGCCGGTTGATGAGTATTGGACTGACGGGCAAGCTTACGACGTTGGCGAGCTGGAGTTTAAGGTGTTGCACTGTCCCGGTCACACGCCCGGTCACGTCGCGTTGTACGTGCCCAAAGAGCGAAAAGTGTTCGTCGGCGACGTGCTGTTCGCGGGTTCGATCGGCCGCACGGATTTACCCGGCGGATCGACGGAACAGTTACTCGATTCGATTAAGAACAAACTGATGACTCTTAACGATGATGTGACGGTTTACTCAGGCCACGGACCGCTAACAACGATCGGTGAGGAGCGCCTGACTAATCCCTTCCTGACTGGACGATATTTTTAAGCAAACAGGGGTCAGCGGAGACGCTTCGATTTCATCTCTTCCCACCTGTCCTTCTGTTCGTCCTCCAACTGGCTCGGCAACGTGTCGACCGGGATGTTGTACTCAGCGCAGAACTGGCGCCACAACAAAAATCGCAAATCGTATTGACCGGTCGAATCCGAGACCGAGTTGTCGACTGGTGGTGGCTCTTTTTTCCGCTGTCCCCTGTTCATCACTTCCTTAACCTACCTCAATGACTTCGCGGAAGTGTAACAGCTTTTCACAATTATTTCTCTACGATGTCCTTCTTCAGACTCGTGACAAACGTGAGGATTTCGCCTTTTTCCTTCTCGGGAACCTTGAATTTATCGAGCGACGCAGCGAGATGTTTCGCGGCTGCGTCCCAATCGGCGTTGGTGATTCCCAGGCCCGCGTGCGATGTCTTCATATCGCGTCCCATGTAGACGCAAGGACCACCTGTGGCCGCGCAGAACTGATCGAGAATGTGTTGGCGGATTCGTTTCCTGGAATCGTTGCTGGCGCCGGCGAAGAACTTTTCAAACTGCTTGTCAGTAACGAGGCGAACGATGAAATCGTCGACGACTGCGGCGAGCGCGTCGTAGCCACCAACGCGTTGGTAGAGTGACTTCTCCTGCGCCGCGGTTGGCATTGCGATGCCGATCGTCAACAGCAGGGAAAAGATTAGTCCGAAAAACATGGTCCGCTGAAAACGTGAGTTGGTTTGCATAAGTTGCTGAATCTCCTCTTTGGTGATGTTGTCCGTAACCGGGTGAAGTTACGGGGTTGAAACAGCGATCGGATTGCTTTACCGGAGCGCGGGCGGCTCGCCCGCTGGTGGCACTATAGAAGTTCTATCGTTTCATGCGGGCGAGCCGCCCGCGCTCCGGTAATTACAGCTTGCCGCGGAGGTAGATCGCGCCGGTTGGCGTATGTACTCCGCCGACAGGTTCGAGAGTGATTGCGAAGACTGCTGACTGGCGTGCGATTTCCGGCACCTGGTCTTGCAACGTGCCCTGGCCGCTGTTGTCCGGCGCGAATGTTTTGCCGGGCAGCGGTTTGTTATCGACGATGAACCAGAGTTGATATTCCTTACCTTCGGGTGCGCGTGGCAGGCCGTTGACGATCAGGACGGCGCGTCCGGTTGGATCGTAAGCAAGTTTTGCGTCGGCGCTCGAGGCTTGGGGCGTGCCGGAGAGTTCGGCGATGCGCGAACCAGGTGCGGTTAGCAGTTTATAGAACGCGTTTTCATGTTGCAGTACGCGGTTCTGTTGCCACAACACGACCACGGAAACAAGCAACGCAGCGATTAGAATGACGGCGGCGATTGAACCGAACGAGCCGAGTGAGTTCCAAAGGGTTCGTGGCGGACGGTCAAAGGGGAGAACATTTGAAGCAGATTTTTCGGAAGCGGATTTTTGAGAAGCAGAGCCGGATTTCTCAGCGCCGGACTTTTCGGCGCGGATTTGCGTCAAGAGCTTTTCGCGTACTTCGGGTGATGGTTCCATCGGTTTAGCACTCAACGCGAGACTTGCAGCCGTTCCTTCCCATTCCGCCATGTCACGACGACACTCCGCACACCCGGCGAGATGTTCGTTCAGCGCGCGCTCGTCGCCCGCGTCGAGTGCGGACAGCGCGTGCATCGCAATCATCTCTTTGTAGTCGTCGTGTACCATCGTCAAACCAAACTCAAAAACCAAAACTCGCGTCTTTACCGGCAAGCATTTCACGCAACTTCATCATGCCCGTGCGCATGCGAGTCTTCACCGTTCCCAGTGGCGCTCCCAGGCGCGCGGCAATTTCTGTTTGAGTGAGTCCGTCAAAATAGGCGAGCATCAACGGATGCTGTTGCTCGTCGGGGAGTTGGGCCAACGCGTTTGTTACCAAGCCGCGCTGTTCTGATCGGAACGCATCACTGGCGGCGTCAGAAACCGCTTCCGCCTCGTCCTTTGCGCCCGCTACCGCCACGCGCTCGCGTGCGGCGAGTGTTCGCAGCCGATCGATGCCGCGGCTACGCGCCAAAGTTACCAGCCACGTAAACGGCCGTCCGCGATTCTCGTCGAAGTCTGCCGCGCGCCGCCAGACCTGCAAAAACACCTCCTGGAGCACGTCTTCCGCTTCCTCGCGGTTGTTCAATATACGCACCAGCAACCCAAACAGGATTACTCGATAGCGGTCGTAGAGCGCCGCGAGGGCCGCCTCGTCCTGCGCGGCGACGCCTTTCAGCAACTCAACATCGTTATCTTGTACTTGTTCGGATCGCAAGGCCACACGATATACGGGTGATGAGGTCCAACTGGATTGAGCCACAAAGAGGCACAAAAGGCACAGAAGCAGAAAAGCACACCCAAATTCTGCTAATGCCTTGTGCCTCTTGTGCTTTTTGTGCTTCTTGTGGCTAAAACCTATGCGACGGTGATCTCCGGCGAGAGATACACGTCCTGAATCGAGTTCAGCAACTGCACGCCTTCACTCATCGGACGCTGAAACGCTTTACGTCCCGAGATCAGTCCCATGCCGCCGCCGCGTTTATTAATCACTGCGGTACGCACGGCTTCCGCGAGATCGCTGGCGCCCTTCGATTCGCCGCCGGAATTAATTAACCCACAACGGCCCATGTAGCAGTTCGCGACCTGATAACGAACCAGATCGATCGGATTGTCGGTAGTAAGTTTCTCGTAAACGAGTTTGCTGGTCTTACCATACGAACCACCGAGCGCCTGTTCGACGGCTTTGTAACCACCGTTTCGCTCGGGCAGTTTTTGCTTGATGATGTCGGCCTGAATCGTCACGCCGAGGTGGTTTGCCTGGCTCGTAAGATCGGCCGCCGCGTGCATGTCGCCTTCGGGCGTTTTGAACTTCGGGTTGCGCAGGTAGCACCAGAGAATGCAGGCCATTCCGAGTTCGTGGGCTTCAGCAAAAGCCCGGCTGATTTCAACGATCTGGCGCGTGGATTCGTCCGAACCGAAATAGATCGTGGCGCCCACCGCGACCGCGCCGAGGTTGTGTGCTTCTTTAACAGTTCCGAACAGCACCTGATCGAACTTGTTCGGCAGCGTCAGCAACTCGTTGTGGTTAATCTTTACGATGAACGGAATCTTGTGCGCGTACTTCCGCCCGACCACGCCGAGCACGCCAAACGTCGACGCGACCGCGTTGCAGCCGCCTTCAATCGCGAGTTTGACGATGTTCTCGGGATCGAAATACTGCGGGTTCGGTGCAAACGAAGCGCCGGCTGAGTGCTCGATTCCCTGGTCCACGGGCAGAATCGAGAGATAACCGGTTCCGGCGAGCCGTCCGTTATCGAACAAAGTCTGAATTGAACGGAGCACGTTCGGGGAACGGTCCGAAACGCCCCACACGCGATCGACGAAGTCCGGACCCGGCAGTTGTATGTCGTCTTTCGAGATCGTTTCCGACTTGTGATCCAGAAGTTTTGCGGCGTCTGGGCCAAGAAGTTCGGCAATTCGGTCCATCGTTTCTGAGCGTTTTAGTTCGGTAGCCATTCGTCTCCTCCTGAGTTGAGGCTGAATTATACGATTCGGTTGATGACCGAGCAAATTTTCGGGTATTATCCGTCTCCGCCACCAGCGGCAACCTCGGCCTCCTCTTCGCCGACAACGGTTTAGTTCAACCAGCGAAGTATTACGCCAGCGAAGTTTACGTTAGAAAGGTAAATAAAATGAGAATTCCTCCCTCGCTCTTTCCCCCAATCGCCCTCGTGGTGTGTCTGCTCGCCGTTAATATCGTTGCAGGCGCAACGCCGGCAGCCGCGGTTTTTGAAGACTGGAAACCCATCGACCCGGCAGAACTGGCCCTCAAAACGCCAGTTGTCGATAAAGAGGCCGACGCCGAAGGGCTGTTTTGGGAAGTCAGAATTGACGACAGTCCCGACGGCGACCTGATTTTCAACCACTACCTGCGGGTCAAAGTCTTCACCGACCGGGGACGCGAGTCGCAAAGCAAGATCGACCTTCCTTTCGGCAACCTGTCCGGCCGCGAAATACAAATCAAAGACATAGCGGCCCGGACCATCAAGCCCGATGGTTCGATCATTGAACTGAAAAAAGAGGATATTTTCGAACGGACCATCGTGAAAGTCAGTGGTCTAAAAATGAAGGCGCGTTCGTTCGCGATGCCTTCAGTCGAGCCGGGTTGCATTATCGAATATCGCTGGCGCGAAGTGCGCAAGAAGTCCGGTGCGCACTACCTGCGGCTGCAATTCCAACGCGACATTCCCGTGCGGCGTGTTCAGTACCTCATCAAGCCGTACGACTACCCGGGCCTGAGTTTTAATTCACTCACGATGCACGGGCAGAACACTCAGTGGGTCAAGGAGAAGAACGGGTTCTACAGCACCACGATGACAAACATGCCGGCCATGTTGGAAGAAGCGCGGATGCCACCCGAAGATCAGGTGAAAACCTGGATGCTGGTCTATTACGCTCCCGGCGATAAACGGTCGGATGCCGACAAGTACTGGATGGAAGTCGGCAAAACTTTCTACGAGAACAATAAGTCGTTAATCAAACCAAACGACGAAGTCAAAAAACTGGCTGCGACACTCATCGCCGACGCTAAAACCGATGATGAGAAGTTGGAGCGCTTGTATGACTATTGCCGGACCAAGATCAAAAACTGGAACGATGATGCGGTTGGTTTTACAGACGCGGAACGAGAGAAGCTGAAGGATAACAAGAATCCCGGCGACACGCTGAAACGAGGAGTGGGCAGCGGCCAGGACATCGACACGCTTTTCGCGGCGCTCGCGAACGGCGCCGGCTTCGATGCCCGCATCGCGCTCTCGCCCGATCGCGGAGACCTCTTCTTCGACAAGTCTTTGCCCAATGATTACTTCATCGATCCGCGGAACGTCGCTGTTAACGTCGGCGGCACGTGGAAGTTTTTCAATCCCGGTTACAACCACATTCCTTACGGCATGTTGATCTGGCGCGAGGAAGGCGAACAGGCGTTGATTACCGATCCCAAACAACCGGTTTGGGTCGAGACGCCGATGTCGCCGCCCGAGAAGTCGCAAATCAAGCGTCGCGCGAAACTGAAACTGACTGAGGACGGCACGCTCGAAGGCGAGATCAATATTGAATACTCCGGACACTTCGCGATCGACCGCAAGGAAGACATCGACGAAGAGTCAGAAACCCAGCGAATTGATCGTGTGAAGGCGGAGATCAAGGACGTGATGAGCGCCGCGGAACTCTCGGAGATCAAAGTCGAGAACGTAGCGGACTACACCAAGCCGCTGATCTACATGTTTCACATTCGTGTTCCCGGTTACGCGCAACGGACCGGCAAACGAATCTTCATTCAGCCTGCGTTTTTCCAGCGCGGAGTGAATGCGCTCTTCGCGACCGCCGGACGCAAGTATCCGATTTACTTTGCGTTCCCGTGGTCTGAAGACGATCACGTGCAGATCGAACTTCCGCCGGGCTACGCGCTCGACAACGCGGACGCGCCGGCGCCGTTCGGCAGCGGAAAGATCTCGGAATACAAGCCGACTCTGTCAGTCACGTCCGACGGCAAGATGCTTGTTTACAAACGAACCTTCTTCTTTGGCGGCGGTAACGCGGTGCTGTTTCCGCTCGAGACGTATCCGGCGATGAAGGGTTACTTCGACGAACTGCACAAGCAGGACAATCACAACGTCGCGTTGAAGCAATCAGCGACGGCGTCCAACTGAGCCCGAAGGGAGAGTAACTATGAAACTATGGTTAATCAGTATTCTCGGTCTCTTGCTTCTCGTTGCGCCGGCGAAAGCCTCCGTCGCGGGCGATGAAGCTCCTGTTTGGGTGCAGCAAGCGGCGACGCTCAAAGTGCCGTCGTATGAAAAAGAAATTCCCGCGGTGGTGTTGCTGAACGAACGAATCACGACGATCGATTCCGACGGCCGCATCACTGAAGTCGTCAATTACGCCGTTCGCGTTTTGCAACGTGAGGGTCGCGAGTATGCGGCGGGACACGTCGTCTACGCTACAGATGGCGGCAAGGTAAGAGAACTGCGGGCGTGGCTCGTTCGTCCCGGCAGTGCAACGAAGCGTTACGGCAAAGATGACATAGTCGAGATCGCCGGCGCTCTCAACGACGTCTACAACGAATCGCGCGTGCAAAGCATTTCCGCTACGGACGATGCCGACGTCGGGTCGGTGTTTGCCTACACCTACACGCGTGAGGAGCGATCGGTTTTTAGTCAGGATGCGTGGTCATTCCAGGATGAATTGCCGTCGATCACGTCGCGGTACACGCTCGTGCTGCCATCTGGTTGGCGTGCTGAAGGTGTTACGTTCAATCATCCGAACGTCGAGCCACGCGTGAACGGTTCCACCTACACGTGGGAACTTTCCAACCTGGCGGGAATTCCGGAAGAGCCGATGGGACCGCGAATCACCGATCTGGTGCCGCGGCTGGCGGTGAGTTATTACCCGCCGACAACGCAGCAGGTGAGCATCAAGACATTTGCAAACTGGTCGGACGTGGCTGCGTGGATGGCCGAACTCGAAGATCCGCAGGTGCAGGTCGATGATGCGCTCGCGAGAAAAGCTTACGAACTGACGGCGCTCGCGAAGACCGAATACGACAAGATTCGCGCGATTGCCACTTACGTTCAGAACATTCAATACATCTCGATTCAAACCGGACTCGGGCGCGGCGGCGGTTATCGTCCGCATTCATCAATCGAGGTTTTTGCGAAGTCGTACGGCGACTGCAAAGACAAAGCGAACCTGATGCGCGCGATGCTCAAAGTAGTCGGCATCGACGCGATTCCGGTCAGTATTTATGCGGGCGACCCGAATTACGTGCGTGCCACTTGGCCATCGCCGCAGCAGTTCAATCACTGCATCATCGCGGTGAAGGTTAGCGACGCAACGCAGGCGAGCACGATCATTCAACACCCGAAACTCGGACGGTTGCTGATCTTCGATCCGACAGACAGTGAAACTCCGATCGGCGACCTGCCCGATCACATGCAAGGCAGTCTCGCGCTGCTCGATTCGAAAATCGCGACAGAGCTTGTGACGATGCCGACCACGCCGCCCGAGATGAACCAGCTCGAACGCGTGGCGACGTTGCAATTGCAAGCGGACGGCGCGATTGTTGGGCAGATTCTCGAAAACGCTAAAGGGCAAGTCGCAGTGGAGTTTCGCTCGCAGTATCGCCAACTTTCCAAACCGGAATACCACAGCTTCATCGAACGCTGGTTGACGGCGGGAGCGACGTCTGCGCGACTGGACAAGATCGAGCCGAGCGACAACGCCGGCGATGGAAAGTTTACGTTGAACGTTGAATTCAGCGCGAAGTCGTATGGGCAGTTGATGCAGGATCGGCTGTTGGTTTTCAAACCCGCGGTTGTATCGCGGCGTGAGAATTTGTCGTTAACCGCGCAGCAAAGAAAGCATCCGGTTGTGTTGCGTGCGAATGCGTATTCGGAGACGGTGAAGGTGCAACTGCCGGCGGGTTTCGCGGTTGATGAAGTACCGGATCCGGTGAAGCTCGAGACGGCGTTTGGTTCGTACACGACAAGTTATGAAGTTGTGAACGGTGAGCTGGTGTTCAAGCGGCAGTTGTCGCAGAAGGCGACGACGATTCCGGCGGCGCAATACGATGCGGTGCGCAAGTTTTATGAGAGCATCCGCGCCGCTGAGAACGCGCCGGTCGTGTTGGCGAGGAAATAGGACTTCGAAGAAATAGGTCCTATAGGACCATAGGACCTATTCTTATAGGACCGATTACCCGCCGATTAGTCGCGCGATCCCAAATGCCGCGCCCGCGGCGACGCTGCCGATGAAAGCTGTTTGCAGCGCGCTGCGGATCGGGCGCGTTCCCGTGAATTTTCCTTTCACATAACCGAAGATCAGCAGCGCCGCGAGCGTCATCACCACCGACAGCAGCAACGCTTCCGAAGAGTTGTCGTCGAAAATGTACGGCGCGAGTGGGATCAATCCGCCGGCGATGTACGCGCCCGCGATCGTCAACGCGCTCGTCAACGCCCGGCCCGGTTGAGGCTTTTCGAGACCGAGCTCAAAACGCATCATGAAGTCGACCCAATTGCGCGGCTGGCGTTTTAACGCCTGCACGATGGGCCAAGTTTCTTCCTCATTCAATCCGTAAGCCTGAAACACTTCCGCTACTTCACGCATCTCTTCGTGCGGAATCTCCGCGACTTCGCGTTTCTCACGTTCACGTTCTTTGGCGTAGTGTTCGGCGTCGCTCTTCGCGGCGAGATAACCGCCGAGTCCCATCGCGATAGATCCGGCGGCGATCTCCGCGAGTCCGGCCGTGACGATGATTCCGGTTTGCGCGATGGCGCCGGTGAGTCCGGCGGCGAGTGCGAAAGGAACGGTTAGACCATCGGCCATGCCGATGACGATGTCGCGTACGACCTCGCTCGATGTGAAGTGACGTTCGATGTGGGGAGTTTGGGGCATGTATTTGTGATTAGAACTTTCCGGCGAGCATTAGGATTCCGATTGCGATAAACGCCACTGCCGCGACGCGCTTCACCCACTCGAGTGGCACATACTCGCCAATCACACTGCCCACCACAACACCGAGTCCGGAGACCACAACGAGCGCGAGACTTGAACCAATAAACACAGCCCACGGACGTTTCGTCTGCGCCGCCATCGTCATCGCGGCGAGCTGTGTTTTGTCGCCCATCTCGGCGAGAAAGAGAACGCCAAAGGTCGTGAGTAAAACGCGAAAATCCATTACGACTCCTACTTCAGTTGAAGCGTTTTGAGCCCGCGTTTTGAGTTCAGCGGCTGCTGTTTAACTGGCAAGCTAAAGCTTGAACTCAAAACGCGAACTCAAAACGTGGAAAACTAAACTCTACTTGGCGCGATAGCTAACGCGCCAGATTTTGTTTGCGCCGTCGTCAGTGATCAGCATCGAACCGTCAGGCAGAAAAAGCAGTCCAACCGGACGGCCCCAAACTTCTTTCGTGTCCGGACTCATCATCCAGCCGACCAGAAAATCTTCATATCCGCCCACCGGTTTCCCGTCGCGAAAACGTATGCGAATGATCTTGTAGCCGGTGCGCTTGCTTCTATTCCACGACCCGTGCAACGCGACAAACGCATCGCCACGATATTCGCGCGGAAACATTCGTCCCTGATTAAAGGCGAGCCCAAGCACCGCCGAGTGCGACTCGATCAGGACATTGCCGGTTATGGTTTTCTTAACGAGATCCGGTTGTTCACCTTTGCGCCGCGGATCTTCAAAGCCCATGTAAGCGTAGGGCCAACCGTAGAAACCACCATCTTTGATCTCAGTAACGAAGTCAGGCACGAGATCGTCGCCGAGCCGATCGCGTTCCTGCACGGCGGCCCACAACGTTCGCGTGCCTGGCAGCCACGCAAGCCCGATCGGATTACGCGTGCCGCTGGCGAAGATGCGTTTGCCCGTGCCGTCGGGATTGAATTCCACGATCGCCGCGCGCATCGGTTCGGGTTCCGGACTGACGTTCGTTTCCGAACCCACGGTCACGTACATCTTCTTTCCGTCGGGACTGAAAAGAACGTTTCTGGTCCAATGCTCGCGATAGCCTTTGCCGGGCAGATCAGCGATCTTTTCCGGCGTGCCTTCCGCTTTGGTTTGTCCCGGTTTGTAAGTGAAACGAAGCACCGCGTCGGTGTTGCCGATGTAGAGATAGTTTTTCCAGAACGCCATGCCAAACGGCTGCTTCATTCCTTCAACGAAAGTGAAACGTTCTTCCGCGACGCCGTCTTTGTTTGCATCGCGCAGCACGATGATCTTGCCGGCGCGCGCGTCTGACAGAAACACGTCGCCATTCGGAGCGAGCGCGAGCCAGCGCGGCTCGCGAAATTCGCCTTCAGCAAACGTTTCGACAGCAAAACCCGGCGGCATGATCAACTGCGCGCCAGCCGGACGCGGCACCACGCGCGGCGGATTAACCGCGTCTTCCGCGGGATTCGGCGGCGGCAGATCCGAAGGCTTGATGTTGTACTGGCGCAAAGCCTGCGCGCTTACGGACACTGCCAGCGCGCAGACTAAGATCGTTATCGTTAGTCCGTTTACTCCGTGTAATCTGTGGCTCATTTGAGGTCTCGAATCAACACCGCATCACGAACAAGATTGCCGCGCGTACACGCGAGTTGTTTTCCATCGCGCGACCAGGCGAAGCCGGTCATCAGCATCTCCTTGAACTCAGTTACCTGCTTCGGCGCATCTCCATCGAGTGGCTGACTCCAAACGTTCGTGACGTTGTTTCCCGTCACTGTATAAAGAACCGATTTACCGTTGTTGGCCCACTGAAGAACGGACAATACTGTACCACTCTCCCGCATTTGAAATGTCTTGATCGGTTCGCCACCCTCGAACGGAATCACGGCCACGCGGTTCGGCGGCGCCACGCCATCCGGAGTTTCAGCGTACGTGTAAGCGATGTACTTGCCATCAGGCGAAACAACGCCCATCGTGATTTTGCGATCCATGATCTGCGTTGGCGTCCCGCCGTCAATCGAGACTTTCCAAAGCGTAGGTTTGGTGGCGCTCGGCGCAGTGTAGATTATCCAACGGCTGTCGGGCGAGATACTCGGAAACGAGTCCGCAATACCAGACGTCAGCTGCACCGGATCGCTTCCGTCCACACGCATCCGCCAGAGAGTTTTCTTCGCGCCGCCCCACACACAGAAAACGATGTATTTGCCGTCCGGCGAGACGATCGGCGAGAAGTTCCACGCGCCGTTGGTCGTCAATTGTTTTCGTTCGCTGCCGTCGGGGTTCGTGATCCAGATGTTGGGATTGCCGCCCTCGTTAGACACAAACACGATTTTTCCGTCCGGCGTCCACGACACGTTATTTCCCGACGACGAATAAAAACTGACGTTGCCGGTCGGGAGTCTCGACCCTTTCTCAGCGTCACCCTCGGCTGCGATCCAGAGATTAACCAAACCTTGTGCCTGAACTGTTGTGAGTGTCTTGCCATCGTGCGTCAGCCCGATGGATCGATAAGTACTGAGGTCGTTTGTGATCCGGCGTCCGCTGCCATCGGGATGATTGACGAACCACAGTTGTGCGCTCGCCGGATCGTCTCCGGCGACGACCAGCAATCCGGTCATGTCCGGTAACCACTGAACGCGTCCAGTGAACGCCCAAAGCTGTTCCCACAACTGTTGCTCCTTGCCATCCGCAACTGAAAAACCGAGCAGGCGACTTTGACCGCCCAGCGTCGCGACCGAAGCGGCGACGACTTTTCCGTCCGGTGACCACGATGGACCAGTAAAGAAGATCGGCGACACGCGTTCGGGAAAGTGTTTTACCGCGAGCTCGCGTTCACCGGTGCCGTCGATGTTGGCGATGAGCAAAGCGCTGCTGCCGGGCGCGGGATAATTACCGCGCACAAAGGCGAATTGTTTGCCGTCGGGAGAAAAACTGACTGGACCATCGATCTTCTCGAGGAGCTTGACGGGAGTTCCGCCGAGCACCGGAATGCGATAGAGCGTTCCCGCGTCGAGATTGGCTTTGATGACGTAATACAGATCGTTTCCGTCAGGCGAAAACGTCATACCGAAATATCCGACGGGCGCGGGCGAAACGATCAATTTGTCGTTCGCGGTGCTGACCTGGCGGATCCACAAGCTCTGAACGCCGCGATCGCTCAAGACATAAAGGATGTATTTACCGTCAGGCGAGATCGTGGCGTCGATGGCGTTACCGGAATTGGTGAGTCGCGCGAGTTGGACATCCCAGAAGTGCGCGACTGTGTTTTCGCGATTCAGTAACTTGTAAACGCCGATTGCGGCGAGTACAAACACCAAAAGCGCAATCACGAACCCCGCGCCAAACCTGCGGCTTCTCATCGGGAGCATGGGTGATACCGGTCTCTCACCAGTACCGCCGGTTAGTTCAGCGGTCGAATGCGGTGCTGAAAAGAAGGCCGTCGGTTCGCCGACGCCTGCGCTCGCGCCCGTGACCCCGCCACGGCTCTTTTGAAACTCCAGCTCCTGTCGCAGCGCTTTCAGATCGAGCCACAGATCTTTCACCACCTGGTAACGCTCTTCGCGATCCTTCTTCAAACACTTCGTAACGATGCGTGTAAGCTCGGAAGGAACGCCGGGTATCAAACGGGAAAGTGACGGTGGCTCAGTCTTAAGAATCGCGGCGAGCGTGTCGCTCGGTGTGTCGCCTTCGAACGGTTTGCGCCGCGCCAGCATTTCGTAAATGACTGCGCCGAGACTAAAGATGTCCGAGCGGTTATCGACGCTGACCCCACGCGCCTGTTCGGGCGACATGTAACCCGCCGTGCCGATCACGATCCCCGAGCCGGTTCTGACTTGAATTGTTGGCGCTTCAGCAGCGACGGCTGGCGATGCTTGTTCGTTTAGTTTTGCGAGACCGAAGTCGAGTACCTTCACGTACCCGTCGGGCCGCAGCATGATGTTTTCGGGTTTGATGTCGCGGTGAATGATTCCCGCTTTGTGTGCGGCTGCGAGCGCGTCGGCGACCTGGATCGCGATGTCGAGCGCTTCGGTCACGGTTAGCGGCGTGCGGCTCAAACGGCTGCGCAGCGTTTCGCCTTCGACGAATTCCGTCGCGATGACGTGCGACGATCCAGCCTCGCGAATTTCGAAGATCGTGATGATGTTCGGATGGTTGAGTGCGGACGCGGCGCGTGCTTCCTGTTCGAAGCGCCGCAGCCGATCGTCGTCTTTTGTAAACGACGAAGGGAGCAGTTTCAGTGCGACTTTGCGTCCGAGCCGTTTGTCTTCCGCGAGATATACTTCGCCCATGCCGCCGCGGCTGATGAATGAAAGTACCTCGTACGTACCGATCGTTTGGCCGGGTTTGAGTTCCGCATTATCGTTGGCGAAGAGCGTGGCGGCGTTTGCGAAAGCGGGCTCGTCGATGAATTCGCCGCTGCGTTCGTGGGATGCGATCAGAGATTCGACTTCGCTGCGCAGATCTTCATCGCCGTCGCACGCTTGCGAGATGAACACACCGCGCTCCTCGGGGCGATAGTTGATCGCCGAGTTGAAGATCTCTTTGACTTGTTGCCACCGCTCCGGAGTCATTTTGAAACAGAACTCTCCTAATTATTGACGCGCAGAGTGCGTTCTGAATCCCTCATTCTAACTGCCGCCGCAGCCACGCCCGCGCCATTGCCCAATCGCGTTCCACCGTTGCGTGACTAATGCCGAGCACTTCCGCCGTCTCATCTATCGAAAGTCCGCCAAAAAACTTCAGTTCCACGATCTGAGCTTGTTGCTGATCCATCGACGCGAGCTCGTCGAGTGCTTCGTTAAGCGCGAGCAGATCGACTGCGGGTTGTTGCGCGATCTCTTCGGCGCTGGTGATCGAGAGTCGTTCCTGTTTTGAGCCGCCGCGTTTTACTGCCTGATGCTGGCGTGCGTGATCGACGAGTATGCGCCGCATTAATTGGGCCGAGATACCGAAAAAATGGGCGCGATTCTGCCATTGCGCGTTTCGTTGATCGATGAGCTTCAGGTACGCCTCGTTGACGAGCGCAGTCGGCTGGAGCGTGTGACTGGCGCGTTCACGCCGCAGGTAGTTGCTCGCGAGGCGGCGCAGTTCGTTGTAAACCAGCGGCATCAGTTTTTCGAGTGCCGCCTGGTCGCCCTTGCCCCAATCAATCAGAAGTTCGGTTATGCCTTCACTGGATTGCATGTGGTCCAAATGAGCGAAAATTCTACCGTTTTGCCGCCCGTGAGGGAATTCGCGACGAACTTGCGCGTGAGTTAGTGAGGGGAGAAAGGAAGAAGGTTGGTTATGAAAAAATACTTCACGATAACGATCGCGGTAATGATGTTTATGGCCGTAGTTACGATCACGGCTGAGGCTCAAGCCTCCGGTTCGCACATAATGCGCGCGCGGATTCCGTTCACATTCAACGTCGGCAAGACGGAACTTCCCGCCGGCGAATACACAATCACTGTTCTCAATCCGAATTCCGATCGCAAGGTGTTGCAGATCAGAAGCGCCGACAAAAAACTCAGCGCGCTCATTCAAACCAGCGAGCTGGACACAAACACGCCCGAGCAGACGAAGCTCGTGTTCAATCGTTACGGTGACAAATATTTCTTTGCTCAAGCGCAAACGGCTGGAGAATCAACGACACTGGCCGCAGTCAAATCGAGTGCGGAACGAAACGAAGAACACGCGGTTGCGAGCAAGGGGGGTAAGACGACGATCGCAATCCTTGGCAATTGACGATCGCGCAGGTTATCGGCCCGGAGAAGTTGGGGAACTCCTTGCAGGCTGAACACGACGACCCGAAGTCGGAAGGCTTCGGGTTTGTTGTTTCAGACGGGATTGTAGTGCCTTGATTCGGAGCGCGGGCGGCTCGCCCGCAACTTGGGCCCAGCGCATCAGAGGGCTTCTGCTGCGGGCGAGCCGCCCGCGCTCCGAATCAAGGCACTACTGACGGGATTTCGTAATTTACAGGACCGGAGCAACTGGCATAGACTCGCTGACTCGCTCGCGTTTTGACTTGCGCCCCGGTTCCCCATGAGCACCAGTCCAGTTGCCAAACCCCGCCTGCGCACCGAAGTAATCGCCGGTATCACGACCTTTTTCACGATGTCGTACATCGTCGTGGTGAATCCCTCGATTCTTTCCACACCCGGAACGGGCATGGCTTTCAGCGGCACGCTGACCGCGACGGTGTTGATCTGTTTCACGATGACGTTGTTGATGGGCGTTTACGCGAAGCTTCCGTTCGCGGTCGCGCCCGGAATGGGCATCAACGCGTACTTCACTTACACCGTCATTCTTCAGCAAGGCGTTTGGTGGCAAGTCGCACTCGGAATCGTGTTTTGGGCGGGTGTGTTGTTTATGCTGATCTCAGTCACGCCGGTTCGCGAAACAATCGCCAAAGCGATTCCCGCGGAACTGAGAATCGCAACTGCCGCGGGCATCGGTGTGTTTCTGACGTTCATCGGTCTGAAAAACGCGGGACTGATCGCTTCCGATCCGGTGACGTTCGTCAAACTTGGAACGCTCGATCGTCATGTGTTGTTTGGCGCGGTTGGAATGCTGGTCACGGTGTTGCTGCTCGTTCGCCGCAACGCACTCGCGTATCTTTCCGGAATCTTTACAGTGACCGTGATCGCGTGGGCGGCGGGTGAGATCAAAGCTCCAGCGCAGATGGTCAGTCCGCCGGACTTCAAAACGGTCTTTCTCAAGTTAGACATTATCGGCGCTCTGCAACTGTCGCTGTTGCCGGCGATCATCGGCATTCTGTTCACCGATCTTTTCGACTCGATCTCCACGTTCATGGGCGTCGCACATGCCGCCGACCTGCTCGACGAAAACGGTCATCCGCGCAATTTGCGACAGGGATTGGTTGTCGATTCGGTGGCGACGTTTTCCGCCGGACTCGCGGGAACATCCTCAGGCACGGCGTACATCGAAAGCATCGCTGGAATTGATAGCGGCGGACGAACGGGACTCACGTCAGTGTTCACGGCGCTCTGTTTTCTGCCGTGTTTCTTCCTCGCGCCGCTGGCAGGCATGGTACCGCTCTACGCGACTGCGCCGGTGCTGGTGCTGGTGGGCGCGACGATGTTCAAGAGTGTCGGCCAAATAAACTTCACAAGAATTGAAGAAGGTCTGCCCGCGTTTTTGACTATAATCCTCATCCCCCTGACCTTTTCCATCACCCAGGGAATACTCTGGGGCTTCATCTCGCACGTCGGCCTTTATCTCGTGACCGGCAGACGCAAAGACGTGCATCCGGTGATGTATGTGCTGGCCGCGGTGGCGATTGCGTTGCTGTGGCTCGAGCACACTTGATCTACAGAGGTTCTATGAAATTCGTTTTTTTGCTTTTATTAATGTGCGGTACGGCTGTGGGACAATCCCAATCCCCGTCCCCTACTCCTGACCAGCGCGGCCTCGGAATCCAGAGCGCTTCTCCAACTGCCGGTTCACAAACATCGCAGCAACCGCGCGAAGCAAAACCCGAGCTAGTTCTCCAAACCGGTTACAACAACATCTTCGGCGCGACTCGTCTCGTGTTCAGTCCCGACGGACGACTTCTCGCAACCGGAACGTTTCGCAGCAACACGATCAAACTCTGGGAAACGGCGACGAATCGCAAGCTGCGCGATCTTTCGAGCAGCGGCCAAACTGCGCCCGGTCTCGCACCGTCGATCGCGTTCAGCCGTGACGGCCGTCTGATCGCCGCTTCAGCCGCAGACAATTCAGTAAAGGTTTGGGATGTTAACAGCGGCCGCGAAATGCTGACGCTGACTGGTCCACAAGGAACGATCAGCGCCGGTTTTGGCGTGTACTTCATCGGCTTCGCGTCCGACAACCGTCTGGTCACGGTCAGCGACGCAGCGCGAGTTTGGGATCTGAATACCGGCCGCGAACTGCGCACGCTGGAACTGAGTTCGCCCGCGCCCACCGGTTATAGCGGCAGCGGCGATGCCGGAATAACGATCTCTCCGGACGGTACGCAATTCGTCATGCTCGACGATGATTCCGAAGCGCACGTGCGCGTGATTGAGATTGCGAGTGGACGCGAAGTGCGCCGCGTGAAGTTGTCAGATAAACGCGTTGACACGATCAACTTCGCGTTTACGCCTGACGGGCGTGTGATCGCGGCCGGTGTCATTGATAAGCGTTTGAAGTTGTGGGACGTGAGCACCGGCAAAGAACAGAACCTGGGCCAAACAACCAAAGACTACGCTCAGGTCAAATTCAGCCGCGATGGTCGCTTGCTCGCGCTGTCGGAAAACTACGTTGTGAAGATTTGGGACGTGGCGAGTGGTCGTGAGTTGACGCAGTTGAAAGTTCCAAACAGCGGCGCGTTTGTGACGCAGGCTGACGCGTTCTTCGCCTTCAGTGAAGACGGAAAACGAATCGCGACCGGCGGTTTCGACACCGACACGATCATTTGGGAAACCGAGACTGCCAAGCGCCTTTCGAATCTCACCGGACGCACGAACATGGCTTACAACGTTGCGTTTAGCGCGGATGGAACGCAGCTTTCGTCCGGCGGCCGCACGCGTTGGGATCTGCGCACCGGCAGCGGGTTGAGAATCATTCCGACCGCGGCGGCGTCGGAGAAAACGTATGGCGTTCCGAGTCCTGACGGGCGCGTGGTAGCGGTGATGAAGCCAAACACGAGCGTGGTTTCGCTGGTTGAATCGCCGAGTAGCCGGCAGTTGTTCACGCTGACGCCGTCGGGTGATGCTGGTGTTGTGGAGAAGATGCGTTTCAGTGCTGACGGAACGATGCTGGCGGTGGTCCATGGCGCGGTGGATCAGGGGCAAGTCCCGACGGGGCCGACGTCGTACATGCGCGGCAGTCAGGTGAAGATTTGGGACGTGAAGACCGGACGCGAGTTGCGAGCGCTGGCAGTGAATGAGTTGCCAAATGAAGTTGACTTTACTGCTGACGGGCGCGTGGCTGCGACGATCGGATCGATGGGCCAGATCTCGCTTTGGGACGTGCAGTCGGGAAGTAAGTTGCGCGACCTGACGAGCTCGCCGATGGCCGCGTTCACGCCGCCGCAGATCAAGCCGGGCAAGATGCCGACGATGCCGAACATGGCCGACATCGCCGCGATGATGACGAATGTGATGGGCACGATGGCGGCGGGAACGATGGGCCGCACTGTGACGTCGCTGGCGTTTAGTCCTGATGGAAAGATTTTGGTCACGGGCGGTGTTGAGTCGAAAGCGAATATTGATATCGCGGCAATGATGAGTGGAGCGATGAGCGGGAAAAGGCCGAAAGGCTCAAAGACGCCCGATCCGCAGGATTTGATGAAGGATTTGAAAGTGGAAGCGATCGGACAGGTGCAGATCTGGGACGTCGCTTCAGGCCGCGAGATTGGAAACTTGAAAGGTCACGGTCGCGCGGTCGGCAAGGTCGCGTTTAGTCGTGACGGCAAACTGCTCGCAACCGGCGGCACTGACAATACGATCAAGATTTGGGACCTCGCCGCGAAGAAGGAACTCGCTACGTTAACCGGTCACACTGCCAATATCGAATCACTCGACTTTCATCCCGACGGACGTTTGCTCGCGTCGGCGGGTGAAGATGGCAGCACGTTCCTTTGGGACACAAAAACGGGCGAGCACTTGTTGACGTTGATCTCGCTCGACGATGGCGGCGAGTGGATGGTTGTCACGCCGCAGGGATTGTTCGACGGCACGCCTGTTTCGTGGAATCAGATTCTCTGGCGCTACAACCAGGAGACGTTCAACGTTGCGCCAATCGAGTGGTTCTTCAACGAGTTTTACTATCCGGGGTTGCTGTCGGATATTTTTGCGGGCAAGCGGCCGCGCGTTGCGCAGGACGTTTCGAAGAAGGATCGACGCCAACCGATCGTGAAACTAACGTTGAGCGGGCCGCAAGCTGCCGATGCGGCTATTGCTTCACGCACGATCCGCATCAAGATTGATGTTACTGACGCTCCGGCAGACAAAGACAACCCGCAAGGCACGGGCGCGCGCGACGTGCGTCTGTTTCGCAATGGTTCGCTGGTGAAGGTTTGGCATGGCGACGTGCTGAAGGGTCAGCCTACGGCGTCGCTCGAAGAAGAGATCACGGTTACGGCCGGACCGAATCGGCTCGTGGCTTATGCGTTCAATCGCGACAATGTGAAGAGCAAAGACGCGCCGCTGGTGTTTACGGGCGCGGATAGTTTGAAGCGCAAAGGCACGGCGTACATCATCGCGGTTGGCGTGAATGAATATGAGAATTCGCAGTACAACTTGAAGTATGCGACTGCGGATGCGCAGAGTTTTGGTGATGAAGTGCGCCGGCGACAAACGCAGATCGGCGAGTTTGAGCGGGTTGAGGTTGTGCAACTGCTCGACAAGGATGCGACGAAGGCAAACATACTCGCCGCGATCAAGCGTCTGGCGGGTGATCCCGGGCCGCCGTCGTTGAAAGCCGGACCACTCGATGCGTTGAAGCGCGTGGAGCCGGAAGACACCGTGATCATCTACTACGCGGGACACGGCACTGCCCAGGCGCAACGTTTCTATCTGATTCCGCACGACCTCGGCTACACGGGCGAGCGCACGAAGTTGACTGAGGAAGGGTTGAAGACCATGTTGGCGCACAGCATTTCCGATCTCGAGTTGGAAACTGCTGTTGAAGGCATTGATGCGGGTCACTTGTTGCTGATTATCGACGCGTGTAATTCCGGTCAGGCGTTGGAGGCGGAAGAGAAACGGCGTGGTCCGATGAATTCCAAAGGCTTGGCCCAACTCGCCTACGAAAAGGGTATGTACATTCTGACGGCCGCACAGAGTTTTCAGGCCGCGCTGGAAGCCGCGCAGCTTGGGCATGGATACTTGACGTATGCGTTGGTTGAAGAAGGATTGAAGAGTCCGGTCGCTGATACTGAACCGAAAGACGGCGTGCTGATCGCGCGTGAGTGGCTCAACTTCGCGACCGAGCGCGTGCCGCAGATGCAGCAGGAAAAGATGACAGCGGGCCGCGGTGTTGGTCTGGGGATCGCGTTTACTGAAGGTGAAGCAAGCGTCGTTGAGCCGGAGAAGCGCAGCGTGCAGCGGCCGCGGGTTTTTTATCGACGAGAGTTGGAAGCGTCTCCGTTAGTGATCGCAAAACCGTAACGGTTGCGTTTCTCGCGCCGGGTGGTATGATGCGCACAAGGAAGTTAAACTGAAAATACTCACAACTGTCTATGAGCACTAAAGTCGAAGCCACAATTGAAGATCTCTACAAGGTCGAGGGCAAGGCTGAGCTCGTCAACGGAGAAATCCTCATCATGTCTCCAACAGGTATGGACCCGGGTGTCGCGGGAGATGCAATCTTCTACTCACTCTTTAACTACAGCAAACAACGGAAATTTGGCCGAGCGGTAGGCGATAACAAAGCATTTGTCGTGAACCTGCCACATCGTAAGTCCTTCAGTCCTGACGCGGCGTTTGTCGGAGAGCGGGCTTCAGGAATGAAATTCTACCAAGGAGCGCCGATTTTCGCAGTGGAAGTCCGCAGCGAGGGTGATTATGGCCCTCGCGCCGAACGAAAGATGGTTGAAAAACGTGCTGACTACTTCGCCACGGGCACGCTCGTCGTCTGGGATGTCGATGTGCTAAGCGAAGACGTGGTGCGCGTGTATCGCGCGAGTGCTCCTGAGGCAGCCGTCATTTACAAACGCGGGGAAGTTGCCGAAGCGGAACCTGCGGTGCCTGGTTGGACTATGCCAGTCGACGACCTGTTTGAAGACCCGGACGAATAATAACTAAGCGGCGGCCTTCACCGGATACTGCGCTTCGTCGATCTCTTTCACCGCCCTTAACCCAGACGCCAGCGCGCCTTGCATCCACGAAGACCATGCAGAGAGGTGTTCACCCGCGAAGTGAATCCGTCCGTCCGGCACGATTGCAGTCGCGTACTCAGTAAATCCAACAAACGCCCACGCACCGCGCGACCATTCGTCGTCCAGCCAACACTTCGTTGCGCCGCGTTCGAAACTCGCGCGCAAGCCGCTGAAGATTCCGTCGAGTTGTTTCAGAGTCGTGTTGATCCGCTCGTTCTCTTTCAACTTTGTGATGCGCTCGGCTTCGCCCGGCCGCGCGTAGGTCATCAGGATTCCACGTGGTCCAGGCTGACTCCACGTCGGCTGCCAGATCTCGATCGCGCCGCTGGTGAACGCGAATCCGTTTAGCCCGCGTGCTTCCCAGAAGCGATCTTTCGTTTGCAAATACACGCGCGACACAGCGTCGTAATGCGTGCGTTTGATCGCGTCGCGTTTTCGCTCCGACAAGGCGGGCAGGTCGATATCGCACAACACGGAAAACGGAATCGTACAGAGCACCGCATCGGCTGACAGCGTCTGTTTCACGCCTGTTTTTGCGAACACTACACGCGCCGACTTCGCATCCTGCTCAATCCGAATGACCGGCGCGCCGTATATAATCTTGCTCCCGAGCCGTTGTGCAAATGCTTTCGGCAACAGGTCGGTCCCGCCTTTGATCTTCTGCCAACGCTCTGGCCGGCCACCGAGTTCTCCGCCGTAATTCTGCGTCATCGCGTCGGTGAAACCGTCGATCGGCACTTCCTCTCGACTGCCGCGATCGAACCGAACTGCATTGAGTCGCGACGGATAAAACGGTTCGAGCGGCAGTTCAAACTGCTTCACATACTTCAGCGTCAGTTCGTGATTCTCGGGAATGCGCGCGGCGCCCGTTTCGGCGAACAACCCGTCGGAGAAAGGCTCGTGCAGGGTGTGAACGCGACCGCCCGGACGGGTGCGCGCTTCGAGCACAGTCACGTCATGACCGAGTTGGGTGAGTTCGTAAGCAGCAACAAGCCCGGCCATTCCGGCGCCTAACACCAGCACCTTCTTAGCCGGGCCTTTCAATACAACTGCGCGAGCCAGTGGCGAATTAACCAACCCCGCGCCTGCCACGGCGATCACGCTACGCCTCAAAAACTGACGGCGAGTTAATGCCAACGACCCCTCCAGTGCGGTACTGTGAACAATCCACCGACTGCGTCGGTGGGATTGCGCTTTTTAGCCGGTTCACGTAGGCCACGTCTGAAAGTACCACCGACTACGTCGATGGGATTTCAGGGAAACATCAATGCTAACTACTGCCCTCTCGGTGTGGACCTTGCCGGTGAGCCACTCGAACTGTCTGTACGCCGAGGAGTCGGCGAAGGTTGCGCTGTTGGCTCCTCCGCGGGCTTCGGCGGCATCTCGGCTTTGGAGAATCGTGGCAGCATGTCGTCGCGCATCGCCAACTGATACACTGCCCACGCCACCACCATCGCATCTTTCTTCACGTCGTCTTCGAGAATACGTTCGTAAGTATCGAGATTCGTGTGCCACGTGTGCGAGTTGTACTCGATCGGATCCTGCCCCATCCCGATGCCCGGCAACCCCGCCTGACTAAACGACGTGTTATCCGAACCGCCAAGCCTGCGACTCCGCGATGCAACCGCACCCACAACACCATCGCTCGTAAACGGCTCGAGAATCCCGCGCAAAATATCCGCTGTTTCCGGTGGTCCAAAGACTGACGCACCGCGCACACGGCCCGTTCCGGAATCGATATTGAAGTAGCCGCCAAACTTCTCGTAACCCGGCTTCGGATCTTCAAACGATCCGAAGTGTTGCTTCACGTAAGCGATCGAACCCAGCAAGCCCTGTTCTTCACCACTCCAAAGCGCGACGCGAATCGTGCGGCGCGGCTTAACACCGATCGTTTTCAAAATACGAGCAGCTTCCATCATGATTGCGCAACCAATCGCGTTGTCGGTCGCGCCGGTCGCAGCGTGCCACGAATCGAGGTGACCGCCGAGCATGATGACCTCGTCCGCTTTATCAGTGCCGGGAATCTCCGCGATCGTGTTGTAAGACGTCGCGCCTTCGGGATAGGTGCGATTCACGATGTTAAATTCCAGCGTGACGTCAGTGCCGTCGTTGAGAATGCGTGTGATGCGGCCGAAGTCTTCGTTGCTCATCACCACGGTTGGAATCACTTTATTAACGTCGAACGTGCTGTTGTTGAAAGCACGGATCTGACGAAACTCGCGTCCCGCGTCGTTCACGCGAACAACCGCACCATTCTCTTTCAAAAACTTGTCGAGCTGCTCGCCGATCTGCCGTCCTGTGAGCGGACGCGGCGCATTTGCTGCAGGCGTTGGTGTCGGCGACGGCGAGGGAAATGCGAACGGCCGCGCGTTTGGACCATAACGCTGTTGCGCCTGTTCGTCACTTTGTCGCTTCGGCGGCGGATTCAAGTTGACTGGAACTACGACAGCTTTGCCGACGAGCACGATCTTTCCCGTGACGCGCGATTTGTTAGTGGCAAAGAACGCTGTCAACTGTTCCTGTGTCGGCCGCTCCGGCAACAACAACTGCATCGCTTTCGCTTGCACTGCTCCCTTGGTGCTCGGCGTCCATGCGAGCACTTCGCACACGAGCGGATCCTTCACCGGCGCGATGATGTGCGCGGTGAGCCGTTCGTTGAGCCAGCCGGGATGTTTGAAGTCCCACGGTTCGAGGTGCGCGTTCTCGAGTCCCCAAGCGGTCATCTGTTTGACGGCCCAGTCAGCGGCTGCTTTGTGATTGGGCGAGCCGGTCAACCGTGGACCGTAAAGATCCGTGAACATGTGCATGGTCTTCATGATCTGCGACCGTTCCATTGCTTCCGCGCGGATGCGGGGCAGCACGTCGCCGCTGCCGTTTTGCGCGACGACGTTCAGCAGCGGAAGCGTCAGGAGTGACAGAACTAGAGCGAAAGCGACAAGCCGTTTCTGCATTTGTGTCTCCGGAAAAGCGGATTAGGTTGGGTCCTAGCGCCGAGATTATACTTTGCCCATGAGCGCAGGGACAAAAGCAACGCCGATCGATAACAACGAAAACAGATCACTTCCAAACTCGCGCCGCGTGTACGTCGAAGGAAAACTGCCGGGCGTGCGCGTGCCGTTTCGCGAAATCGCGCAGAGTCAGTCGCGTGAACTCGACGGCAATCTGGTGGCGAATCCAGCGGTGCGTGTTTACGACACGAGTGGCCCGTGGGGCGATCCGGATGTGCGTTGCGAGAGTGTGAAAGGGTTGGCGGAATTGAGGCGCGAGTGGATTCGCGCACGCGGTGATGTTGAAGAGTACGAAGGCCGCGAAGTGCAACCGATCGATGATGGTTATTTAACTTTTGCAGCGGCGAGTCGCGCGCGTGTGAAAGACGTTGGCAGGCTTGAAGAGTTTCCGGTTGTACCACGAAAAGTGTTGCGTGCCGTACCAGGTTCATGTGTGACGCAGCTTCACTACGCGCGGCGTGGCATCATCACGCCGGAGATGGAGTTCATCGCGATCCGCGAGAACCTCGGACGCGAGGCTGCGTGGGAATTGGGTGCTGCGCCGCGTGATTCGTTGTTGCACCAGCATCCGGGGCAGTCGTTTGGCGCTGCGATACCGCAATACGTCACGCCTGAGTTTGTGCGATCTGAAGTCGCCCGCGGGCGCGCGATCATTCCCGCAAACATTAATCATCCCGAGTCAGAGCCGATGATCATCGGGCGCAATTTCCTCGTGAAGATCAACGCGAACATCGGTAACTCTGCTGTAGCTTCGTCGATCGAAGAAGAGGTTGACAAGATGCGTTGGTCCATCCGCTGCGGCTCCGACACAGTGATGGATCTTTCAACCGGCAAGAACATTCACGCCACGCGCGAATGGATCATTCGCAACTCGCCGGTGCCGATCGGCACAGTGCCGATCTACCAGGCGCTCGAAAAGGTGGGCGGGCGCCCGGAGGAATTGACCTGGGAGATCTACCGCGACACGCTGATCGAACAGGCCGAGCAGGGGGTCGACTACTTCACCGTGCACGCGGGCGTGCTGCTGCGCTACATCCCGATGACCGCCGGCCGCCGTACTGGCATCGTGTC
>DATELP010000116.1:0-16357 GCA_035276425.1 Pyrinomonadaceae bacterium
AAACCGGCGACATGCTCCAGGGCGACACGTTCAGCGCAACGAGTTTGTAGCCGGCTTTGCCCCCGGGATGTGAGGCGAGGCTCAGCCTCGCCGGTACAGTGCAGTATCAAATGGGCTGTGCCCCTGGTTCGGGCTCAGCCCTTTTTGTTTAGGCCAGAGGCCATATTAGGGGCAGAGCCCGCCTTTCTCTATAACCCGGCCGGCGAGGTGGAGCCTCGCCTCACATCCGGCGGCGAAGCCGCTCTTGAACTCACTCACGTCTGGCGGCAAAGCCGCACACGAAAGTTCACGCACAACCACGGAACAAACCGCGCGTGGGTGGAGTATAGAGCCGCATGACTTCCACCCAGAGCCCGGGAACTCCCCAAACACTGCCACGAGTGTGGCCCGGCATCGTCCTCGTCGTGTTGCAATGGACGGCCCGGTTCGGAATCAAAGCAGTCGTCGGCGGTATCGACGGCTTCGGCATGGGCATGATGGTGTCCTTCGCTTTCACCATTTTGCTGATCGTTTGGTGGGCGTTCTTCAGTCGCGTCAGATGGCGCGAGCGCGTGGGTGGCCTGGCGTTGATCGTGATCGCACTCGGCGTCACGTGGCTGTTGCGGCACGAGTCGATGTGGGTCGCATGGCTGCTAGGTTACGCGGTTCCCTTTCTCTCATTGGCGTTTGTGTTGTGGGCCGTCATCACGCGCCGAATGCCAGATCGATTGCGCCACGCGACAATGGCCGCAGCGATCTTGGTCGCGTGCGGTGGTTGGCTGCTGATACGACAGAACGGCATCAACGGCGATCACCAGGCGACGTTCGGTTGGCGTTGGAGTGCGAGTTCTGAAGAACGACTCCTGGCCCAAACTCAGGAAGACCAATCCGCGGCGCCAACCACGACCATCGCACCATCACCATCGCCATCTGCTTCACCGACGACCTCGGCAACTCCTTCGGTTACTCCAGCAGTTGCGGCCAATCAACGACCCGCTGACTGGCCGGGCTTTCGTGGCGCCGGACGCGACGGCGTCGTTCGACGCGTGAAAATCAACACTGACTGGTCTGCGTCGCCACCGGTGCAACTCTGGCGACGTCCGGTTGGACCAGGCTGGTCCTCGTTCGCTGTTGACGGCGATCTGTTCTACACACAGGAACAACGTGGCGAAAACGAAGTCGTCGCCTGTTACAGGATGTCGACTGGCCAACCGGTCTGGTCGCATCGCGATGCCGCGCGCTTCTTCGAGTCGAACGCCGGCGCTGGTCCACGCGCAACCCCGACACTCAGCAACGGTCGAGTCTACACGTTTGGCGCGACCGGGATTCTCAACGTGCTCGATGCAAACACTGGCGCCATCGTGTGGTCGCGCAACGTCGCGTCTGAGACCAACACTGAAACACCTTTCTGGGGTTTTTCCAGTTCGCCTTTGGTGATCGGCGATCTGGTGATCGTGGCCGCGTCGGGACAACTCGCCGGTTACGACGCCGCGACCGGCAATCGTCGCTGGCTTGGACCAAAAGCAGGCGGCAGCTACAGCTCGCCGCATCTGGTGTCGATCGATGGCGTTCCTCAGATCGTGCTTATGAGCGGTGCAGGCGCGCTAAGCATCACGCCCGCGGACGGCAAACAACTCTGGCAACATCCGTGGTCGGGCAACAGCATCGTTCAACCAGCATTAACTCCCGATGGCGATATCCTGATCACGAGTCAGGAAAACGGCGCGCGCCGTCTCGCCGTCACTCACAACGCCAGCGGTTGGACAGCCACCGAGCGCTGGACGTCAAACGCACTCAAGCCGTACTTCAACGACTTCGTCATTCACAAAGGTTACGCGTTTGGTTTCGACGGCCGAATTCTCTCGTGCATCGATCTGAAAGACGGGCAACGCAAGTGGAAAGGCGGACGTTACGGCAACGGCCAACTCGTTCTGCTCGCGGATCAGGATCTGTTGTTAGTGCTTTCAGAAGACGGCGAGCTCGCGTTAGTTCAGGCGACGCCCGATCAGTTCACCGAAATCGCGAAACTACCCGCGATCCAGGGCAAGACGTGGAATCATCCAGTGCTCGTTCGCGACGTGCTGCTCGTGCGCAACAGTGAGGAGATGGCGGCGTTTCGAGTGCCCCTTGCACCTTGACGCGATGCCATGTGGCGCGTAAAGTGCCGTTGTTCTCGACTTCTCCAACACCATAGACCTCAAGGAGTCGGACTCGATGAGCACCTCGCAAACACTGTCAGTACGGCACTGCGCAATTGGTCTGCTTGTTTTTGTCGCGTCGTTCTTCCTGTTTTCAAGTCTCGGGCCGGTCCAAAGCGCTCCGCAACAAGGCAAACGAACCTTTGAAAACGCGATGCCCCCGCAGGTTCCTTTGAAAGTAAAGATCAAGAAAGATAAAGAAGAGAAAGCGCTCGATCCGGAAAACAAGAACTGGTTTCGCGATATCGAAGTAGAGGTCACTAACACGTCTGACAAACCAATCTATTTTTTCTCGTTGCACATCGTCATGCCGGACGTGCTTACCGATGCCGGTGTGATGATGTCATTTCCGATTCGATATGGCAGGACTGACTTTTACGATCACAATACAAAGCCAACACGCGAAGACATACCAATCGAGCCAAAAGCCACGCAGACTTTCACTTTCGAAGAGAACTTCATGGTCGGTTTCGAAGCTTGGCGAGACAAGAACAAGAAAAACGACCCGCTGAAATTATGGGTCTGGTTTAGTCATCTGAGTTTCGGTGACGGCACCGGCTTCACTTCCCTGAGCGCCCTTCCTTTTCCTTTTAAGCAAGAAGAACAAGGACGATGTTTCGAGAAACCGCGAGCGCCGGACCAATGGGCGAAGCCTCCTACAATCTTCTCGGCTCAGAATGCAGAGAGTTTCAAATCACCGGCAGGCTTCTTGCCGGTGAATTTTTTTGCCGAAAGTTTTAGTCCGCGAAAAGATGTGGCGAGGCCCTCGGTGTCCGCCGATATTTGCTGTCCGGGAACCTCCTGCACCAAATTTAAGTTCAGCAAGTATGATTGTGTATGTGCGCTCAATGTTCAGACAGTGCAGACAACCCCGTGCTCTGACCCGCTTGGCGTTTGCGGCATCCTGGTCCCAATAGGTTCTGCGTGTACGTTGGGTGGAGTTGAATGCCCACAATTCAGCTTTGAGCCATGTGGCGGGGCTGTCCCCACTCCCACACCAGTTCCATCGCCCACACCTACGCCAGAATTCACTTGCCCCGCAACTGATCCCAACAATTGCGCGAGCGGCAAGGCTAAGGATCCATGCCGCGATCCGCTGAATGACGGTTGTCCCCCCTTCTACCATCCGGAAGGAGCTTGCTGCGTCAAGGATCCGTGTGTCTATCCACCGATAATTTGTCCGCCCGGCTCGTCCTTGATTCAAGTGGATGCGTCAGGCGGATGCTTGCAGCTCTGTGTGCAACCGCCAACCCTACCGGAAACCGCTTGTCTCGCATGGGGATTCGTGTGGAGCTTCGCTGCCGGCGAGTGTCGCGCCACGGCTCCCACAACCCAAACCGAGTGTGACAGCTTCGGCTGGTACTGGGATCCAATCAACGATTTATGTCAATCAGAGGCGCCACCTCCGTGCGACCTTGAACCGGTAGTGTGCGAGAACGGCGTTTGGAGCTTCGGATGGTGCGATTGCATTCCTAACAAGACACCGATACTGATCGACGTGTCCGGCAATGGCTTCAATCTCACAAGTAGTAGGACCGGCGTAGACTTCGACCTGAACAACATTGGCGGCAAAGAGCGGTTGAGCTGGACCGCCGCCAATTCCGATGACGCCTGGTTAATTATCGATCGCAACGGAAACGGCACGATTGATAACGGTACCGAACTCTTCGGCGATCTCTCGCCTCAACCTGAACCTTCAAGCGGTGAGCAGAAGAACGGGTTCCGCGCGCTCGCCGAATACGACAAGACTGCAAACGGCGGCAACAACGACAACCAAATCGATAGCCGAGACGCGATTTTCAACAGCCTGCGGTTGTGGCAGGACAAGAACCACAACGGGCTCTCGGAGTCTAATGAGTTACACGCATTGCCAGTGCTAAACCTCGCCGTGATCAATCTCGATTACAAATCTTCAAAGAAGACTGATAGTTACGGCAATCAGTTCAGCTATCGAGCCAAAGTGAAAAACTCGCGAGGACAGCAAGCAGGACGCTGGGCTTGGGACGTCTATCTGGTTAGGTCACTACCCCAAATCTGAATTCTATTGACATCACCACAGTCGCGGTGTATACGCTTGCGACGCTATCCCACATTTCAATCAGCCCACCTCACCCGAACGACCAGCACGAGTGGGGAACGGACAAGGGAGGTTTTCAAAATGAAGCGAAGGTTAACCATTCACGCGGTGGTTTGGCTGGCGCTTGCGGCCATGGCCACGGTGAGTCTCACGACAAACGCCTTTCAAGGCGATAAAAAGATCCGCTTGTTAGACGATTGTGAGCCCGTCAGTTTCAACGCCGCGCTCGGCGATGGCGCCTGCGTCGGCAACGGCCACACCACCTTTGACGAGTTCATCGCCGAACTACAAGCAACCCAGGACGCGCACAAGTGGCGCAATCAACCAAGCGACATGCAGGTCAACGTCGGCCGCCCAACGTTCATCGAGAATCGCGGCGGCGAGGTACACACATTTACTCCCGTAGCCGAATTTGGCGGTGGATTTATCCCGGATCTGAATGGCATTTCCGGTAACCCTGTTCCGGCGCCCGAGTGCCTGAACATCCCGGCGCTCGTCTTCATTCCCGCCGGCGGGACTGCGGAAGGACCGACAGCAGGAAGCGCCGATCTTCCGGTTGGATCGCACAAGTTCCAGTGCTGTATTCATCCGTGGATGCGCACGATCATCGACGTGAAAGCGCCCGGCAAGTCGTCGGGACCATCAGGCCCGGCAAAAGCCAACGCGCACCATCACTGATCGCTCTCAGTAAACTATTCGATCTCGAGCGGGCGCACTGTCGCCCGCTCGTTGCTTTAAACCGCTACACGTGCGTCGCATCAAACTGAGGCATCAGGTTTTCAAATCCATCAAATCTACTCCGTTTACTTCGCGGCACAGAACTTCCTTCGCTCACAATACCCGCTCACAAAGGCGGGTTATGTCCACAGTTATCTCTACTGAAAACCAAGTCAGACAAATCGAGAGCGATTGGGGCGACGCGTTTGAACGCCGCGACATGGCGACGCTCGATCGTTTGATGGCCGACGAATACATCCTGACCGATCCGCTCGGTCACGTGCGCAACAAAACAGAAACGCTCTTTGCGATCCAAACAAATGAAGTCGATTTCCAGAGCACGCAAAGCGCTGATGTAAACGTCACGATCTACGACCACACCGCCGTAGTAACCGGCCGTTCGACATTTCGCGGACGTTATAAAGGTTGGTCGATGTCGGGCTGTTACCAGTACACTGATGTCCTCGTACACAGAAACGGATCGTGGAAAGCGGTCAGTTCGCACATTACGGCGCTCGGCACGGGCGCGTTGCGGCTGAGACTCGGCCGCGCGATCTGCGATTGGCTGCGAAATGGATTAAACTTCTGAAAAATTCCCCGGAGTGAGGACACATCAATGAAAGTTAACTGGATGACCGACGCCGACGCGGCGCTCGCGGAAGCAAAGACCAGTAAACGACCGGTGCTGATCGATTTCAGCGCTGCTCCCGCCTGAGGCGCTTGTGCTCGGCTGGAAGCCGAATCATACAGCGACGACGAAACCGCCACCTTCATCAACGAAAACTTCGTACCTCTCGAAGCACACATCAAAGAGCATCCTGCTTACTTCCATCGCTTCGACACTAATTGGACCCCAAGCGTGGTGATACTCGATTCGAACGGCAAGGAACGCTTTCGTATCGAGGGTTATCTACCACGAGACGAGTTTCGCGCGCAGTTGGAACTTGCTCTCGCGCGCGTTGCGTTCATGAGTAAGAAGTGGGCGGACGCGGAACAGCGCTACAGTGAGGTGCTCGAACGTTATCCAAACACGCAGGCAGCGCCGGAAGCGTTGTACTGGAAAGGCGTGAGTCACTACAAAGCCACGAACGACCATACAGTTTTGGGTGAGCTGCCGGGACTGTTTCGCCAGAAATATCCGCGGAGTAGTTGGGCCTTGAAGACCGCTGCGTGGGAGCATTAGCCACAAAGAAGCACAAAAAGAAAGCATAGTTGAATAAGCAAAGTCTTGTGCTTCTTTGCGGCAGTTATCTGAGAATGCCGTCGTACATCACGCCTGTATCGGTCGTGACGATCATGCGTTTACCTTTGATCCAAACTTTCTCGACGTAAAACGCAGCGCCACCGACTTGCACGTACGACACTAACCGGCCGGTCACGCGATCGAAGATGCCAACGTCGTGATGGTTTCCCGCAGTCACCAGCCAGCGATCGTCATTTGCGAGGATCATGAAATCGACGCGCGAGTGGTTCTCGCGAATTTTATCAAGCACGCTGCTGGTCGCTTTTCCGGTATTGAGATCCCAGTGAGTCAGTGCGCCTTCGACGCCGAGGTTATAAACGTGCAAGCCATCGTCGGTGACAACCACTGGACCATAGTCGATCGGCTTGATTCGGATCGTCCTCTTCTGCTCAGACTGTAGATCGAAGACAGTTAGTGCGTTTGTCTCATCAACGACTGCGAGCCAGCGTTTGTTTGCAGACACCGCCGTGAGACCGATTGGACCACCGGCCCTAAACTCGCGCTGGTTCTCGCTGCCATCTATGCTCCTCACCTTTACGCGATCGCCTGCAGGGTAAAATATCTTATCGCCTACTATGGCCACCTGCGCGCGCCACGCGTACAGGTCAAACAGCTTTCTCTGTTCACCGCTGTCGAGATCCAAAACAACGATCCCGGGTGGTCCCGGTGGCTCGCGCTCTGTTGGTATTTGCGGAACGGCGACGATCGCGCTACGCGTGCCCGGCACAAGGTGGGCCTCGCTTACAAAGTAGCCCGGCTTCGCTACTCTGTACTCCTTCGTTAATGAAAGATCAGCTAAGTTCCATAAGCGAACGTAGCCATCCGCGCCGCCCGTCAGGAGTTCGCCTGTTTGACCGTCTTGCGTAGCAACGGAAAGCGCATACGCGCCGGACGGCCCACCGATCAAGGTCTTGATCTTGTTTGACGTGAGATTGAATTCGAGCAGGCCCAGGCCCTTGCTGTAACTGGCCCAGACTTTAGCACCATCAGCGCTGCTGACCTGACCGCTGAGATCGAAAGCTCTGCCCGGCGTGTCTGACTCAAATCGTTCGAACTTGCGAATGCTCTTTGCGGGAACGTTGGGAGCGACCTCAATGATCTCCGTCGGATCCATCCAACTAAAAAGCATCAACTTCGACGCGTCGAGCCACAGCGAAGCACTTGCTTCAAAGTTTCCCACTGTTTGTTGGGTAACAGGATCGATTAGGATGCCTTGACCTTCATTAAAACCTTCGCGATAAGTCGCGCTCAGCAGACGGCGATCCGGAGAGGCGTGGAGCGAAGTCCAGAGCCGATTGCCACGCATGAATTCTGTCGGAGGTTGGTTTTGATCGTCGACGTTGAGTTTGACGATTGCGCCTCTTCCCATTTGGATAGTAGATGTCTGATCGACTGTGGCGACGTAGACGTCGCGTCCAAGCAATGCGACTGCGCTCGGAATCCCGTTGATTTTCCACCGCGCGAGTTGCTTGTTACTTCGTGAATCCCAAACGACAACGGCTCCGGTTGCGGTAGTGACGGCGATCAGTCCGACGTCAGTGTCTGCTGCGAGCGCGGTCGGTTGTGAATCAGCTTCGACACCACTGAGATCGACAAACGTTCCCGTTTCCACATTCCATTTCCGCACGAGCGCATTGTGCGGCTTAAGCCGGCTTGAACCGGCGGCGATCAACTCGCGCGCGTCTGACAGTGCCACGACGAGCTGAACCGGGCCTGGTTGATGAAGAGTGCGTTCGAGTCGATTGGCCGCGACGTTCCAAACGATCACGTCGCCTTTCTCAGTGCCGGTGAAGATTCGTTGGCCGTCGGAACTTTTCGCCAACGCGTTGAATTCATCATCGTGCGCGTTGATACGATGCTTCACGTCAAACTTGAAATCGCCCTCGCCGATCTGGTTTTGAGCGAAGATGGTTGAAGAGAGCGCAACAAACAGCAGGAGGGTTATCAACCGTGCGTTCATCTTTGATGTTTATGACGGACGTTGCTCGTTTTGAAGCAGTTTCAAGCCTTCGATCAGCGGCGGAAATTGAAGGAGCGCATCCTTCTTTACGCCCCAGGTGGTGAAGATGTAGCCGAGCAGTTTTGGACCAGCGTGCTGACGGCTGAACTGGATCAACGCCTTCGTGGCGTCGACGTCTTTCCAACCGGCCGGCAACACGCGAAAACCTTTGTCGATGAACATCGGGATCGATTGGTAACTCTCGCGCACTTCGTAATGCCACGGACAGATGATGACGTCTTTCGGAATCAGATCGATCGCTCCGGCAGTTCCGTTCGTGGCTGCTTCCCACTCGCCGAGGTCAAACTTCTTTCCGTCGATGAGTCGATCGCCCCACATCAACATTTCAACCTTGCGTTTGCGTACGAGATGCGTGTGCAGTTCGTTGACGGCTTTCGCAAACAGTTGCGCGGGGTCTTTGCCTTTCGTCGAAGGCGACTTCTCCGAACCGAGCAAAAAGACTTCGTCCATGCCGACGTGAATTGCGTCCGCGCGAAACGCGTCGATGATCTCGTCCAGCAAGTCAAACACGATGCGCCACACTTGCGGGTTAAGCACGTCCCACTCGCGACAGTAAATGCCGTCGTTATTCGGAAACGCTCCCGGCGTGAGATCGAACTGCGGGTAGACCGTGAGCAGTGGAAACGTTTCCGCTTTCCACGATTGATGACCGACGGATTGAAACTCGGGAATCAGACGAATGTTCAGCTTCTTGCACAGTGCCGCAAATCTCCGCGCGCCGTCACGCGTGATCGGATCTTTTCCGCGCCGGAGCTCCGGATGCGACTTGAACGCGAAATTGTAATCAACCTCGAGAATGATGACGTTGATTCCCCGCTTCGCGAGCGTCTCGAGACTCGTCCCCAACGCGTCGAGTTGCGCATCGGTGTTGTAGTCGAGCAGGTGTACCGCCCGCCATGGTTTCGGCTTGGCCCCCACGCAGGTCGCGCAGATTACGACAAAGACAAGAGTATAAAGACAGCGAATCACACGGTTTTTTAAGCAGCGGGACATTCCCCTCATTAAATAGAATCTTGTAACTTCTGTAAATCCTGTCAAGTTTCTTGCCAAGCGAAAATCGTGAGGCTAAGTTGCCTTGATGAGCGCAGTCGGGTTTGCACCTCTGCCGCCGCAGGATCCGGAGCTTGAGAGGCTGCGGGAAACGTGTAAGCGGCTGAACTATGCCCTCAGGGCGATCAAAGAGGCACAGGACTGTCTCACTAAAATAAACATCGGCGAAGCCCGCAAATGTCTCAACAACGCAACCTGGCAAGCGCGCGAAGCAAAGAAGATGCTGGCCGAAGTGGGCCGGAAGAGAACTAACGCATCCAGCAAACACCGCTGAAACTAATTTTTCAACTCGACCAGCTCCAACCGGATCGTCGTCTTGCCAATGTTCTCAGCCCAGTGTGTCACGGCCTCGCGATAGATCACGTCGCCGGTTTTGAAGTCCGCTTCAACCACACTTCCATCCGCACCATGCGTGCGGACGCGGCCGCCTTCGATCACGTAAATCACGTACGCGGGATGTGAGTGAGTCTTTTCTTTATCTCCCGGTTTAAGCGTCGCTTCCAGAACACGCACGCGCGCGTTCTCCAGTTTCAAAGCGATCGTGCTCGAGTTCACCACGAGCGGATCCTGCGCGTTCGTCACACTCGCGTCACTGCGCACAAATCCTGTTGCCACGAGCGCGAGTATCAAGATATACATTCGCTTCATTCTGATCTCCTTCCGGTCCAACAGAGTACACAGATGCCACCAACTCGTCGACAATTTATCAGCACCGCGGCAGGCTTTGCTGCTTACGCTTCCCTTTCGGGCCGCGTCGCGCTCAACCGGCTGCGTTATATCTTCATCACTCATCACCATTCGGAGCACAACCTGGAATTTGGACCACTGATATACAACGGCTGGATCACTGGTGTTCCAACGCGTGTCGACGCTTATGGTCCACCAGGACGCGCATCGTAGACGAAGGCCGCCCCGATCCACGCAAGCTCGTCACGACTCACGAGTTCAGTAAAGCAGGAACAGTCTTGGTGAACGACGACGTGAAGGTCAGCACATCGTTGTCGGGAAAGACTTGTTGGAGATCTGAGCCACAAAAAGGCACAAGAAGCACAAAAAGCACAAAAGGATTTACTACTAAAACCCTTCTACCTTTTGTGCCTCTTGTGCCTCTTGTGCCTTTTTGTGGCTCTTTGTGGCTTACGAGGCCGGCTTCTTGGTGTAACGCTTGAGGATCAGACGCACGTAGTTCTGTGTCTCGTCGTACGGCGGGATTTTGTTGCCGTACTTCATCACCGCACCTTCGCCGGCGTTATATCCTGCCAGCGCAAGGTCTACGCGACCGTTGAACATCTGAAGCAGATCTTTCAGGTAACGCGTGCCGCCCTTGATGTTCTGCGCCACGTCGTAAGGATTTGTCACGCCGTATCGCGCGGCTGTGCCCGGCATGAGCTGCATCAATCCCTGCGCGCCTTTCGAGCTGATCGCGCTCGAAATAAAGCTCGACTCCTGCGACATCAGGCAATAAATAAGGTATGGATCGACACCATACTGCGTCCCGTATTGACGAATCAGCCCATCGACCCGGTTGTTGCCGGTCGTCCAGGCAAGATTAGACGCAATGGCGAATCCACCGTCGGGAGTGGCGATGAGCGCCGGCGCCGGTTGGTTCGCGAGGGCGATTTCTTTCGCCACTGATTCAACCTTCGCGCGCGCCGCCTCCAACTCCTTCTCGCCGTTTTCAAACTCAACCCGCGAGATCAGGCCGTCGGTGTAAAGCCCTTTCGACTGTTCGTGGCGTTTCTCAAGCCGTTGAACTTCGTTTTGGTAGATGGTTGAAAGATCGCTGAGACGCGACTTCAGCTCAGCCTTCGCATCCGTTGCAGCCGCTACTGCTGGGGAAGCTGCCGGTTGCTGCGCCTGAACCGACGCGGCTGCCGAAAGCCCCAACACAACAAAGCCGAGCATGAGCGCGGCTTTCGAAAAACGACCCATAATCCTCTTCAAACCCAAACGCCTAGTCCTCCACCTCTGATCTCGTTACGTCCTGACTATTTAGACACCCTTTCGCAACAAGCGGTTACGATGGCCGAAAGTCTGGAAACGTTGCGCCTTCCGTCATAGTTCCAACCAAGTTTCTAACGCAAATTGGTCTTACCGCGCTATAAGCTGTCACAAGATTGGTAATAAATTATTCTTGACAGCCGAAATCGTACTGAGGCAAAATACGCCGCCTGCTTAAACAATCAGCAAAGCCTTAAACAGTCGCAGTTAGCTCTTGGTCATACCAATCGACTTAAACCGAGCCGACGAGCCACCTTTTCAGCCGTCGCTACGAGGAGAATAAAGTCATGACTACAGCGAACCCGAACACTCGAGTTTTTTGGGCTGCTATGCTCCTGATCCTGGCCGCTTTCACCGCCAACGCTCAGGAGTTTAGAGGATCGCTCGCCGGTAAAATCATGGATCCAAACGGCGCCGTCGTGCCCGGCTGCAAAGTGGAGATCAAGAACATCGAGACGGGCATCGCTTCCACCACCGTCACCAACGACGACGGCAGTTACAGCTTCGCGCTGCTGCCACCCGGCAAATATCAGCTCACCGTGACGAAGGAAAACTTCAATACCGCGGTTCGCGATGGCGTCGTGGTGCGCGTGGCCGATCGCCTCGCGCTCGACGTGCAGTTGGAAATTGGTGTGACCGCGATGGTGACTACCGTCGCTTCGGGACTGACGCTCGACACCGGAACCGTAAACACGGGATCGGTCATCACCGGCAAACAGATCGGCGAACTGCCGCTTACCGAAGGCACGGCTTATCAATTGGCAACGCTCGCGCCGGGCATCGCCTACACAGGTAATCCCCTCTTCACGGGTCCAACGTCAAACGGCAACCTCGCAGCGTTTCGCTCAAACGGCGCGACGGGCGCGAACCAGATCACACTCGATGGTTCGCCAAACTATGCCTTCGACGGTGGCGTCGGATTCTCACCGCCGTCAGACGCAGTGCAGGAATTTAAAGTGCAAACCAACGCGTTCGACGCGCAACAGGGTTACTCGGCCGGCGCAACGGTTAACGTCGCGGTTAAGAGTGGCAGCAACGACTTCCACGGCTCGGCCTGGTATTTCAATCGCGATCGCAGCCGCACGGCGAATAACTACTTCGGCAATTTGAGCAATCAAGCGCGTCCGATTCGCACCTATCACCGCTTCGGCGGCGTCGTGAGTGGACCAGTCGTGCTGCCCGGTTATAAAGGACGCGACCGCACGTTCTTTCTCGTTTCCTACGAGCGTCTCAAAGACAACGTCGCCGAACCGCAGATCTTCACGGTGCCGACAGAAGCGATGCGACGCGGCGACTTCTCAGCCCTGATCGTTAACAGAAACAACATCGCCAATTCGGCAAACACCGTAATCTTCAATCCGTTCTCCGGCGTGCAGCAGGGCAACAACGTCGTGCGCTCGTCGTTCGGTTGTCCAACTTCGGGCGCGCTGCCGGCGAATTCGCAGTGCAACATCATTCCGTCGAACCTGATCAACCCCGTCGCCGCAAACCTGATCAAGTTCTATCCGTTGCCAAACATCACTGGCGTCGCCGCGGGAACACAGAACAACTTCTTCTCGAACCAACTGCGCCATCAGAACTATCGCGCGTGGTTGACGCGCATCGATCACCGCATCAGTGCGAACCAGTCGATCTTCGGCAAGTACTATCACAGCTTCAACCCGGAAGATCGCCAGGATTGGGCCGGCGAGGTTAACGGTTTTCCGATCACACGCGGTTTTGAATATCGCACCAACGACGGTGGCAACATCGACTACACTAACGCGATCAATCCAAACTTCGTTTTCGATATTCGCGTCAGTTTGAATCGCTTCGTGCAGGAACGCCGTCCGGCGGAACTCTTCGATCCCGCCACGCTCGGTTTCGCTGCGCCTTCGCTGGCCGCGATGCGCGGTTATCAATACATACCGCGCATGATGATCAGAAACCTCGACGCGACCCGGCCCATCCGTTCCACGCTCGGCTCCACGCGCTCCGATTGGAACGAAGGCCGCATCCGTCCTTTTTATATGGGCTCGGTGCAACCGACCATCACGCAGGTCTTCGACAACCACACGCTGAAGTATGGTTACGACTTCCGCGTCGTGCGCGAGAACTTCAGCACTGACGCTTACAAAGGCGGGCAGTTCTTCTTCGACGGCACGTTCACCGCACCGGCTTCAAACTCTTCCAGCACGTTGCGCAACGTGTTCGGCCGCGACCTCGCCGCGTTCCTGCTCGGCATTCCGACCACCGGCTCCGGTGGCAACGCGAGCCAGATCGACAACTCGATCAACTACTCGGTCCAATCGCTTTATCACGGAACGTTCTTCCAGGACGATTGGCGCGTGACGCGCAAACTAATGCTGAACATCGGTCTTCGTTACGATCTCGAACAGGGTTTGACCGAACGTTTCAACCGCATATTGCGCGGCTTCGATCTCGGCACGCCGAGTCCGATCGAAGCGCAAGTGCGCGCGGCGTACACGACCGCGTTCAATCAGAACCCGGCGAACTTCGTGGTCGCGCCGGCGAATTTCCACGTGCTTGGCGGTTACACGTTTGCTGACGAAAACAATCGCAACGTTTGGGAAGCGGATCGCAGTAACTTCCAACCGCGGCTTGGTCTGTCGTATCAGTTGAATGACAAGACCGTGGTGCGCGCCGGTTTCGGTATCTTCATGGCGCCGTTCATGGTCGAGCCTCCGCAACAGAGCGGATTCGCGGGCAGCACGCCGGTCGTGCCGTCGAACAACAACGGTCTGACATTTGTCGCGACCTTGACCAATCCTTTTCCGAATGGCTTGAGTAGTGTGCAACCTTCGTTCGGATCGAGTCTTGGTCTATTGACCGGGTTCGGCGCCGACGTGGCGGTCGACACGGCGCCGATCATTGGTCTACAGCGCAAGAATTCGAAGTTCGCGCGCTTCGTGTTTGGCATTCAACGCGAGCTTCCGGGCCAGATCGTTGTCGAAGCGAATTTCATTCGCGCGAATGGTTACGATCTCGCGGTCAGCCGCAATTTGAATTTCGTTCCGCGACAGTTCGTCGGCGACAATCCGACAATCGACGCGGCGGCAAACACTTTCCTGTCGGTGACGATTCCGAATCCGTTCCGGAATCTGGTTCCCGGCGGCAGTGCGCTGAATACCGCAACCACGATCACGCGCGCGCAGTCGTTGCTCACGTTCCCGCAGTTCAATAATCTCTGGGTTCAGGAATACAACGGCACGAATCGTTACAACTCGCTTCAGTTGCAAGTCGACAAGCGCTTCGCAACGGACGTTTCGTTGACGGCGACCTACACCTGGTCCAACCTGCGCGAGAAAGTCAGCTATCTCAACGCGGGTGACACGCTGCTCGAGGATCGCATTTCGCCGTTCGATCGGCCGCATCGTTTTACGTTTGCGGGCGTTTACGAACTGCCGATCGGCCGTGGACGGAAATTGGGCAACAACATGAATCGCGTGCTCGATGCGTTCATCGGCGGCTGGCAATTGAATGGCACGTACGAGTGGCAGAGTGGCGAGCCGTTCCTGCTGACCGGCAATCAACTTTTCTTCCCTGGCGACGTGTCAACGATCAAGAGCCGCCTCGGCGACGGCGATGGCCAGGGCGGGAAGTTTGGCATCGATCGATCCGCGATTGACGCGCCGGGTCTCATCACGCTCACGACGTTCGGACTGCGCAACGTTCCGACTACGCTCGAGAGTTTGCGAAACCAGCCGTACTCAGTCGCGAATGTCGGGCTGACGAAGAACTTCAAGATGGGTGAGGGGCGCAGGCTTCAGCTTCGTGCGGAAGCGTTGAATGCGTTGAATCATCCATACTTCGGCGCGGGCATGGGCTTGAATCCCGGAACCGCGGCCGCGCCAAATGCGGCTTTCGGTCTCGTGACGACGCAGCGCAACAATCCGCGTGATATACAGTTCGGCGCGAAGTTTGTTTTTTAGCCACAAAAAGGCACAAGAGGCACAAGAAGCACAAAAATGATTTTGAATAAGTGGTCAGTCTTTTTGTGCCTCTTGTGCCTTTTGTGCTTCTTCGTGTCAACAGAGGCAAAGACTATTGTCGTTGCCGCGAATGGGTCCGGAGATTTCAAGACGGTCCAGCAGGCGGTCGGTAGCATTCCTGAAAACAACACGCAGCGCGTCGTGATTCAGATCAAGCCGGGCGTGTATCGCGAGCAGGTGCGCGTCAGTCGTGGCAAACGTTTCGTGACGTTCCGCGGCGAGGATCCGCGCAACACGATTCTCACGTTTCGGCTCAGCGCGCTATGGGCCGGAAATACACGGCTCGCGTTCAGCACGTTCATTGGCGCCGACGACTTTCGGGCCGAGAACATCACGTTTGAAAACACTTTCGGCGTTGGCTCGCAGGCGGTGGCGCTGTTTGTCGACGGGGATCGCGCGCAGTTTCACAACTGCCGCTTTCTCGGTTGGCAGGACACATTGTTTGTTAACGGCACGCGTCATCTATTTAAAGACTGCTACATCGAGGGCCACGTCGATTTCATCTTCGGTAGCGCGTCCGCGGTGTTTGAAAACTGCACGATTCACAGTAAAGGGGATGGGTATGTGACCGCGCACTATCGCACCAGCGAGGAGGAGAACACGGGGTTCGTGTTTGTGCGTTCGCGTCTGACGGGAGAAAACACCGGGGACGGAGTTTATTTAGGCCGGCCGTGGCGTCCGTACGCGCGCGTTGTTTTTATCGACTGCTGGCTCGGAGAACATATTAAGCCGGAAGGTTGGGACAACTGGCGCGATCCCGCACGGGAAAAGACCGCGTGGTTTGCGGAGTACAAATCAACAGGACCGGGCGCGAATCCTGCTGCGCGTGTCGCGTGGTCCAAACAGTTAACTCCTGCGCAAGCCGCTGCTTTCTCACGGGAACGGTTTTTCAGGTCTTCGGGAATCGCGCTCACCGGCGTGGCGAGTCAAAGCGTCGGCACGATCGCCTGGGCTGACGCGCAAAAGAAACCGGACGCCTGGTTCGTCACCATCGAGGCGCTGCGCATCGCCGACAACCTCGTGCTCTATCAACGCGACTCCGGCGGTTGGCCCAAGAACATCGACATGGCCAAGCCGCTC
>DATELP010000117.1:0-12700 GCA_035276425.1 Pyrinomonadaceae bacterium
GTTCGTTATCGGCGGCTGACTTGCACGTCGTCGTGATGGGCGACGAGTTTGTCGGCATCGTTCACCCGTGCAAGATCTACAACATCATGGCCGTCGGCGCGCCCGCGCTCTACATTGGACCACAGCCAAGTCATATATCCGATCTCACCGTAGAAATTACACATAAACGCCACGGCGATGTTGACGGAGTGGTTGAGACCATAGTGCAGACGAGCGGTCAACCAACCCGAACGACTTACCAAACACGGATTTTTAGAAAAGAGAGGATTTTGCCGCAACTGGTCAACGCAATCGGAGGAAATTCGTTTGAAAACCTATTTCGCCCTCTTCCTGATAGCGACAATCGCTTCGTTGATTACCACGCCGCTCATTCGGCGGCTGTGTCAACGGCTCAAGCTACTCGACATCCCAACTGACAGCCGGCGCGTGCATCGTACCGCGATTCCGCGACTCGGCGGTCTGGCGCTTTATCTTTCTTGTTTGACCGCACTCTCATTACTTCCATTTCTCGACAACCTGCTTACCCAAACACTGCGCAGCACTGAGTTCCTGACGATCTTCATTCCCGCGACGCTTGTGTTGCTACTCGGGGCTTACGACGATCTGCGCGGCACGAACGCGACCTTCAAATTCACGAGTCTCGCACTCATCGCCACGATCTTTTACACACTCGGCGGCCGCATCGACGCGCTCTCGATTCCGTTATTTGGTTCGGTAGAACTGCCGCCGCTGCTCTCGTTTCTGTTGACGGTCGTGTGGCTCGTCGGCATTACGAATGCGTTCAATCTCATCGACGGATTGGACGGACTTGCTTCCGGCGCTGCGCTCTTCTCGTCGCTCGTGATCCTCGGCGTTTCGATTTCGCAGCAACAGCCGTTGATGATCGTTGTGTCGCTCGTGTTGTGCGGCGCGGTCGCCGGGTTCCTTCGTTACAACTTCAATCCGGCGTCGATCTTTCTCGGCGATTCCGGCGCGCTGTTTATCGGATTTCTGTTGGCGGCGATGTCGGTGCTGGGAACTCAAAAGGCTTCGACCGCGGTGGCGATCTTTGTTCCGATTCTCGCATTCGGGTTTCCCGTAGTCGACACCGCGATGACGATGGGCCGGCGGATCATCAGCCGCAAGCCGGTGTTTCAGGGCGACAGAGAACACATTCATCACATGCTGCTCGCGCGCGGTTGGTCGCAGCGGCGCGTGGCGCTCGTGCTTTACGGTGTTTGCGCTGTGTTTGGATTGGTGGCGCTGATTTTTCCCGCCAGTGGATCGAAGCTGACGGGCTTCATGATGTTCGTGATCTCGGTGGCCGTGATCATCGCCGTGGGCCACTTGCGTTATCACGAAGTCGACGAGATTCGCGCGGGTGTGAGACGCAATCTTGCCGATCGGCGGCTGCGGGTGGCAAACAACATTCGTGTGCGTCGCGCGGCGCTCGCGTTGTCGAAAGCGTCGGACCTGCACGAGATGTTTGAAGCCGTGCGGCATCTGCTCGACTTCGGCGAGTTTACTTTTGCGAATGCGCAGGTCGGGCAGGCCGGGCGCGCTGAGATCAACGAACGCGTATTTCAAGCGAGTCTGCATCGTCATCCAAAGCAGGGAATTGAGTTTCGTAACGGGCGTGTGACGTGGTCGTGGTCCAGGCAAGGAGATGAGACTGATCCGTCGCGGGCGGAGTGGTCGTTTCGTTTGCCGCTGGTGAAGGATGGGATTGAATGGGGGTGGCTCAACTTCTATCACAGCATGGATGGTGAGGCGTTGCTGGTCGACACGAATTACTTGAGCGATCTATTGCGGCGCGAGTTTACCGAGGCAGCCGCGCGCATCTTTACTGTTCACGAAGAACAGGAAGTTGCGCCGGTGCTGGCGATGCACGCGGCGGCGAAGGGATAACTGTTGCTCAGCAAGACAATCTTCGTGTTGCTGGTGGGCGTGCTGGTGATCACACCGATCCCGTACGGAACGGTCGAGCCGTGGTGGAAGGCGGCTTTTGTTTGTGCGGTTTTTGGGATCTTCATTTTAGGAATTTGGCAAAGCGAGATTTTAAAAAATCCCTCCCCAGTTTTACTGCCGTTACTGGCGCTGTCAGTTCTAGCTTTTCTTCAATCCTGGACCAGGCTATCCGTAGATCCTTTCCAAACACGCTTCTTTGCTCTTCAACTGCTTTCTCTCACTGCTTTTCTCGCGTTGTTATACCGCTATGCTGCAACAGAAGAACGCCTCCGCGTACTGGTGTATACGATTGTAGGTGTGGCGATTCTGAGTGCGATCTTCGGAATACTGAGACAGACGACTCAATACCAAACCGGCTTTCTGCTTCCGCTACTGAAACAGAACCAGGGCTTTGCACAGTTCATCAATAAGAACCACTTCGCCTACCTGATGGAAATGGCGCTCGGCCTTTTAATCGGCCTAATCATCGCCGGCGGCTCCAAACAAAAGTTGATTCAGTTTGCACTACTTTTGCCAATCTGGATCGCGCTCGTCTTATCAAACTCGCGTGGTGGAATCCTGGCGATGCTCGCGCAAGTTACATTAGTGTCGCTGTTCTTACTCAGAACGACCACGTTGAAATTAGCGCTGGCCGTCGTGCTTGTAGCAGGCGTGTTGCTCGGAACGATCTGGGTCGGTGGCGAACGACTCGTTACAAACTTCAGCGCCGCAGGCAACGAACTGACACCCACCGCTAGCGATGGCGCGAGCCGCAACGAAATCTGGCGCGCATCTTTAAAAATGTTCGCGGCTCATCCATTACTCGGCGTTGGCCTCGGCGCTTACTGGATCAGCATCACGGCTTATCACGACGCCTCAGGCGTTCTCACTCCACAAGAAGCACACGACGATTATCTCGAATTGCTTTCGAGCGGTGGCGTCGTTGGTCTTGCATTGGGCCTCTGGTTCGTGGTGACGGTGGTGCGTGTTGCGCGCAGAAATTTAAACACGGATACCGGCTTCATCCGCGCCGTACGCATCGGCGCGGTTTTAGGTTTGGCAGGCGTTGCTGCTCACAGCCTGCTCGATTTTGGCCTTCACCTTTTTGGTAACACCGTTGTCTTCTTCACGCTTATAATGCTGGCAACCTTTCAAAGAAAGGCACACATTGATGAATTTGAAACGACGTAAAGCGTTGACTTCAATCGCGGCCCTGCTACTTTTCTCTGTCTCCCAGATCGGCCTTCAAATCGGTTTGGCCGAACCGAATTCAAGCCGGACCACTCCCGTCATTCCGCAACAGATCGTCGCACGACTGGCGACGCGGAATAACGCGCCCGTCACAGTCAACGGGCAAAGCATGAGCACCGGCGCGTCGCTCCTGACCGGAACAACGATCGAAACCGCAGCCGATCAATCAGCGACGGTCAACGTTGGACCACTCGGTACTATCGACATCTCTCCAAACACCAAAGTCGTTTTGACTTTCGAACGGGGCGTTCTCAAAGCCGACGTCGTTTACGGTTGTGTGATCCTGAATGCGAGAAAGAACACGACCGGCGAGATCACGACCGAAAAAGGTTCAATCGGTAAAACCGATCCGGTTGCGGGCGGCGTGCTGGAGATGTGTTTCACGCAAGGCGCGGCCGCGCCGGTTGTTGGGCCAGGTGTCGCGACGGGCGCGGGCGCAGGTGCAGGTCCGGCGGGCGCAGCCGCAGCAAGTACCGGCGGCGGATTGTTTGGTCTTGGCGTACCGGCGACGGTCGCGATCATCACGGCGGGAACAGCAGCAGGAATCACGCCGCTCTTCTTCGCGGACGAAAACACCAATCCGAGTCCTGCCACTCCATAATCGCCTTCGCATTTGTCGCTGAATCCGCGCCACAAACGTGTGGCTCGAATCGCTCTCGCGCTAATCGCGACGGGCGCCTGTTTACTGCTGATGCGAGACGCCGCGCGGATCGGCTTCTCCCGGCTCCTCACACGCTACGCTCTCATCACTAACTCACTTCCCGCCGCCGATCAGGCCGTTCAAATCACACCCGCAGATCCGGAAGCACATCGCGCGCGTGCGTTGATTCTCAATCGACTGCATAGACCGGCGGAAGCGGAAGCGTCGCTGGAAACTGCGACGAGTCTGCGCGATGGACCAGAGGATTTGTGGATCGAACTCGGCAACACGAGGGAAGAGTTGGGCGATCGTGAAGGCGCGTTGGCGGCGTTCGATCGAGCGGTGCGTTCCGCGCCGTATTACGCACACACGCATTGGCAACGCGGCAATCTGTTGTTACGCATGGGCCGGTATGATGAAGCGTTTGCCGATCTTCGCGAAGCTGCGGCAAGGAATCGAAAGTACTTTCCGAACCTGCTCGATCTCGCCTGGGGCCTCACTGGCGATGCCCGCAAAACCGAGGCTTTGCTGCAACTTCAGGACGACAACGACCGGCTGGCGTTCGCACGGTTTCTCGCGAGCAAGGGTAGGGCTACGGACGTTGTCGACCAGGTACGTTTGCTCAGTGCTCCGCTTTCCGACGAGAATAAGGATGAACTGGTGCGATTGCTGTCGGCGTCGAAAAGGTTCAACGAGGCTTTTGAGCTTTGGCGCGGACGCAAGCCGGAAGAAGGAATCGTCAACGGCAGCTTTGAAGAGCCGCTGGTTCTTAACAAGGTCGTCTTCCAGTGGAGTTTGTTACAGGGTCAACCCAAAGTGAAGTTGGCCGTAGATGTTTACGAGAGAGCTAGGGGTGCGAGGAGTTTGCAAATCGCGTTTGACGGAGAGTCGGATCCCGGCGCAACGCTATTGTGGCAAACGATCCTGATAGAACCGGGCCGGCGATATCAACTCAAGTTTTTCGTCAAGACAAAGGATCTCGTGACCGGCGGTCCGCCACGGATCGTACTGACTGATGCGATGAATGATCGGATAATTGCGAAGTCAGAGCCATTTCCTTCCGGGAGTGGTGAGTGGTCGGAAATGAACGTTGAGTTTACAGCGCCATCACAATCGGTCGTCATAAATTTAATAAGAGACAATTGCGCGTCGACGCCGTGTCCGATCTTTGGTGTCGTTTGGTTGGATGATTTTAGTTTGCAGAAATTGTAAGAGATGAATGTTGAACCTTTAATTCTTGCAGTCGAAACAGCTACCCTTGCCGGGAGCATCGCGCTCGTTCGCGGGAGCGAAGCGATCGCCACTTCATCCGGCGATCCGGCCGTGTCGCACTCGAACACACTGCTTGCCGATCTCGATAAACTGCTGAGTGGGACCACGTACAAGCTCGCTGACATCGACCTGTTTGCCGTCGCCGCAGGTCCAGGAAGTTTCACTGGTCTACGAATCGGTATCGCCACGGTGAAAGCGTTAGCCGCAACCTTGGACCGTTCGTGTGCAGCAATTCCAACACTCCACGCGGTGGCTTTGGCTGGCGGTGTTGCCGAGAATTCCGTCGCATTACTGCCCGCCGGGCGTGGCGAGGTATTTGCACAGTTGTTTTCGGTCTCGGCGGATGATGCTGTGACGGCGCTCGATGAGCCGTCGCACATTTCGCCGCAGAAGATGATTGACAAATATGGTTCGCTGGAAAAGGTTTTGTGGTGCGGCGCAGGCGCGCTTGCGCAACGCGAGTTAATCGAGGGCTCCGCGGCAGGCAAGCAATGGCGGATCGCATCGCGAACTGAGAATTTGGCGCAGCAGGTTGCTGCTCTTGCTCTGAGGGATTGCAGGCAAGATAGACTTGTTGCGCCAGATGCGCTTCAGGCAATCTATGTCCGCCCGTCGGATGCAGAACTGAAAGTTTCATGAGTGCCGAACACAAAGCCCCAGCAGAAGAGACAGACATCGCCATCGTGCGCATGACTGAACACGATCTGCTCGAAGTCGTGGAGATCGAGGAGCAGTCGGGCTTGAGTCGTTGGGGTTGGGCGGCTTACTACGCTGAATTACAGGGTGGTAATCGTGAGTTGATGTTGGTGGCGAGACCGATCGGCGTACGTAGTCTCGACCAGCATCAGATTGCGGGTTACATCGTCGCGCGAGAAACCGCAGGTGAACTGCACGTCAATAATATTGCGGTTCGGGACCAGTATCGACGCCGTGGTTATGGCAGTTTACTGCTGGGAAACGTGCTCGACGAAGCGCGGCGAAAGCATGCTACGACCGCGTTTTTAGAGGTTCGCAGTGGAAATTCCGCGGCGCAGTCGCTGTATCAGAAAAGTGGTTTCAAAGCGATTGCGAGGCGTGCGAATTATTATTCCGATCCGCCCGAAGATGCGGTCGTGATGAGTCTGGATCTGCGTGCGATTTAACACCGGCGAGGCAAATTACCCGCTTGCGCTGAGGATGTTGTTGGGCTAACATTTTTGCCGTGCGAGATAATCTTAAGGGAGCTACAAGACCCGGTTTAGCTCCATACCAGCCTGCCCACTCCATCTGTCAATCTGAAAGGAGAAATGCACGAAATGAGCATCGCATCTACGGATAGTTTGAAGGAAGAGTTGATAAACCACGATCCGGAATTCCGAGAATTAGCTCGAGAACATCATAAATACGAGGAACGTCTCAGCGAATTATCAGCTCTTAGCTATCCCAGCGACGAAGAACAACTGGAGGAGATCACGCTCAAGAAGAAGAAACTCGCTCTCAAAGATCAGATGTATTCCATGATGATGCAATACCAGAAATCACAGAGCTTGAGTCACTGAAGCTGCCCGCCGGCAGTTTCTCCGAAAGTTTTGCAGGGGACGTGGAACCAAAAAGTACGCGTCCCTTTTTGATATCAGAAAAAAGTTTTGAGTATCGTTCGAGAAAGTATTCCTTACATTGTTGTGCCGCTCGTGTTGAGTGTGGCGGCGACAGCTTTTGGTCTTTGGTACGTCGGTTTGTTGTTTCTGTTTGTCGCCGTGTTCATGGCGTATTTCTTTCGCGATCCGAAACGCGTTCCGCCAAGCGATCCGGACGTCGTAGTGTCACCCGCTGATGGACGTGTTACGCGGATCGAATCGCCGGCCACAGAGGTTCAGGGGCCGACGTTAATCAGTATTTTTCTCTCGCCGCTTGATGTACACATCAATCGTTCGCCAATCCCAGGCAAAATCGTCGATGTTGTTTACTCGCCGGGAAAGTTTGTGATGGCCACTAAAGAAGAGGCCAGTCTTGTGAACGAGCAAAACGCGCTTACGATTCAAGGTGAGAAGATCACGGTCGTCTGCAAACAGATTGCCGGCATCCTTGCGCGTCGCGTGATCTGTTGGAAAGGGAAGGGCGATCAACTTAAACTCGGCGAACGTTTCGGCATGATCAAGTTCAGTTCTCGCACTGACATTTTGCTGCCCGCGAACGTGAGGGTCACTGTTGCTGAAGGCGATCGCGTGCGTGGCGGCATCACCGTGATTGGGAGGATCTCCTGACTATGGCAGACGAAGATCACGACCGGCCAAATCCTCCCCGACGCGGTTTACGTAAAGGGCTCTATTTGATCCCGTCGGTGTTCACTGCGGCGAATATCGGCATGGGGTTCTTTTCGGTGATGGCGTCGCTGCGCGGTTTTCAGATACTCGGCAGCGCGAATCCTGACACTGCGGCTGCGGCGTCGCATTTCGACAGCGCGGCGGTGGCGATCGGTTGGGCGATGTTGTTTGACACGCTCGACGGTCGTATCGCGCGTTTGACCAGGACCACGACCGAGATCGGAATTCAACTCGACTCGATTGCTGATGTGGTGACGTTTGGCATTGCGCCGGCGGTGCTCGCGTATGTTTGGGGTTATGGAGCGAGTCTGACGGAAGGCAGCGATCTGCACCGGCTCGCGTGGTTCTTGTCGTTTATGTTTCTGATGTGCGGCGCGTTTCGTCTGGCGCGTTTCAACGTTCAGGCGTCGCGGCCGCGAATCATCGCTGAAGGAACGCCGAAAGTCGATAAGAAGAACTACGTTGGGCTGCCGATTCCGGTCGCGGGCGGTTTGATTGCAGCGCTCGTTCACTTTTCGCCAGTGCCGCTCACTTACTTTGGTCCGGAGCGCGCGCGGATTTATTCCGGGCTGTTGATGGTGCTGGTGGGACTGTTGAGTTTGATGATGGTGAGCACGCTGCGCTTTTCGAGTTTCAAGACTGTTGGGACGCGTGTTCGCAGTATGCGCACGATCATTCTCGCGCTCGCGGTGGGAATGCTGATCTTTCTCTACTCGCAGTACGTGTTGCTGGCGATCGTCGTCACCTACATCCTGCACGGACTCATCGCGCGCGTCGCGGCTGTATTTTGGCGGCGTGGTGAATCAGCGGAAGCCAAGATCGAACCAAGCCACAATAAAGCACAAGTTCGCTAATCCCTTGTGCTTCTTTGTGGCTCAGTGGTTTACTTCTGTACCTTAGCTTCAGCAGGACGTGCGAAAGCCAACAGTCCGTGTTCTGTGGTCACGATCACTGCGTCGCCGACGATGATCGGCGATGCCGAACTCGTTAACTCTTCACCAGTTGGCAGCGTGTTCACCTGTTTCCCGTCTTTCAGTCCCAACACCACAGCCTCTGAACTCGAAAGTGGCGTGAAGAGCGCGGCTTCCTGAACGGTTAGCGGTTGTGCGGAAATACGCCCGGGCAACTGCTTCTTCCAGAGTTGCGTGCCTTTCAAATTCAAGAGATACGCGAAGTTGTCCAACGAAGCCGCGAGGATCGTGTCGCCCGCGAGTGTGACTGCTTCAACTCCCGCTCCTGTTCGTTTGCGCCACTTCAAACGCCCTTTGTCAGCGCTGACCGCATAAACGTAACCATCTCCCGAACCAAAGAACACAATGTTTTCGGCCACCGCGACTGGTCCACGCACCGCACCCTTTGTTCGATAACGCCAGAGCAATCGGCCCGTCGCTTCTTCGAGCGCCAGCAGGTTTCCGTCTTCACTGCCGAAATAAACGCGTCCATCTTTCAGCACCGGCTGACCATTGAAAGATGTCGCAAAGGGAATCGACCAAAAGAGGCCGCCGGTGCGTTTGTCGAAAGCATAGGCGCGTCCGTCGCTACCGCCAGCGAAGATTTTCGTATCGCTGATGGTGAGCGCGCCTCGCAACGGTCTGCCGAGCGCCGTTACCCAACGCGTGACACCGCCTTCACGCCCGAGCGCACGCAATGCGCCAGATTGGGGACGCGCCTCGGCGTTCGGCGTGGTCGTTTCTGACGCGACGTAGATTGCTGTTTCGTCCGCGGCCGGCGACGCGGAAAGTTCTCCGCCGATTTCCGAACGCCAGTGCAACTGCCCGTCGCGAGCTTTCAGCGCGACGATGATTCCGCCCGCGAGTGGCAAATAGACACGCTCTGTGTCGAAAGCGGGCGTGAGATTGAGGGTTACGTTTGATTCGTAGCGCCAGCGTACAGTCAGTGGTTGAGAGAGAAGTGGTTCTTCGTCAAGTCTATGAGCGGTAAAAACACTCCCCCAAGCGAGACTCAAAACACAGACTAGATGTATAATTTGCAACTTCATATCAATCAATGAACCAAGTCCGACAGCATGAAACCGTAATCATACTTGACTTCGGATCGCAGTACACACAACTCATCGCCCGTCGGGTCCGAGAAGCGGGAGTTTACTGTGAGATCCTGCCGTTCAACACCCCAGTCGAGACAATACGAGCGCGCTCGCCGAAAGGATTGATCTTTTCCGGCGGGCCGTCGTCTGTTTACGACGCGACGGCGCCGAAGCCGCAACCCGAACTGCTCGAATCCGTCGATTGTCCCACTTTGGGCATCTGTTACGGCTTTCAGGTTTTTGCGCGAGAACTCGGCGGCGCGGTGGAATCTTCGCCGAACCGCGAATTTGGCTACGCGCGGCTGAAGGTATTGGATGTTACGAGCCGTCTGTTTAGCGGCTTGCCGAAAGAGATGGACGTGTGGATGAGTCACGGCGATCACGTCACGGAAGTACCGCCTGGTTTTCAGGTCACGGCGTCGACCGATGACGCGCTGAACGCGATGGAAGACGAGTCGCGCGGGATTTACGGCGTGCAGTTTCATCCGGAAGTTGCGCACACGCCGCTCGGGACGCAAGTGCTCAGGAATTTTCTGTTTTCGGTTTGTGATTGTCGTGGTGATTGGTCGCCGGAAGCAGTGATTGAAGAGCAGGTTGAGAAGATTCGCACGCAGTTAGGCGAGAACGGACGCGCGGTTTCGGGTTTGTCAGGTGGTGTTGATTCGACTGTTGCGGCGGCGCTGGTTCATCGTGCAGTCGGCGATCGTCAGACGTGTATCTTCGTCGACAATGGTCTGTTGCGCGAGGGTGAATTTGAGTCGACATTGGCCCTCTTGCGACAGACGATGAAATTGAATATCCACGGTGTCCGTGCGGGAGATCAATTTCTCGAAGCGTTGCACGGTGTCACCGATCCTGAGCAGAAGCGAAAGCAGATCGGGAAAGTTTTTATTGACGTCTTTGAAGCAGAAGCGCGGCGTTTGGGTGACGTCGGTTACCTGGTCCAGGGAACGCTTTACCCGGACGTGATCGAATCCGTTTCGGTGCGTGGTCCTTCGGCGGTGATCAAGAGTCATCACAACGTCGGTGGTCTGCCGGAGAAGATGAATCTCAAGCTGATCGAGCCGTTGCGCGAGTTGTTCAAAGACGAAGTGCGGCTGATTGGACGTGAGCTCGGCGTTCCGGAAGAGATACTCGGGCGCCATCCATTTCCCGGACCGGGATTGGCCGTACGCATTATCGGCGAAGTTACGGAAGAAAAGATTCGTCTGGTCCAGGCCGCGGATCGGATTCTCGACGAAGAGTTGCGCCTTGCGGAATTGTACAACGCAGTATGGCAGGCGTTTCCGGTGCTCCTGCCGGTTTCGACTGTCGGCGTCATGGGCGACGAGCGCACTTACGAACGAGTGGTCGCGATTCGCGCGGTGACGAGTGTTGACGGAATGACCGCCGACTGGGCGCGCTTGCCGCACGATCTCCTCGGCCGCGTTTCAAGCAGAATAGTTTCAGAGATACGCGGCGTTAACCGAGTTGTTTACGATATAAGCTCTAAACCACCTTCAACTATAGAATGGGAATAAAGGCCAGCGACAGATTACACAGACCTTCTGCGTAATCTGCCGCTGGGTTTACCGCCGATGCCGGATCGTCAATTCGTACATCTTCATCTTCATACTGATTACAGTCTTCTTGACGGCGCAATTCAGATCAAACCACTTTCCAACCGCGTTGCCGAATTGGGTATGCAGGCGTGTGCCATGACCGACCATGGCAACATGTACGGCGCGATCTCTTTTTACAACGCGATGAAGAACAACGGCGTGAAGCCGATCATCGGTTGTGAGACTTACATCACGCGCGGCAATCGCAAAGAGAAAGCCGCGAGCGCGCCGGGCGAGAAGGCAAACTTTCACCTGATACTGCTGGCGCAAAACTACGAGGGTTATCAGAACCTCGTGCGGCTCACGTCGAAAGCCTACACCGAAGGTTTCTATTACAAGCCACGCATCGACAAAGAGCTGCTCGCTGAGCACAGCAAGGGACTAATTGCTCTTTCCGCCTGTATGTCCGGCGTGCCGTCCGCGATGCTCGCGCAGGAGAAGTGTGACGAAGCGGCGAAGGCGGCGCACGAGTTTGAAGAGATACTCGGAAAAGGGAACTACTTTCTCGAAATCCAGGAACACGGTCTCGAACCGCAGAACCGCATTCGCAAGTCTCTCGTGGAACTGTCGAAGCGTACCGGCGTGCCGCTGGTCGCGACCAACGACGCGCACTACCTGATGCCCGACGATTCGCGCGCGCACGACGTTCTGCTTTGCATCGGTTCGGGTAAGACGGTCAACGACACCAATCGGCTGCGCTACAACAGTCCAAACTTCTACGTGCGGTCGCCCGAAGAGATGTGGCGCATCTTTGGCGACGAGCTGCCCGACGTGCTCACGCGCACGGTCGAGATCGCCGAGCGCATCGACCTGAAACTGCCGAAGGACATCAATTACCTGCCGCAGTACCCGATTCCGGAATCGGATCAGGGTCTCTCGGTCGACGACTACTTTGAGAAGGTCGTCCGGCAGGGGTTCGAACGCCGGCGCCAGCAGGTGTTCGATCCGATGATCGCGCGCGGAGAACTCAGCAAACCCATCGGGGATTATCAAACTCGTCTTTCGAGCGAGATCCAGATGATCAAACAGATGGGATTCCCGGGTTACTTTCTCATCGTTTGGGACTTCGTCCGCTACGCGAAAGAGAACGCGATTCCGGTCGGTCCTGGCCGTGGTTCGGCGGCCGGTTCGCTGGTCGCCTACTGTCTCGAGATTACCGACGTCGATCCGCTCCAGTACGACCTGCTCTTCGAGCGCTTCCTGAACCCCGGGCGCGTCTCGCTTCCGGATATCGATATCGACTTCTGCGTCCGTGGCCGTGGCGACGTCATCAACCACGTCGCCGATCTCTACGGCCGCGACTCGGTCTGCCAGATCATCACGTTCGGAACCCTGGCTTCGAAGGCCGCCATCAAGGACGTCGGCCGGGCGCTCGAAGTGCCCTACGCCGAGGTCGAGCGGATCGCAAAAATGATCCCGCCGCCGGTGCGCGGCCGGAACGTCAGTATTAGTCAGGCACTTGAACAAGTACCTGAACTAAAGCGTGAGATGGAGACCAATCCGCAGGTTAAAGAGATACTTGAGATCGCCCGCAAGCTGGAAGGCTGCGCCCGACACTCGTCGGTACACGCCGCGGGCGTCGTCATCTCGCCGCTGCCGCTCCAGGAACTGATCCCGATCGCCGTCTCCGGAAAAGAGGAACTGACCACTCAATATGTCATGT
>DATELP010000118.1:0-32073 GCA_035276425.1 Pyrinomonadaceae bacterium
CGATGTTCTCGACGTCAGCTCACCACGCGGAAGCTTCATTCTTCAGTCGGAAGAACGTCCGCTCGTACTGTTGAGCGCGGGAATCGGCGTGACGCCCGTGCTCGCGATGTTATACGCGCTCGTGTCCGAGCACTCGCAGCGCCAGGTCTTATGGCTGCACTCTGCTCGCGATGGCGAGCATCATCCCTTCGCGGCTGAAGTGCGACGTCTCGTGCTGACGCTGCCAAACAGTCGCAGCTACGTTTGCTACAGCAGGCCACGTTCGTCAGACAAGATGGGCCAGGATTTTGACGCGACGGGTCACTTGTCGCAAGCGGTCTTCGACGTGGCCGGTGTTCCACGCGATGCGGATGTCTACCTCTGCGGCCCGAATCGTTTCATGGTGGATATGAAACAGGAACTCGCGACGTTTGGCGTTGCGCCACAGCGTATCCACGTCGAGATCTTCAACGGCGGCGAGTCGATGATGCCGGGTGTGGTCGGCGCTGTGACGCGAAGTCCGCATCTGCCGAAGGACGATGCTGACACCGGCCCGCTAGTATCGTTCGCACGCAGCGGTATCGCTGTTCACTGGAACGCGTCCGTCTACGAAAGTCTTTTGGAACTGGCCGAAGCGTGCGACGTGCCGGTTCGTTGGTCGTGCCGGATGGGTGTTTGTCACAATTGTGAAAGCGGTTTGGTTTCGGGAGACGTGGTCTATGGACCAGAACCACTGGACAAGCCTGCCAACGGCAACCTGCTCGTGTGTTGCGCACGACCCGTTCGCGACGTCGTGATCGATCTGTGAGTTTGCTTCCTCTTCTTCCTTCAGTTTTCAAACGTAGAGGAGTAGCATTAACTCAATCGCCGTAAACGATTTGGCCGCTGCTCCCTCTCGCAAGTGGTCATGGTTGGTGTCCTCTATGCTTACCACTTCCTCAACCTTCAACAGGAGAAATGCCCATGTATATCAAAAGCTCTTTGCTTCCGCTGCTGGTTCTGCTTCTCATTATCCTTGGACCAACTAAGTTGTCGTCAGCCAGTGTGTTCGACCAAGGCCCGACGGCCCGCGGCGCCGGTGGATTCACAAATACAAGTCCCTTTAGACCTGGAGTGTACGAGTTTTCCTTCGAGGCCGTAGCCAACAAGAACGGTCGTGCACATGGACGTGCCGTGTTCGATAATTTAACTGCACAGACGCACATCGAGATCAAGATTGACTGTCTACTTGTTCTCGAATCTAACAACGCGAGCATCAACGGCACGGTGTTGCACAGCACCGATCCGGAATTGCCCAAAGGGACCAGGGTTGTGTTTGGCGCGGTAGATGATAGAGAGTCACCGTTCAGCGATATCATCACTCCTGCATTTCCGAGTGGAACAAGCGGTTGCGATAATTTCCTATTCCCTTTAACGTTCTTCCAGATTGATGGAGACGCCATCCAGATCGAGCCTTAGAGCGAGAAAAGTAGACCATCGCAAGCTTCTGCCAGCGATGGGAACAATCGTCGTTTTCGTGTTGCTGGCGCTAGTGCTGTCGGCGGAAGGGCGGATGTTCCTCTGTAGTTGCGGCGTGTTCAAGGTTTGGGTTGGCGATACGTGCAGTTCCAGTAACTCACAACAACTTTTCGATCCCTACAGTTTCACTCACATACTCCACGGATTTCTGCTGTTCTGGCTGCTCTTATTGTTGCCGCGCAACGTCGCCCCGAGTTGGCGGTTGGTGTTGGCAGTCGCACTCGAAGCCGCGTGGGAAGTCTTCGAAAACACGAGGTTCGTGATCGATCATTACCGCACCGAAACCGCGGCGCTCGGTTATGAAGGCGATACGATCGTCAACTCGTTTGGCGATCTCACGTGCGCGCTCGTTGGATTTCTCGTCGCGCGAAAGCTCGGACTGCGACGTTCGCTTTTGGTTTTTCTGGTTGTGGAAGTAGTTCTGCTGGTCTGGATCAAAGACAGTTTACTGTTGCAACTGCTGATGCTGCTGCGACCGGTTGGGGCAATCAAGTTGTGGCAGATGTGCCGCTAGTTAATCACGCGGCTATCGAGGTCCTTCAACGCAAGTCGGTTCTTCTCACGCAGTTCAAAAATACTCGACCCGACCTGCATCTGCACTGATTGAGAAGTCGCGATCTTCTTGAAAGCCGCGTACGGAATCGTCGCCTCGAGAGTCTCGATTTTCGTGTCCCACGTACCGGGCTTCGCCGTGTTCGCGAGTTGCATCCTGCCGAGCCGCAAAGTCTCGCTATCGATCACGACCGACAAGTCGCGCTGATCGACCGGGTGCAAGTGAGCCCAGTCTTTGTTCTCAAAAAAGATCTGCACCTTCACTTGCTTGACGTAGTTCAGTTGCGTGCCGGGACAATGCAGACTGATCTCGACGCTGACGCACGCATCTTTAAACTTGTCTTTGAAACCGTCGCAGGTGACCTTCATCTTCTTCAGCCGCAGCACGGTTTCGTAGTTAAACCCATCGTACTTCGTCTCGATTTTGCCGCCATGACTGACGGGCTTCACGCCGTTGGCATCGGGTGATTGGACCTGCGACAGGATTGCAGTAGGATGAGTCAGCACGAGGCTACAGGCTAAAGCGAGAATGAGTTTCCTCATGAGCGGTTCTCCAGGCGCCGGGAAGATTATTTGAACTAGAGGTGAGAACTGGGACAGAACCCTCGGGAAGGTCCTGAAGAAAAATAGCTAAGCTCGGCGCACGGTGTCAATAAACTTTTCCGGCGCTACTGATGTAGTTTGAGTTTGGGCAAAGAGTTTGAGTTTTTAGCGAGTACGCCGAAGGCGTTGGCTAATTTCAGCCCAGGGTTGCTTCAACCCTGGGAGTAAGAATAGGAAAGAAATCAACGCTGAAAGCGTTAACGAGGGGCGCGCAGCATTCGCCAACCCTTTCAGGGTTGATTAATTATGTAGATTATTTAACCCAAGGTTGTCGCAAGCTCCAACCTTGGGCTGAAATTAGCGAACGCCTTCGGCGTATTCGCGACAAGGACGTTATGAAATCTTCTTTTACAGAGAGTGCTTTGACCGATTTGATCGAGCCTTTACGGCACGCGAATGAGGAGTTTGCGCGCCACTATCCGGGCGAAACCGGACGCCGCCAGCCGGTTCACACCGTTTACGGCGGCGCGCACCTTTTCAAAGCCGACTCCGCCTCGCGGCTCGGTTCGCTGGCGCAACGCGCTCTCGATCAGTTTGCTCCTGACTTTCTCACTTTCGCCCGTGCGCTCAACATTCGCGGCGCCGATCAGTTGCCGGAAGCGATGGACGACGCCCCCGAACTCGTCACCGATCTGGAGAAAGGTCCCGAGCCGGTACGCCGCGAGAATTCGGCGTGGCTGTCTCACACGATCTACAACCGCGTGACTGAGAAGTTGCGGCGCGAACCCGTCGAAGACTTTCGCATTGATTTCGAAGACGGTTACGGCAATCGTCCCGACGACGAAGAAGACGGCCACGCTGCTTCCGCCGCTGCCGAAGTGGTGAAAGGATTCAAGGAAAACACGCTGCCGCCGTTCATCGGCATTCGTATCAAGCCGTTCAACGAAGAACTACGCGCGCGCAGCTTCCGCACGCTCGACATCTTCGTTTCGACGTTGCTCGATCAGAACGAAGGCCGGTTGCCAAACAACTTCGTTGTAACGTTGCCGAAGATCACGATCCCGCAACAGGTTGCAGCGCTGGCGTCGTTATTCGATCGTTTGGAGAAACAGACCGGACTCGCAGCCGGCAGTTTGAAGTTTGAAATGATGATCGAAACCACGCAATCGATCATCAACAGCGACGGCCAGATCAATCTGCCGCTTTTGTTGGGCGCGGCTGAAGGCCGTTGTGTCGCGGCGCACTTCGGCACTTACGATTACACCGCCGGTTGCAACATCACGGCGGCGCACCAGCACATGATGCACCCGTCGTGTGACTTCGCTAAAAGCATGATGCAGGTTTCGTTTGCCGGCACGGGCATCTGGTTGTCAGACGGCGCGACGAACATCATGCCCGTCGCGCCGCACCGGTTTGTAGATGGTGGTCCACAGCTAACACCGGAGCAGATCGAAGAGAACCGTGAGGTGGTCCACCGCGCGTGGAAGTTGCACTTCGATCACATTCAACACTCGCTGATTAACGGTTTTTACCAGGGCTGGGATCTTCATCCCGCACAACTTCCGACGCGCTACGCGGGCGTTTACGCGTTCTTCCTCGAAAGCCTCGCGCCCGCGTCGGAGCGTTTGAAAAACTTCGTCGAGAAAGCCGCGAAGGCGACGCTCGTCGGCGACGTTTTTGACGACGCGGCCACCGGTCAGGGACTGTTGAACTATTTCCTGCGCGCAATCAACTGCGGCGCGATCACCGAAGCGGAAGCGCTGAAGCTTTCCGGGTTAACATTGGACGAATTGCGCTCGGCATCATTTGTCAAGATTCTGAAAAACAGGCAGGCCATTTGAAATGACACTGAAGATTGTTGTTGCTTTAACTCTAACCGTGGCACTAATGACTACTTTGACTGCACAAGATCGTAAACCCGCCGGCGGCGATGCGGAGCTCGCGAAGAAGATCGCGCGTTTCGCTCCCACGACTTTGACCGCCGATATCTCGAAACTCTCGGCGAAAGATCGGCAAGCGCTCGAAAAGATCATCGCCGCGGCGAAGTTGCTCGATCCGTTGTTCCTGCGGCAAGTGTGGTCCGGCAACGCGGCGCTCGAACAGAAACTGCTGGCGGACAAGTCGCCGGCCGGACGTCAACGGCTTCACTACTTTTACATGAACGATGGTCCATGGTCGCGGCTTGACGAAAACGAACCATTCATCGAGGGCGTGCCGAAGCAACCGGACGGGGCCAATTACTATCCGGAAGACATGACGAAAGACGAGTTCAACGCGTGGGTTGAGACTCTTTCCGACACTGACAAGCAGAAAGCCACCGGCTTCTTCTATCTCATCGGCCGCGGCGCGGATAAGAAACTCACTCTCGTGCCCTACAGCCAGGCGTACAAAGAGTATCTCGAACCGGCAGCTCGTCTGCTGCGCGAAGCCGCTGCGTTGACCACCAACGCGACGCTCAAAAACTTCCTGAATAAACGTGCAGATGCTTTCGGTTCAGACGATTATTACGAAAGCGACGTCGCGTGGATGGATCTTGATTCGCCAATCGACGTTACGATCGGACCTTACGAGACTTACGAAGACGAGTTGTTCAGTTACAAAGCGGCGTTTGAAGCGTACATCACGATTCGCGACGACGCGGAGACGGCGAAGCTCGCGAAGTTTAGCGGCCATCTTCAGGAGTTGGAAAACAATCTGCCGTTCGATCCGAAGTATCGCAATCCAAAGCTCGGCGCCGCGTCGCCGATTCGCGTGGTTAACGAAGTGTTTGGTTCGGGCGAAGGCAACAGCGGCGTGCAAACCGCGGCGTTCAACCTGCCGAACGATGAGCGCGTGGTGAAAGAGAAAGGCTCGAAACGCGTCATGCTGAAGAACGTGCAGGACGCGAAGTTCAACAAGACGTTGATTCCGATCTCGAAGGTGGTGCTGGATCCGAACGAGCAGTCAGCGCTTTCGTTCGACTCGTTTTTCACGCACATTCTTTGTCACGAGCTGATGCACGGTCTCGGACCGCACAACATCACCATCAACGGTCAGGAAACCACGCCGCGCAAGCAGTTGAAGGAGCTGTATTCCGCGATCGAAGAGGCGAAGGCCGACATGACGGGGCTGTGGGCGCTTCAGTACATGATCGATAAGGGCATCATCGAGAAGAGCATGGAGCGGACGCTTTACACGACGTACCTGGCGAGCATGTTTCGCTCGGTGCGGTTTGGGATCACTGAAGCGCACGGTCGCGGTGTGGCGATGCAGTTTAATTATCTGACTGACGAAGGCGCGATTAAGTTCAACGAAGCGAAGGGAACGTTCAGCATCGATCACGCGAAGATCAAAGACGGCGTGCGCAAGCTCACGCACGACCTGCTGACGCTTGAAGCGGAAGGGTCTTACGATGGCGCGAAGGCGCTGCTGGACAAGTATGCGGTGATCAGGCCCTCGATGCAGCACGCGCTCGACAGGCTAAAAACTGTACCTGTGGACATCGAGCCTATCTTTCCTTTAGCGAAGTAAAGCCACAAATGGCACAAGTTTGTGCCTCTTTGTGGCTTTAGTCTCTGAACTGCTTTCTGAAGAAGGTAGCGATTTTCCAGGCGTCGATCGCTTTCCACGGCAGCTCGCCGGTGGTGTAGTGGCCGCAGGGCAGCCAGACAATATCCAGTGGTAAATTGTGCCGACGCGCCTCTTCGATCGCTTCGAGCGAGAGGTCAAGCGGAAACGTCAGATCGTATCGCGCCACGATGAAACGCATCGGCCGGTGGCCCATCTTTTTCAGCCGCGGCATGAACGGCAACGGACTGATCGGCGACCAGTAAGTGCGAAGCTCATCAAGCGTCAGATGATCCGCGAACCCGGCGCGCACGTGACTCGTCGACAGCCCGTGCCACACAACATCGGCGTAATAACCCGACACGTGATTGAAAGCGCCCGCTTTCAGATCCGGTTCGTGCGCAAACGCGAGAAACGCGATGCACGAACCGACACTCGTGCCCAAAATTCCAATCTGTTCGAAGCCTTCATTTCTCAACCAGCGCACCGCCGCGCGCGTATCCAGCACGGCCTGACGAGTCGATTGAATCGTACGTCCGATGTTCGAGCAAACGAGATGATCAGCGCGCTCCAGTTCCGCCGGTTTGCGCTCCAGGTGATACGGAAGCGTGAGCCGCAAAGCCGCCATGCCGATCATGTTGAAGATGCGACACGCCTCGACGTGACTTTCCGGTTGCGCGTTCCACTGCGGCAGCACCACGACAGCCTTACGCGACCTTTTCCCGTTTTTCGGTTGAACGGGAAAGTAGCGCGCGCGGGCAGTGTTGTTTTCGATTGACGGTGTTTCCACCGCGCTCGTCCAGGTTAACTTGTCACCTTCGAGCCGGTAGTCTGAAATCTCCGGCAGCGCGTAGAACGCGTCGCTGTTCTGCATCACACGCGCGGCGTGCTGCGCGAGGACGTGGCGCGGATCATCGCCGTTTACGTGGTCGAGCACGTAAGGCAAACCCCATTCAAACGGGCGCACGACGCGATTGTTGTCGCGTTGGTGATAGGCTCGTTCGCGCCGATAGATGTAGTTTTGCCACAGCGGCATAAGCCGCCGATAGTAGGACAAATCGAGCGCGAAAGTAAAAAGGCCGTCCCCAAATTAATGGGAACGGCCTTGCCGCTCGAGTGCAGGCACCGCGCCTTAGTTACACGTCGAAAGTTTGAACGAATGGATAAACGTCGTCCAGTTGAAGTTTCCATTCACCGGCTGATACTGCGTGGTGAACACCATCGTGCAGCCGTCCACCGGATCGACGCTGATGGTGCTGTAATCGCCCCAGCGCGACAGAGATGCGGTCTGGATTCCGAGTCCGGTTAACGCATTCGTCTCGTTGCCCATCGTTCCCAACGGATCGGCAGGCCCCCGATACGCATACCGAATACTCGGCACGATCGTCGACGCATTCGAGATGTTGTAACCAACCGCGATACCGCCCGTCTTGTCGATCGCCGCGCTGCCCATCCAGCGGAAATCGTTCGTTGGTGCGAACGTTCCTTGCTGGCGAATCACGGGTGTTGCGGTTCTCATTGTCTGGCCGGTCGCGTTGGTCAGTTCGTACCACCGAATGCCCACGCCCGTTCCGCTGGTGACGGAGTGGTTGATTACCAACCGTTCACTGCCGCCGATGTTTCGATAACTCAACCGATACATCAGCCGGTCAGCCAACGAATCGAGGCGTTGCGTCGTGCCTGGTTGCGGAATGCAAACGCCGCCGCTGCACGCGCGCGTGAACGCCGCGACACCGGCGATCGTGGTTGGACCAGTCAACGTTCCGACGCCCGTGGTCCAGTTCACGGCGAAGCGCCAGAAGTTGATCGTCGAAGTCGTCATACTCAAGAGCAGGTTTGGTGTGTTTGCGGGTGGCAGCGTCGTGCCTTCGAGATCCGCTGGCTCGAGGCTGTGATGGGCCGTGCCGGTGCTGACGCAAGCCTGTCGTGCTGCGCCGCCGACCAGCATTTGAGCGCGTTCCAGAGCACATACCGTGTTGCCACGGAAAGTCGAGCCATTCCGAAACATGTTGTAGGTGATGTAATACGCATCCGGCCATACGCCCATCTTCGGATAGTCGTTGAAGTCTCTCGCATAAGAGAAAGCGTAGCGGAAGTAAGTGCCGGTCGGATCGGGCGTGGTGGAGACCGCCACGCACTGTGTGAATGGTTGTGCCGAGACGGCAAACTGCGTCAGGATCCAGCGATCGGCGAGTTGATCGTATTGCACGATCGGATCGCCGTCGTTGTCAGACTGGCAGCGTCCACCGAAGCCTTGCCAAATCACGTTGCCCTGTTTCGGAAAACCGGGGACGAGATTGAAAGCGGTGATGTTATTGCTGGCGTCGCGGGTCAGCGTATAAACCGAGTAACGCAGGTTTACCCACTGCACGTAGTGATTGGGACCGACGTCGCCGGTCGTGTCCGGTGGCGCGACGCGTGCTAACGGATCGATGGGCGTGCCGATGGTGGAAGCCTTCGGTTCCGAAAGCGCTGAAGGCAAACTGATGCCGCTTGCCGCCAGCGGATCTTCGGTTGCGACATTGGCGTTACCGACGGGTTGTGGGCGGCCCGGTTCGAAATCCTTGCCACCGCGCGCCGGTTTTTCTTTCTTTTCGCCGGTGTCAAACATGTCGCGCAGTTTCTTGGGTGTCTTGTCGAAATGGATAGCGTTGCTGACTTCTGCCCGGCGTTCTTCTGCCCGCTCGCTTTGCCCGTGGACTACCAGCGGCAAAGAGGAGACCGCACACAAGATGAGAATCATTAGTACTGCATGAAACTTTTTCATTTCGTTCCTCCAACTCAGGGCTAGGCTCATGAGGTACTCAAGCCGGTAGTATTTCGGGAGACGGGAGGACTACGGCCTTATCGGTAAAAGCTAAATTGAAAACGAGAAACCTCCCAGAGAGAGGGTCCATAAGCTGGGATGGCGACGCAGTATACCACCGTCGCGACGCAAATACGAGTGTTAGTAGTATAGCAGCGCACCTTGGCAACGCCGGAAATCCCACCAACGAAGTTGGTGGATCGTTCATAAAGCTACGGGTATGAACCCATCCACCAACTTCGTTGGTGGGATTGCTTGATCGAGTGATGCTGGTATAGGTCGGGGATGAAGAACCACCGACTGCGTCGGTGGGATTCAGAAACTACTATTCAAACAACCGGCGGATGATCTTCGGGAGGAGGAGGGACGAGTTCAGCGGAGAGCCGGTCGTGAAATGACGTGCGAAACCGCGAAAGAGATTCGCGGCGCCCGTGGTGTAGCGAAACCACCAGACGTCCGGGAGCCACCCGACGCGATTCACGTGAATGTGCTGCGGCGCGACCAGTTCGAGCATACCCAGACGCCCGTGCGTGCGACCGTAGCCGCTCTGCTTCACCCCGCCCCACGGCGTCTGCGCGATCGCGTGCGTGTAGACAACCTCGTTAACCATCACGGTTCCGGCATCGATCTGCTCCGCGAGCCGCCGTCCGCGAGCGATGTTGCCGGTAAACACCGCGGCCGTTAATCCGTAAACACTATCGTTCGCCAGCCGCACCGCTTCGTCGTCTGACTTAAAAGTCATGATCGGCAACACCGGGCCGAACGTCTCGTCACGCATGATCTCCATCGTGTGGTCCACATTCGTGACGACGGTCGCTTCGTGAAACCAGCCATCACCATTCTCAACCCGATGCCCACCCGTTTCGATGTGCGCGCCGTGGTCGATCGCGTCTTGAATGTGATCCTCAACAATGCGCAACTGCCGCTCGTTTGTCATCGCACCCAGATCGACCGCTTCAGAAGAGGGTGGCCCAAGTTTCAGTTTGCGCGTCTCGTTAACAACAAGCTCCGTAAACTCCTTCGCGATCGATTCGTGAACGTAGAGACGCTCGATCGACGCGCACGCCTGACCCGCGTTACAAAACCCGCCCCACACCGCGGCACGCGCTGCATTCGGGATGTTCGCGTCTTCAAGCACGATCATCGGGTCTTTGCCACCGAGCTCGAGCACGACCGGCGTCAAATGCCGGGCGGCTGCTTCCGCGACACGTTTTCCGGTCGCGACGCTGCCCGTGAACATGATCTTGTCCACACCGGCATCGACTAGCGCCGCCCCCGTCGATCCGTCGCCGGTAACAATCTCCAGCAACCCTTCCGGCAACCGCGCTTCCCGAAAAACTTCGCCAATCTTCAACGCGGTGAGCGGCGTCAGTTCACTCGGTTTCAGCACGACGGCATTGCCCGCCATCAACGCCATCACAACCTCGTCCAGCGGTGTCGCCCACGGAAAATTCCACGGCGAAATGATCCCGACCACCCCAAGCGGTTTGTAAACGATGTACGACGACCGGCCCATCAACCCATACTGGCCGATGTCGATCTTCATCCGCATCAAGATGCGCTCGGTGTTGCGCGCGAAGTAGTGCATGAGATCGAGCGTCGGCACGATCTCCATCGACGTTGCTTCCGCGGGCGGCTTACCGGTCTCACGCGAAACCAGCGACGCAATCTCATCGACCTGACGGAGCACGATCTCGCGTGCCCGCAAAACAAACCGGGCACGCGCACGAAACGAGAGTTGCGACCACGCAGCTTGCGCCTGACGCGCACGCTGCACCGCGGCCTCGACTTCGCCTTCATTCATCAACCGCACGCGTCCATTCTCCCGTCCGGTCGACGGGTTAACAGAAACGATCTCGCGCGTTTGCGTCGATGGAAGAATTTCAATACTCATCGGGTACAATGTAGGTCCAAATTATTCCAGCCACAAGAGGAAGACCCTGATGATCAGATCCCAACTCGCGGAGTTTAAGCGTCGTATGCAACCAAACTCCGTCGCCATCATTCCCGCCGCGCGCGAAGCGACGCGTTCCAACGACACGAACTATCGCTTTCGCCAGGACTCCGACTTCTTTTATCTGACTGGTTTCGAAGAGCCCGAAGCGATCGCGATCGTCAAACCGAGCGACACGCACGAGTACATTTTGTTTGTCCGTCCACGCGATCCGGAGCGAGAGATTTGGGACGGCCGTCGCGCAGGCGTTGAAGGCGCGAAGAGCGAATTTGGCGCAAACGAAGCGTTACCGATCGACGAGTTCAACGCGAAACTTACCGAGATTCTCGACAACGCCGAAACACTTTATTACCGGCTCGGCGTTAATCGCGAACTCGACGACAAGATCATTCACGAAATCTCGCGCATGCGCTCGTTGAACCGCAAACCGATTCATCCGCCGCAGACGATCGTCGATCCCGCGACGATCATTCACGAACTGCGCGTCATCAAGAGTCAGGAAGAGTTGGAGATTATGCAGACTGCCGCGGACATCGCCGCCGAAGCTCATGTCGAGGCGATGAAAGCGGTGCGCGCGGGCATGCAGGAGTACGAAGTCGAGGCGCTCATCGAACAGATCTTTCGCCGCCGTGGCGCGGCCGGTCCGGCGTACACGTCGATCGTCGGCGCTGGTCCAAACGCAACCGTGCTGCACTACATCAACAACGACGGCCAATTGCGCGACGGTGACTTGTTGCTGGTCGACGCGGGCGCTGAATACAAAGGCTACGCGTCAGACATCACGCGCACGTTTCCGATCAATGGCCGTTATTCACAAGCGCAACGCGAGATTTACGATCTGGTGTTGAAGGCGCAGATGCAGTGCGTCGAGATGGTTCGACCCGGCGTCACGCACGATCAACTGAAGCAGCACTCGATCGAGGTGTTGACCGAGGGGATGGTTGAGCTGGGTCTGTTGGAGGGCGATCCCGAACAGCTAATCAAAGACAAGAAGTACGAGAAGTTTTACATGCACGGTTTGGGACACATGCTCGGGATCGACGTCCACGACGTCGGGCGTTATTACTACGGTAAAGAGTCGCGCGCGCTCGAAGCGGGTGTCGTGATGACAGTTGAACCGGGGATTTACGTCGCGCCTGACACGCAAGGCGTTCCGGAGAAATATCTCGGCATCGGCGTGCGCATTGAAGATGACGTGCTGTGTACGAATAATGGACCAAGAGTGTTGACGAACAAGGTGCCGAAACAAGCGGAAGAAATCGAAGCTCTCATGGCGCAGTAAAGCAATCCACAGATTACGCAGATTCATGATAATAGAGGCTGTTACCTGCTTTGAAAACTTCTGCGTAATCTGTGGATGGTTTTAGCGTGAGAGTTCATTCACCGCGGCGTGGACGCCCTCGACGACCATTGCCATTCGTTTGTAATCGAGCTTCTCGGGTGTGTCGTGCGCGGTGTGGTAGTTGAGGTTGCGATAGAAAGCCGTGTCGGTGATCATCACGGCGTTGTAGCCCGCGTGCCAGTAGTTCAACTGGTCCGAGAAATCGATACCCGGAATAACACTCGGAGCACTAATCGAGTAAACCGGCAACGGTGCGGCGCCGCTCATCGCGCTCTTCACTTGCCGCGCGAGCAATCCATCGCTGACGCGTCCGACAACGCCGATGAAATTTCCCGTCGAAGGATAGAAAACCGACAGTAAACCCGCGGGGAAGTTTTGGCTGCCACGCGCGTCGCTGAAATAACCGATCATCTCCAAACTCAACATCGCCCGAACACGGACATTCTCTTTTTGCAACGATAAAGCATGAACCGAACTGCCCATGCCGGTCGTGCCGAAATACGGCGGCTCTTCAGTGCTGAACGCAACGAGATCGATGCGCAGCGACGGCGGCTGAACTCCAAGCAATCGTGCGAGTTCGATAAGTCCGGCGACGCCGCTGGCGTTGTCGTCAGCACCGGGCAGTGGACCACAGGCGTCGTAATGCGCGCCCACGACGATTCGTTCCGCAGTGTCTGGTCCAAAGCGCGCGATCACGTTGCGATACGATCGGTTTTCAACGCGATAACCTTGTTCGGAAACAGAGCCGCCCGCTTGCGTGAGTTCTCCCGCGATGTAAGCAGCCGCACGATCGAGATTTTCCAGATGAGTAATGTCGCGAGGCGAGAAATCTACGGCGAGTTTACGAACGTGCGCTTCCAACCGCGCCGGTTCGACCGTGCGCACAGAGCTCGGCTGCGCGCGCGAGAGCAGTGGTTGCGTCAACCAAAACCACGCGACGACGAGCAACAGGATCACGCCGGAAAGAAGCCACAGCATAATCCTGATAATACGTGCTCGCCAATCGTGTGTTTCGGGAAAAGAGAACACGAACTAGCTTGAAAGTTCGGCGACGATCTCGCGCATCGCCTGGCGCGCTTCTTCGACCTCTTCAGGCTTGAACGAGATCGCACCGACGACCGCGTGACCGCCGCCGCCGTAGCGTTCGCAGATCTTCGCGATGTTGTGCGTGCGAGGCTTCGGCGCCCACGGATTCGAGCCGACGGAAATCTTCGTCCGTTGCGGCGCGCGCGTGAGTGCCACTGAGTAGGTCGTCTGCGGATACAGATAGTAAGGAATGAACTTGTTGAAGCCTTCGTAACCCTCATCGACGAGGTCAAACTGGACCACGCTATTCGCGAACTTCGCTTTTCGTTTGACTGCTTCCAGCGTTTCCAGATGCTGTTGGAGTATCGGTTGAAAACGTCGTTGCACTTCAGCGCTCGTTGCGACTTCTTCCAGCGAGTGCGTCGTCAAATCGCGAATGATCCGTTCGATAAACGAATCGTCCGGATCGGATTCGATCACCTGCATCAACTGCAACGCCGGCTCTTTCAGTTCAACGCACTGCGCGGGTGATTCGTAAAGCGCGCCGTCGATGATGTGCGCCCAATGGACCAGCGATTCGATCGGTTCGGCATTGAATCCGAAACGCTCGTGCGCGACGTCCGCGATGAACTCGGTACACGACTTCCGCGTCGCGTCCAAAAACTTCTTGCCGGATTTGTCGGCGCGAAAGTGCGCCTCGTCTTCGGGCGTGAGAAAGGCTGACTCGTGATGATCGAACCACCACGTCAATTTGTCCGACGCGGCGTACTTGAAATCGACAATCGCATTCTCATCGGAATCAAACATCGTGAGGTCAAACAGGTTGCCGGGACGATGCAGCAAGCCCGTGTAGTTGACCTCGGCTTCCGGATGAATGCGTTCTTTGTAGAAGCGAGTGAATGTGGCCGCCGAAGCGACACCGTCGAAGCAATGGCCGTGGTAAAGGATACGAAGTTTCACTGACAGTTTTTACAGGGCTCGATTACGCCGGCCGATGTGCCACTCGGTGGTCCAAGTTTTGACGCGATGAACTTGTCCACCTCGTCTTCGATCAACTCGCCGTTCACGACCCACGCTTTCTCGGTCAACACGTCGCCCTTGGCGTTCACTTTCGCCGGTTCGAGAAAGATATTCCAGGGCGAACCCCAGTTGCGTTTGTCGCCGGTTAGTTGTCGGTATTCGTAATGCGCCGTTTTCAATTTTTCATCGCGCGAGTTTGATTCCGACACGACTGGGTACGGTGGACCAGCCTCACCAAAGAAGGTTTGCGTTTCGTCCATGTTCGCGTACTCGCTGACGCCGATCACCTGAAAGCCCTGAGCCTTGTACTTTTCGTACAACTTGGCCGCGATCGGTGCTTCGTTGCGCCAGTTTCCGCACCACGGCGCAAAATAAACAATCATCACGAGCTTTTTACCAGCCATCAACTTGCGCAAATCTTCGTCGACGCCAGTCTTGAGATTTGGCAGCGCCCAGTTTTTGTAATTCACCGTCTTCTCGACGAGCGGTGAATACTCATGGCCGGCCTGGGCGTGAGCTGCGAACGGTGAAAGTGCGAGAGCAAAAATGGAAACGATCAAAAACTTCTTCATGATGTTACTCCACTGCTTTTAATTGGCGGCGCTGGCTGTTGCAGGAGTTTCCGCGAGTAGCGGTTTGACTGCTGCTTCCCAGCCGGCTTTGTCTCGGGCTCCGATGATCTTTTGCCGAATGCGTCCCTGGCGATCGATCAGGTACGTGGTCGGCAAGACTGACTGCGCGAATTTTACTTTGGCATCGCTGCCACCGATCAAGACCTGGTAATCAAACTTTACGACGTCCTTTTGATACTGATTTACGTCTGCGATGCTGTCGTCGAGCGAAGCGCCGACGATGCGCAGACCCTGCGCTTCGAGTTCGTGCTGCAAGGTGTTGAGCGCGGGTATTTCTTCACGGCACGGAATGCAGTAAGTGGCCCAGAAGTTCAGCATCACCACCTGGCCTTGCAATGATTTCAAACTATACGGCTGATCGGTGAGCGTTCGGAATTCTACATCCGGTACGGATTCAAAGCTCGCGTTAACCTGCGTCGGAGGCGGCGGTTTCGGTGTCGGGTTGTCTAACTTCAACCAGCCTTCCAGATTCGGAACCAGCGACATAAATTTCGAACTCGCCAACAACGTCGACTGGCCGCTCATCACCAGCACGCCGACGAGAATCAACACGACACCGGAAACAACTTCGACTTTGTGCAAGTGCCTGCGGAAGTTTTTGTAGAAACTCAGAAACTGATTGATGCCGAGCCCTGTCAACAGAAACGGCACCGCGAGTCCTGCAGAATAAAACGCCGATAAGACAAGTCCACTACGCCAGCCGCCACTCGTCGCGGCCAGACCGATGATGCCGCCGAGAATCGGACCGATGCACGGAGTCCAACCGGCCGCGAATGCAATGCCGAGTGCTGCCGAACCCAACATACCGCGCGGTTTGTCGTCTGAGAAGAAACGCGTGTCTTTGTAAAGCGCGGAGATCTTGAGTAGCCCGATCAGTTGCAGACCAAACGCGATGATGACGAGTCCGCCGATGATGCGCACCCACGGGTTGCTCGTGATCGCCGCGCCGACGAGTCCCGCGGTTGTTCCGAGCACGAGAAAGATCACAGACAGTCCGGCGTTGAAGGCGAGCGAGTTGAGAATCACCGCGCGCCGGCTGCTCGTTCCTTCTTTCAAGCGATCGATGCTGACGCCGGAGATCAGCGAGATGTATCCCGGCACTAGCGGCAACACGCACGGCGAGAGAAACGACAGTATGCCCGCCGCAAAAGAGATAGCAATGCGAAATAAGGTAATGCCCTGATCGTCCATCTTACTCGTCCACGATTTTCTGAATCATTTTGCCGAGTGACTCGATCTCCTCATCACTCGCCCCGGGAGAGATGTAACGTAACACTCCTTTGCGGTCGATGAGAAATGACATCGGAATGGAATTTACACCGTAGTTGAGTCCGTTGACATCTTTCTCGTCTACCACGATGCCGTACGGCAGGCGGTTGCGCTTCTTAAACTCGCGCAAATAAACGAGCTCTTCGCCGGGCGTCATCGCCTTCTGGCCGCCGTGGCCGTAATACTTCGTCAGCCCGAGAATCACGAGTCCTTTGTCTTTGTACTTTTCGTGCCAGCGCGTGAGTTGCGGCAGCGTGACCTGGCACGGTCCACACCAGTGTGCCCAGAAGTCGAGCAAAACGACCTTGCCGCGCAGCTCTGAAAGTTTCACCGGGCTTTGATCGATCCACTGGTCGCCGACAACTTCCGGGAGTGATGCTTTCGCAGGCTCGTCGAAAATCTTCTCGACGTCGAGCTCGGGATCGAGCATGTACAAACGAAACGTCGCCAGCTTGTAGAGATTTCCTGACGGCAACTCGATCGACAAGCGGCGCAGGTCTTCGATTGTCTCGATTGCTTTCGCTTTTTGATTGGTTTTCGTCTGCGCGTCGGCTAACAGGAACGCCGATTTGAGCAGCATGTCGTCGCGACGAAAGACTTCCGTTTTGTTTATTTTGCTGAACTCTTTCGACGCTGCGAGCATTTGCTGCGCGTGCGCGGCCATCGACGCGTAGTCTTTGCCGCGGAAATACGCGTCGGTCAGCAGGAGTTCCATGCGATAACGATCGTCGGGGCTTTGCGGTTTATGACGAGCGTATGCTTCGACTGCGGCTTTGGCCTCGTCGATCAGGTTTTTCTTGACTGCGTACAACACGACGACGTTTCGCGCGGCTTGTGGCTGTGCGCCGTCGGGATCGTTCTTCAGCAGCAGTCGCATTGTGGTGAGCGCGGCGTCAGCGTCGCCGGCGAGATGATGCAGCATGCCGAGGTAGTAAAGATCCTCGTTCGAGAGCGGTGAACGTGCTTTCAGTATCAAAGCGTTCTTTACCGCGAGATCGTGTTGTTCTTTTTTCGTTTGCGCTTCGAGCTTTGGATCGTAGGGCAGTTTCTTTTTATTGAATTCCTGGTAGCGCCGGGCGAGATAGCCGTTGGCGTCTTCGTACAAAACGTGCGCCGGGCGATCGTCGGGCTTGGCCGGATCGTCCGGCTTCGCGTCGAGAGCGGGTTGCGCCAGTAGAGACGCGGGTAGCAGTAGTAACAACAGAAAAAGCTTAACGAATTGCATTTGGCTTAACTTACGTGCGCCAGATCGAAACGATTGGGACTAAAAGCAGCGAGCAGCGGCGATATGCGGCCGGCTACGACAGCTTCGGCAATCAACTCTCCGGTGACGGGCGCGAGTAGGATTCCATTCCGGTAATGTCCCGTTGCATAAAAGAGCCCGTCAATTTCACCACAAGGTCCGAGGACAGGCAAACCGTCAGCGGCGCGCGGGCGCAGTCCGGACCAGGTGTCTGTGATTGGGAGGGTTGAAATGTTTGGTGAGATTTCGTGGGCGTTGGCGAGAATGTGGCTGATGCCGCCGGCGGTTACTTGTTTTGTGAAACCCGCGTTTTCGCTGGTGGAACCGGCGAGCAGGCGGCCGTCGTGACGAGGAACAAGATAGCCGCGCGGGCTGTAGATCACGTGGCGCGTGAGTTGGGGCTTGGCGTCGAAACAGATCATCTGACCGCGTACGGGGTCGATCTTTGGCGTGCGCGCGTTTTCGATACCGCTTGACCAAGTGCCCGCAGCGACGATGATTGTTTGGCAGCTAATTGAACCGCGAGACGTTTGGACGCCTGTTACACGACCGCGCTCGACGTTGATCTTTGCGACGTTTGTGTCGGTCACGATGCTGACGCCGAGTTTGTTGACGCTGTTTACAAGCGCGTTCACCAGTCGACGATTCTCTACCTGAATGTCGCGCGGAAACCGCAACGCTCCTCGAACGCTCTCCGCAATACACGGCTCCAACTCTCGCGCCTGCTGCGGCGTCAACTTCTCAACAACCAACCCCGCTTTTGTTTGCCACTCGCATCGCGTCTCGATCTCTATTAGATCGCCCTCGTTGAGGGCTACGTAAAGCGTTCCCGTCGAATCCAGCTCAACGTCAACACCCGTCTCTTCACGCAGCGCTTCCGCAAACTCCGCATAGAGATCGCGACTTCTACACGCGAGTTCAAAAAACTCATCACGCCCGTTCGCTTCCACCTGCGGCGCGAGCATTCCACCCGCCGCAAACGACGCCTCAGCCCCCAACGCCGAGCGCTCGATCACGCACACATCGCGCACACCACGCTGCGCCAGCGCGCGCGCAATGGTGAGCCCGATAACTCCACCGCCAATAATCACAACGTCCGCAGTTCGATATTTGTCAGTCACGGTCCAAAGCCTTATTCTTAGTCGAACATGCATGCTATCACACTGATTCCTGGCGACGGCATCGGGCCCGAAGTCGCTTCCAACGTAGTTCGAATCATCGAAGCTTCCGGCGTTGAAATCCAATGGGAAACGCATTACGCGGGCGCGCAGGCGCTCGAAAAATTCGGCAACACGCTGCCGCAGGAGCTGCTCGATTCGATCGTTCGCAACAAGGTCGCTTTGAAGGGACCGATCACGACGCCGATCGGAAAAGGCTTCACTTCAGTCAACGTCGGTTTACGTAAGACGCTCGATTTGTATGCGAACTTGCGGCCGGTGCGCGCGTTGCCGAATGTGCCGTGCCGTTATCCCGAACTCGACCTCGTAGTGGTGCGTGAGAATACCGAGAGTTTGTATGCGGGATTGGAGCATGAAGTCGTGCCGGGTGTGGTGGAGAGTTTGAAGATCATCACCGAGAAGGCGTCGACGCGCATCGCGCGCTTCGCTTTCGAGTACGCCCGACGCGAAGGACGCAAGAAGGTGACTGCGGTTCACAAGGCCAACATCATGAAGATGTCTGACGGGCTCTTTCTCAACTGCTTCCGCCGCGTGTCTGAGGGATATCCGGAGATTGAGGCCGACGACAAGATCGTCGACAACGCGTGTATGCAGCTCGTGATGCGTCCCGAGCAGTTTGACATCATGCTGCTCGAGAATCTTTACGGCGACATCGTTTCGGATTTGTGCGCTGGTTTGGTTGGCGGACTCGGTCTCGTGCCCGGCGCAAACATTGGCGAGAAAGGTGCGGTCTTCGAAGCCGTACACGGCTCCGCTCCCGACATCGCCGGCCAGGGCATCGCGAATCCAACAGCGCTCTTACAATCAGGCATTTTGATGCTGCGTTACCTCGGCGAGCGCGACGCCGCCGAGCGCATCGAGAAAGCCATGCTCTCGGTTTTTGAGGAGGGCAAAGTCCGCACCCGCGACATCGGCGGCACCGCCAAGACCGCCGAATTCGCGGACGCGATTATTCAGAAGATGCAATGAAGGCCTACGTCATCACCACCGGCCTCATCTTCGCGCTGATCACCATTGCCCACCTCGCGCGTATGGCCACCGAAACACATGTCTTATCAGAGCCCCTCTACCTACTGCTCACCCTCATCTCCGCCGCCCTCGCCGTCTGGGCTGTTGTTGTACTGCGACGATTGAGTCGTTGATGAGAGTTAACCGGCTGCGTTAGACTGCGCCTATGAACGTAAAGGAAATCGAGAGTGCTATCTCAGAACTGCCACCGGCTCAAGTAGCGGAGCTGGCGGACTGGTTTGATGCCTATCGAGCACAACTCTGGGACAAGCAGATCGAACAGGACCTGGACTCCGGAAGGTTGCAGACTCTGCTCGATGAAGCGAAGAGCGATTTAGAGTTCGGCCGTTGCGAGCCGCTGTAATTCGTGAAACATCTAGCCTCACCGCGCTTCTGGCGACATTACCGAAGTCTTCCTGATGCCATTCGTAAGCTGGCAGACAAGAACTTCGAACTTCTCAAAGCCGATCCTCATCACCCTTCGCTGCACTTCAAAAAGATTGGTCAGCTTTGGTCAGTCCGCGTCGGCGCACATTATCGTGCTCTCGGTCTCGATAGCGACGACACTATCGTATGGTTCTGGATCGGCTCACACGCAGACTACGACAAGCTAGTTTAGTTGAAATCGTTTCAACTCCGTTTCAAGCAAGCGTGAGTGTGGAACGCTGGTTGCTCCCGATACCACGTGAATCAAATCACCAAGGTATAGGGAGGTTAAGATGGGATTACCAAATAGAGATGAAGTTGAAGGCAAATGGGATCAGGCTAAAGGTAGAGTGAAAGAGGGACTCGGCAGAGCGCTCGACGATGAAGACCTCGAAGCCGAAGGCACGGCGGATCGTGTCGGTGGCGACGTTCAGGAAGGATTCGGTAAGGCGCGACGCAAAGTCGGCGAAACAATCGAAGACGTTGGCGACGCGATCAAACGTTAACCAGAAGAAACTTGGCTAGCAACACAATCCATCCACAGATTACCCAGAAGATTCTGCGTAATCTGTGGATGGTTTTTTAGTTATTCAGTGCGGACGTGTTCGGCACCGAGTTCATTAACCAGCTCTTCAATTCGATCGACTTCTTCATCGTCGCGACCAACGACGCCGATCAAGATGCCGCCGCCTTTAATCCCCGCTTCGTACACTTTCGCGCGATACTCAGGAATACCAGCGCCAATCAGCGCGCCAATCAATCCACCTGCCGCACCGCCAGCGCCGAGTCCGGCCAACGCAGCCGCGATTGGACCAGCAATAACGAGATTCAAACCCGGCAAGAACAACGTTGATCCGACCGCAGCGATCGCCGCGAGCACCGCGCCGACCGTTCCGCCGGCTGCGGCGCCGATCCCGAGTCCGTCTGCTGCGTGTGTCCGCGACTGCAACGCAAAATGCTTCGCGCGCGTCTCGTCTGACATGAGCACGCTGATGTCTTCACGAGTAAATCCGCGTTTCATTAAGGCGTCCACCGCAGCCTCGGCGGCCACCTGGCTCTTAAAAAGTCCGGTTACTAACTTCGTTTTATCCTTATCAGCCATACAATCCTCCCCCAAACGCAAAGTTCACTTTCGAGGAAAGACGGCAACAGTTGTGCCGACTGCGCCACCGTGCGAACCCGTCAAATTGCCTTACAAATCGAAGGCAAGGCGTACGCGGGTGTTTGGCTTTCGAACATCCCGACGTCGCGAATTCTTCAGATTAGTTCAGCGCTAAAGCGCGTCGATCTTCGCTGCGAGAATAAAATCACTCTCGGTCAGGCCGTCAATCTTGTGCGTCCAGATCGTCACTTCAACCTTTCCCCACCCAAAACAAATGTCCGGATGATGACCCTGCTCTTCCGCCAGCTCGCCGACGCGATTCACAAACTTCAACGCTTCCGCAAAATTCGCGAAGTCGTAGTTCTTTTTCAAATGATGCTCGCGAACAACTTCCCAACCGCTGAGTTGCGACAACAGCCGTTGAATCTCGTCGCCTTGAAGCGGAGGCACACCGCCACGGCACGGTACACATTGTTTACTTGATAGCTCACTCATATTCCCAACGCTTTCTTCAGAATCGCGATCTGACCTGCGTGATAAAGATCGTGTTGCACGCCGCCGTGAAGCGTCACGTACGTGCTGGAAAACGGAATTTCCGGATGGTCCATGATCGGCTGGTCCAACCGCGCCTCGTCAAGCGAAGAAATCGTTTCCAACAGTTGATTGTGCATATCTATCAATCCTTGCTTGGTCTGTTCCCAGGCTGCTTCGCTGAAATCATTCAGCGCCACCCAGTCTTCACTGTCCGGCAACTGCGCCGGATCGCCGTTCAATCGCCGCAAGCACGCGCCTTCCCACGCGCGAATGTGCTGCGTCAACTCCCAAATCGTATGAGCGCCCGCAATCGGACGCACCGCAGCTTGTTCCGCAGTTACGCCGTTCAGCAATGCCATCACCGATGGTCCATGCCAAGCCTCGCCGTCGAAAGCACGGCGAAACTGATCGGCAATACGATCAACTTCAGACATCTTTGATTCTCCAATGCAGAAGATTTCGCAAAATAGTAATCTGTACCCGTGGCAGCTCTCAAGCAAGTGGAAATTTTCTGTGACGGATCGAGTCTCGGCAACGGACAGGCATCGAGCCGCGCCGCCGCCGTCGCGTTGCTGGGTTACAAAGGATTCTGGCGCGCCGTCGGCGAATACTTAGGCAGCGCGACGAATCAACAAGCTGAGATCGTTGCCGCCGCCGTCGGCCTCGAAGCGTTGCGCGAACCGTGCAATGTGAAGGTGTCCACTGACTCTCGTTACGTAGTGGAAACGATGAGCGGGCGCTTTCGTCGCAAGACTAATCTTCCGTGGTGGGAACGTCTCGATCGCGCGGCGAGCAAACACAAGGTTCGCTGGGAATGGACGCGCGGGCACGATGGCCATTTGGTTCAAGAGGCCGCGGACAGCGCCGCCCGGCGCATTGCCGCCGCCGGCCACGTAGATGAATTAATTCTGCGTGACGCGGTGGACTCGGTGGGCACCGTTGAGCCATAATCTCGCCTCCCCTTTGTCTTAAATCCCGCTGGTGTTTGTGATAGTGGCTCCCACTTTGGCCAGATTAAAGACCCTGTTTCCCGACCATTTTTCGCGCCCCGCCGCACTGTTTGTCGCCGTGTGTTCAGTGCTCGCGTTCATCGCGGCGGTCGCCAACGCGCAGGATCCATTTCGCGGCTGGCAGTGGCAAAACCCTTTGCCACAGGGAAACTCGATCAACTCGATTCGCTTCGCGGCCGATAAAAAACGCGGTTGGGCGATCGGGGCAAACGGAGTTGTCTTAACTACAAACAACGGCGGTTTCGAGTGGGAAGAACAGGAGAGTCCGTCCGACACGACGCTTTACGGCATGTACGTGAAGGACCGCTCGCGCGTGGTGATTAGCGGCGCGCGCGGCGTGATTCTCACGACGAGCAACGCGGGCAAGAAGTGGACGTTGCGGCCAACCGGCGTTCGCGATCATCTCTTCGCGGTGACGTTCGCACCGCAGAATCCGTTGCACGGTTGGGCTGTCGGCACGTTTGGTTCGATCATTGTTACGGCTGACGGCGGCAAGACCTGGAAGCAACAGGAAAGCAAAACCACCTCGCATCTTTTTTCGGTCAGCTTCACCGACGCGAAAAGCGGTATCGCGGTTGGTTCGCGCGGCACGATTCTGATCACTTCAAACGGTGGCGCTGACTGGAAACCGATAAAAGGCGTGACCGATTCCGCGTTGACCGGCGTCACGTTCACTTCCGAAAAGAACGCGGTTGTCGTCGGCTATCGCGGCACGATTTTGCAAACTCAGGACGGCGGTGAAACCTGGACCGCCGAGAACTCTCTCGTCACAACCGATCTTTATGCTGTTTTCTTTACCGATGAGACTCACGGCTGGGCCGCGGGTGAAAGTGGCGTTGTACTCACGACGGCCGACGGCGGCAACATCTGGTTGCCGGTAAACGTGCGGACGAATCCACGTCTCGCAACTGTTCATTTCGCGGACGAGTCGTTGGGTTGGGCCGCAGGTGCTGATGGATTGGTGCTACGTACCGATGACGGCGGCTTATCGTGGCATCGTTTGACCGACGGCGGTCGCGACGACCTCACGAACATTTCTTTCGTCGACAATTCGCACGGTTGGGCAGTGGGCGAACGCGGGCGAATCTTGTACACGAGCTCCGGCGGCAAGACGTGGATCGCGCGTCCTTCGGGCGTGCAGGTGAATCTGAATGCGATCAGTTTCGCGAACGAGGGATCGGGTTGGGTGGTCGGCGACAAAGGAACGATTCTGCACACGGTGGATGGCGGTGTGAGTTGGGACCCGATCACAAGTCCCGTTAAGGAAGATTTGTTTGGAGTGGCGTTTGTATCGCCAAGCGAAGGTTGGGTGGTCGGCGCGCGCGGTGCGATCTGGCACACGAAAGACGAAGGCGTTTCGTGGCTGTTTCAACATACGAACACGTTTAGTTGGCTCGAGGACGTGAAGTTTGTCGATCCGTTGCGCGGTGTTGCGGTTGGTTCCGGTGGGACGATCCTGCGCACTGAAGACGGCGGCGAACATTGGATTCGCGTCGATCGCAATTTGAAAGAGTGGTTGTACGCGTTGACGTTTGCCGATACGCAGCGCGGGTACGTTGTCGGCGCGCACGGAATTGTTTTGCGCACGGATGATGGCGGTGTGACGTGGAAGGATCTTGAGAGCGGTGTTAGTGGAAATTTGTTTGGCGTTGACGTCGCTGGACGAAACGATGTGCTCGTCGTAGGAGAGCAGGGAAGTATCATTCACAGCAAGGACGCAGGTGCGACGTGGGAGATTCAGCCGTCGATAACGAGCACTGCGTTGTTTTCGATTGCGTATCGCGGTGGGAATAACGTTTGGGTTGCCGGGCGTGGTGGCGCGATTCTGCGGCGGATAGAGCCGGTGGCTACGGTGAGTCTGCCGGTTACGAAGTTGCCGCCGATGTTGAAGGGTGGACCACCGAAGCTGGAGGAGCCGCTCGATCCGTTCGACATTCCCCGCGCGACGCCGCCGAAGAAACCTGAGAAGCCTTAAGCCACAAAGAGGCACAAAAAATCTTGAATGTATTTGTGCTGCTTCGTGGCTAATATCGCACGGGGTGTTCTTTGGCGTAGGAGTAGGCGCAGTAGGCGGAGACGAGGTGGCAGATCCAGCCGAGAGTGCCGCCGGTGCCAATCCAGAAACCCGGCGTGAAAATCAGCCAGAGAATTCCTGCGAGTATGCGGCCATTGTAGAGTTGGCCGACTCCCGGAACGATTAAACTCAGAATACCTGCCAGAACTGGATCGCGCATCTTCAGTACCTCCGCAATGGAATCCCATACGAAGGCGATCCGTGATTTGTTCGTGTGAGTTGGAATCCCACCGACACAGGAATCCCGCCGACATAGTCGGTGGTTTCGTTAATACCTGACCTACACTACTCAACTGGCAAAACAATCCCACCGACCGCAGTCGGTGGTCTTTCATACTCCACCTTCTTAGGCCGGGTATGAACGTACCACCAACTTCGTTGGTGGGATTATTCGCTTTGTGTCAGGGGGTAGGTTGGGTATGAAAGAGAACCACCGACTGCGTCGGTGGGATTCCTGCGTCGGTGGGATACCATTTCGGTGCCGACCAGATTCTTTAGTCCTTCGTGCCGGACGGTCGGACGTCGACGATCTCGCCACGGAAGGTTTTCAGCATTGTTTGCACGACGGGATTAGTTTCCGCCATCTCGCGCAGACGCTGTTTTTCGACACGGGCTTCGTCGTCGGCGCTGCGTGGTGCGCCGTCGGCTTGCGGATCTTTTACGGCGATGCGGAGGCCGGTGTCCTGTCCGGTGACTTCGCGGCACGCTTCGCAGATCAACTTCGCGTTTTCAGGTTTCAGGAGCGTCTCGCGCAAATGTCGCTCCGCGGGCGCGAACTCGATGAAGAGCTCGTTGTCTTCGAGCGTCGCCGTTAGTGCTGCTTCAAGTGCGGTTACAACTAATCGTTTTCGTTGACCTTCCAGCACGGCTTTGACGCGTTCGAACGGAGAAGCATCCGCTGCGAGCGCTGGAGCCGGCGCGGCCGCTGTGGCCACCACAGAAGGAGACACGGATGACACGGACGGAACGGACACGGATTGTGCACTTCGACTTACGGGTTCAGTTTTTGTAGGCGGTGGTGTTGAAGGGCTACCGCCAGAACCACTTTCGAGCGAATCAAGCCGCCGGAGAATCTCGCTGATACTCTCCACGCCGCGCAGCTCCATCAACTTAATGATCCCGACTTCCAACTGGTACCGCGGCTGCGTTGCGGCGCGCAGTTTTGTTTCCGTCTCCGACAGCGAATGAAAGAACCGCACCAGATCCGCTTCAGTAAACAGCGCTGCCTGGCGTTTCAACTCTTCCGGTTCACAAACCGCGGACTCAAGCAATTCGACATTTCCCGAAACCTTGCTCACGAGCAGATCGCGAAAGTGCGCCAGCAGATCGCGGCAGAAGTTTCTCAAGTCGTGTCCACGCATCACGATGTCGTCGACGACCGCGATCGCGTCCGCGGGTTTATTCGCCGCAATACTGTCGATGATGCGCGTGAGAATGTCGGCGCCGGCGATTCCGAGCGCCATCTCCACGTCTTCTTTCTTGATCTTGTTACCCGCGAAACTGATCACCTGATCGAGCGCCGACTGCGCGTCACGCATCGATCCTTCACCACTGCGCGCGATCTCCCGCAACGCTTCGTCGGGAACCGAAATCTGTTCCGACTTCGCGATCAGTTTCAAACGTTCGAGAATCTTCGTCGTGGCGATCGTGCGAAACTCAAACTGCTGACACCGCGACAGAATTGTTTCCGGAACTTTGTGCCGCTCGGTCGTTGCCATGATGAACACGACGCGCGGCGGTGGCTCTTCGAGCGTCTTCAACAACGCGTTGAACGCGGCGCCCGAGAGCATGTGAACTTCGTCGATGATGAATATTTTGTAGCGATCGCGCGCGGGTGCGATGCCGACGCTTGCGATGATCGCTTCGCGCACGTTGTCGACACCGGTGTTTGACGCGGCGTCGATCTCCTGCACGTCGATCGAACGGCTTTCCGTGATCTCGCGGCACGAAGCACACTGATCGGGATCGTCAGAACGGCACGGCGTCGGCGTTGGTTGCGAGGCTTTGTGACAGTTCAGCGCTTTGGCTAACAGTCGCGCACTGGTTGTTTTGCCGACACCACGCGCGCCGGAGAAGAGATACGCGTGGTGCAGGCGCTGATGCTCGATAGCGTTGCGAAGAGTTCGTGTGATCGGCTCCTGGCCTGTTACTTCGTCAAACGTTTGTGGGCGCCACTTTCGGGCGATTACTTGATAGGCCATGTTGAGCGCTGGTGTTTCCCCTTGAGAATTTTGTGGCCAGACCCCGGACTTTCCCGCAACACACGCCGCCGTTGCTACCGTTGCTCCGTTCCCGGCCTGGCGGGGTTCACAAGGCTAGCGTTGTGCGGAGCCCGGGATCTGATATTTGGTTGTCAATTCAGACGCAAGACTTAAATCTCGGTCTTACGATGCGCCAGCATTCGCAACAGCGCGTTGATCAGCAGATGAGCCAGCACATACGCGACAAGCGCAATGACGATCGGCAGCATCAACGTGTGACCACCTTCTGCCTGCGGACTCGCAACGATACCACGAAACGGTTCGTAAAACGGATTACTGACCGCAACGACGAACCGTACGAATCCGGCGCTACTGCGCGCGGCGAGTAGCGCTAACAGGAAGCGCATCGCTAAAAGCGCGTAGATTACATAAAAGATGTAATCCACGATTTGTGAAACGCGCGCCAAGCCACGCGAACGTTGCACTTCGCGCTCTGTGTCAACGACCTCATCTACCGCTCGCGAACGAAAATCACCAGCAACTTCGTCGATTCGTTGCGACTCGTTACGGGTTGTTTTCGTCGCCGCGCGTTCGCTGATCTCGGATTGAACTTCGCCTTCGACCTGCGCTTTGACTGCCTCGTGTTGCGCGGCGCGACGCGCTTCTTCAGCCGCCAGTTTGTCGTCCATCTATTCTCCCTGAGCTGGAATGGTCTTAACCAGGGGGCGTCGGGGGGACGAGAAAATCAATTCTGGCGGAGAGGGTGGGATTCGAACCCACGGAACGGTTTCCCGTTCACAGCATTTCCAGTGCTGCCAGTTCAACCACTCCTGCACCTCTCCACAAGCTGAAATTTTATGGCGGAGAGGGTGGGATTCGAACCCACGGTGGGCGTTAACCCACTCCGGTTTTCGAGACCGGTGCACTAATCCACTATGCGACCTCTCCGGGTCTTATTCAGTTCGCCTGCGGCGGAAAAAATCCTGCATCAGCGTGCGGCATTCTTCTTCGAGCACGCCGGTTCGCACTTCGATCCGATGGTTCAAAAAATCCGTATCGCAGATGCGAAATCGACTATGTACCGCGCCTGCACGTTCGTCCGGGGCGCCGTAAACCAAACGCCGGATGCGCGCTTGAATCAACGCGCCGGCGCACATCGCGCACGGTTCAATCGTCGAATAGACATCAACGCCCGTGAGCCGGTAATTGCCGAGCTTACGGGCGGCCTCGCGCAAAGCGACGATTTCGGCGTGGGCGGTAGGATCGCAGTCGGTGCGCGTGCGGTTACCGGCGACGGCGATGAGTTGGTTGCCGTGGACAATACAAGTTCCGACGGGCACCTCACCGCAGTTTCGGGCTTCCTGAGCCGCGGCCAGCGCCTGCCGCATCCAGTGTTCGTCCTCGGTTTCCGCGGCAGTGTTCACCTGACTTTGCTTCCTTCAAACAGCCGAACGGCCACTATAGGCACGCGCCAAAAAGGTGTCAAGGATAGGTCAATCCACAGATTACACAGATTTCCACAAGGCAATCTGCGTAATCTGTGGATCAATCCGCGTAATCTGTGGATGAAGAAGGCTGAAGCGCGTGCTATTATCCATTTCCCGGAGTTTCTGCGCTGCGGTCTGGTGGCGCGCTCCACATGACTCAGGTCCCAATGTCCACCGAAGTAAGCCAAAGAGGTAGCGGTCCATTATCGACAGAAAGAAGTACCGGTAGGCTGAGGCCGTCGCCCGCCCCGGAGCCGCTTCCGGATTCGTCCGCGCAATCGCCGGCCGCGCTGATGCGGCGTATGTCGCCCGGCGAGTTCAACACCGCGATGATCCATTTCTATCGCGGCGAAGTGCAACGCTCGAACACGTGGCGTAACCGTCTCGACACCACCACGAACTGGGCAGTTATCACGGCCGGCGCGACGCTTTCATTTGTTTTTAGTTCGCCAAACAATCCACACTTCGTTATTCCCATCAACTCGATCCTGGTGGCGATATTTTTGTTGATGGAAGCACGGCGCTACCGGTATTACGAAATCTGGTCCAGCCGCGTCCGCATTCTCGAAACCGGCTACTTCGCGCACCTGCTCGCGCCGGAAAACCAGCCCGCTGAGGAATCGTGGGCGGAACATCTCGCCGCTGACCTTACAACGCCACACTTCACGATCACGGAGTGGGAAGCGATCGGACGTCGTTTGCGACGCAATTATCTGTGGATCTTCGCGCTGCTCGCGTTGAGCTGGAATCTGAAAGTTTATTTGTCGCCGTTACCGGCGCGCGACTTCGATGCGTTCATCGAACGTGCGACAGTCGGGGTTGTTCCCGGCTGGATCGTGTTTGTCATTGGCGTCGTGTTCAATGCGGCGATCCTGGTTTTTGCGATCGGCACACTGCGTCTGCGTGAAGCGACGGGAGAAGTTTTGCCGAAACACGAGTTCTCGTTGCGGCCGTTGAAGCGAATGACAAGCTGGACGGCGGCAACCACGCGGCGCACGACGGTTCGTGCGAAACGCGCGCGTCAACGTGTGCGCAGTTCCGCGACTACAGGCGAGTTTAAGAAGATCGACATCACTGAGACTCCGGACAAGCCAGTCGAAGTAGGCCGGTAGCTTTTGACCGCTTCGATCAACTTTAGTAGGTTCCTGACCATGTTCCGGTCGTGGAATCGGATGTCGTTTTGTCTCAACACATGCTTCAGCTTAACGGTCAACAACTTACACTTCAGCAAATCGCAGATGTAGCCACTGGTAAAGCACGCGTCACGCTCGACGCCGAGGCGCGCGCACGCGTCGAAGAAGCGCGGCGTGTGGTGGAACAGATCGTCGCGCAGAAGCGCACGGTCTACGGCGTCAACACCGGTTTCGGAAAACTTTCCGACGTCACTATCGATCAAGCCGACCTGCGCCAGTTGCAGTTAAACCTGGTGCGAAGTCATTCGTGCGGTCTGGGCGAACCGCTTTCCGAACCCGAAGCCCGCGCGATGTTGTTGTTGCGCGCGAATGTATTGGCGACAGGTTTCAGCGGCGCGCGTGCGCTCGTGATCGAAACACTGATCGCGATGCTCGAACACGGCGTCACACCGGTGATTCCCGAAAAAGGTTCGGTCGGCGCGAGCGGCGATCTCGCGCCGTTGGCCCATCTCGCACTCGCGGCGATCGGCGAAGGCGACGCCTTTTACAATGGCGAGCGTTTACCCGGCGACGTCGCTATGCAACGCGCGCAGATCGCGCCGTTGCAACTCGAAGTCAAAGAAGGTCTGGCATTACTAAATGGAACGCAGGCGATGGGCGCGGTCGGCGCGCTCGCGTTGCATCGCGCCGACAGACTGGTTCGTCTCGCAGACGTCGCCGGCGCGATGACGCTCGAAGCATTGCGCGGAACGCCGGTCGCGTTTGACGAACGCATTCATACGGCGCGTCCGCACGCGGCGCAAATCGCAGTCGCCGCGCATCTGCGCGATCTGTTGCAGGACAGCGAGATTCGCGATTCGCACGTGGAGAACGATCCGCGCGTGCAGGACGCGTACAGTTTGCGTTGCATGCCGCAAGTACACGGCGCGGTGCGCACCGCGTTGGCCCACGCGACTGACGTGGTCCAGATCGAAAGCGGCAGTGCTACTGACAACCCGCTGGTGTTTTCCGAAACGGGTGAAGTGTTGTCCGGCGGAAACTTTCACGGCGCGCCGCTCGCGCTCGTTTTTGACTACGCCGCCATTGCTTTGACAGATTTGATCAGTATCACCGAGCGACGCATCGATCGCCTCGTGAATCCTGACGCGAACGAAGGTTTGCCGCCGTTTCTGACAGCGCATCCGGGCATCTCGTCGGGCTTCATGATGTTGCAAGTCTCGGCGGTGGCATTGTTGAACGAAGCGAAAGTGCTGGCGCATCCGGCGAGTGTTGATAACGTGCCGACTGACGGCGGTAAGGAAGATCACGTTTCGATGGGCATGACGTCGGCGACGAAGTTGCGCTCGATCGTGAACCTCGCGGAGATGGTGACGGCGATCGAGCTTTTGACTGCGGCGCAGGCACTCGATTATCGTGCGCCACTCGCGCCCGGACGCGGCGTGAAGGAAGCGCACAAGATCGTTCGCAGCTTCGCGGAGCCGTTGAAAGAAGATCGTTCGATGGCGGCGGACATTGAGAAGCTCAAAGAGGCGATCGTGAAAGGCGAATTCGATTCACTGTTGAATTAAGGAGAAAACATGGCGAACGGAATGGACGACCGGAGAAAAGGACTCGAAGACGAATACTTTCATCGCAAGAACCAGGAAGCGATCGAAAAACTGCGCGCGAAGATGAAAGTCGCTGAAGACGCGAAGGCGGCTGGCATTTCGTCGATGAAGTGCCCGCGCTGCGACGGCAATTTGCAAGAGAGCGACTTCGAAGGCGTAATGATCGACACGTGCGACAAGTGCAGCGGCGTGTGGCTCGATCCCGGCGAGTTTGGACAATTAGTGCAGAAGGAAGGGAAGAGCGGTTGGTTCAGCCGTTTTTGGAACGCACAGGAGTGAAGGCCACGGATGAACACGGACCAGCATAGAGTGATCAGGGCAGCGCGCGGCGCCGAGTTGAGTTGCAAAGGCTGGCATCAGGAAGCCGCGCTGCGTTGCCTGATGAACAACCTCGATCCGGACGTCGCCGAGAAACCGGATCAGCTCATCGTCTACGGCGGCGCCGGTAAGGCGGCGCGCAACTGGGAATCGTTTGACGCGCTCGTGCGCGAACTGCGCGCGCTCGAAAACGATGAAACGTTGCTGGTCCAATCAGGCAAGCCGGTTGCTGTTTTTCGCACACACGAATACGCGCCGCGAGTTTTGATCGCGAACTCGAACCTCGTCGGCGCGTGGGCCAACTGGGAACACTTTCACGAACTCGAACGCCGCGGTTTGATGATGTATGGCCAGATGACCGCCGGCAGTTGGATCTACATCGGCACGCAAGGCATCGTTCAAGGCACGTTTGAAACATTTGCCGCGATGGCCGATAGACACTTCGGCGGCGATCTTTCGGGCAAGCTGGTTGTGTCCGGCGGCATGGGCGGCATGGGTGGCGCGCAACCGCTCGCGGCGACGTTGAACGGCGCGGTGTTTCTTGGTATCGACGTCGATCCGGCGC
>DATELP010000119.1:0-6206 GCA_035276425.1 Pyrinomonadaceae bacterium
AGTGTGATTTTACGAGCGATGGAATCTTCTTCGTAATCCGTGACTGTGGTTCCTTCATCTACCTTTCCCCAGCGCGGTGTGGCTCCGGCGACGTAGAGAAGAGAGCTGATTAGCTGCGTCTTCCCTGCGTCGCCATGTCCAATGACAGCAAGGTTTCTGATGGCCTCAGTCGGATAGACTTTCATAAATGTGATTCCTTTCGGATGTGGAGATTTTGTTGCAGCATACCTATCCGCACAGGTTAAAGGCAAGTTAACAGCGGCCATCCAAAACACGCTTTACCGCATCACAGCACGCGGAAATGGAGATGTTGAAACACAATGTATTACCGTAAGTTAGTGTCGTTTGCAGTGGCCCTCGCGTTGGCGCTTTCCGCGGTTTGGGTTGCTTCTGCGACACCGAAAAATAACGAAGACAAAGAACAGCGCGGGCTCCAAACAATCGAGCCTTTGAACTTAGCGATTCTGATTCAGGACGATCTCGTGCCGCAGGTTAGCAACGAGATCGGCGTTACGCGTGATTTCATTCGTTCGTTGCCGCAAGGCTCGCAAGTGATGGTTGGTTACATCACGACTGGCACGTTGCAAGTGCGGCAACCGTTTACGAGCGACCTCGAAAAAGCAGCGCGATCTTTGCGCATTCCGGTCGCGAGTACAGCGAGTTCACCGTTCAATCCGTACGTCGAAGTGGTTGAAGCACTGAAGAAATTCGAGAGCGACGGAACGAATGCAAACGCGGTACTTTTGATTTCAGACGGACTCGACACGTCGCGTGGCTTTGATACGACCGCGGCGGGTCATACAGTCGACATCGATCGCGCGATTAAAGAAGCGAACAGACGGCATGTGTCGGTGTTCAGTTTTTACGCACCGTCGGTTGGTTTGACGAGCCGCAGCCGCATCGCCGCGAGCTACGGACAGAGTTCGTTGAATCGTTTGTCGAATGAAACTGGTGGACGAGCGTTCTTCCAGGGAAGCAATGGGTTTGTCACGTTCAACTCTTACTTCAATCGTTTGCGTGAGACGTTGAACCGGCAGTACGCCAGAAATCGGTAAAGGCCAAGCGATAGGTCAAGAAGGATAGGTCCTATAAGTCCTATAGGACCTATTTCTTTTTGGGACCTATTTTTATTTGGCGGTTGCGACCGAGGGTGATAAATTATCGCGCCGAGTAACCCACCGTGCGCGAATATTGTCTCATTGTCGAAGGCGCATATCTTGACGAATCCGAGGCCGAGCATGCTCTGCGCGACCCGTTCCTTGAAGATTGGGTCGAGCAAACCGGCCGCTTCCGCATTCACAACATGGATGAGATTCTCGTCACGCCGGGCGTCACGCTCGGTTCGCTCGGCATCGTGATGCTCGACGAGCGCGTGTTTGAGATTGCGAGCACTGACCCCGATCATCCCCTCAACGAACATACCGCCAAGGGCGTCGCCGAAGCGCTGCGACGCCAGGACATGTTTGACGAAATCACAGTTGAACCGCGCGGTGAAGAATAATGCAGTCGTTTTTAGATGGCCGTGTTGTCGTTGTCGTCGGCGATCTTACTCGCCAGGACGTCGATGCGATCGTGAATGCAGCCAACTCGACCTTGCTTGGCGGCGGTGGCGTGGACGGCGCGATTCACAAAGCGGGTGGGCCATTGATTCCCCGGGAGTGCCGGGAGATTCGCAGGACGCAGTATCCAGACGGCTTGCCTACCGGTGAAGCCGTGATCACCGCCGGTGGAGATCTTCCGGCACGATTTGTAATTCACACCGTTGGTCCGATCTACGGTCACGATCCGAACGAAGCAGAATTACTGGCCGCGTGTTACCGCAATTCGTTAAACCTCGCTGTCCAGCATGCGATTTATTCGATTGCTTTTCCTTCAATTTCAACAGGCGCCTTCCGCTATCCCCAACCGGAAGCCGCCGCGGTTTCCTCGCGAGCAATCAAAGAATTTCTGAACGCGGATCAGCAGATTGAGGAAGTGCGGCTGGTGTTCTTCCAGGACCGGGATGCGCGGGTGTTTCTTAAGCACCACAAATTCGAGTAGACTCTTCGCTTTTGTGAACACGCATATTTGAGGCAATTAACACAAACGGATGCTTGAAACGACTGAAATCGAAAAGCGTGCGACGCAGCCGAAACTGCCTGCGCCGCTCGCGCCACTGGAGCGGCTGGCCTGGAATTACTGGTGGAGTTGGGCCGCGGACGGCGCCGGGATCTTTCGCGATCTCGATCCGGAGGTCTGGGAAGAGTGTGAGCAGAACCCGCGAGAACTGCTGGCGAAAACGTCGGCATATCGTTTGGCGGAAGCAGCGACGGATCCGGTGTATCTCGAACGTGTGCGTCGTCTCGATCAGAGTTTTCAATCGTACATGGAATCCGGGACGGGTTGGACCATCAGCGACCTGAAGATCACGAAGGAACGGCCGGTTGCTTACTTCTGCGCTGAGTTTGGCGTACACAACTCGTTGCCGCTTTATTCCGGCGGCTTGGGCATACTCGCCGGAGATCATCTCAAGTCGGCCAGCGATCTGCGCTTGCCGCTCGTTGCCATTGGACTGATGTACCGGTACGGATACTTTCGCCAGCGTTTGCGTAACGACGGTTGGCAGGAAGAGCATTACGGCGAAACATTTCCGAACGAGCTGCCGATTACTCTGATCAAGGAAGCCGATGGAACGCCGATGCGGATCGAAGTCTCGATTCGCGAGCGTAACGTGTTGGCCCAGGTGTGGCGCGCGGATGTCGGGACGGTTCAGCTTTACCTGCTCGACACAAACATTCCTGAGAACGTTGAGACGGATCGTTGGGTGACCGGACATCTTTACGGCGGCGATCGCGAGACCCGCATCGTGCAGGAGATGTTGCTCGGGATCGGTGGTGTTCGTTTGCTGCGCAAGCTCGGTGTCACGCCGTACGTTCATCACTTGAACGAAGGCCACTCGGCTTTTCTCACGCTCGAGCTCGCGCGTGAGGTTATTCAACAACAACAAGTGAAGATGGTGGATGCGATTCCGATCGTGAGGCAGCAGTGTGTGTTCACAACGCACACGCCGGTTGCCGCGGGAAATGACGAGTTTGATGCGTCGCTGGTGATGAGTGCGTTTGGCAGTGAATACGCGAAAGAGCTTGGTTTGAGTGAAGAAGAGTTTCTCGCGCTCGGGCGTGTTGATGCTGCGAATAAAACGGAGCGTTACGGCTTGACGCCGCTCGCGATTCGCATGTGCCGCTCGACAAACGGAGTGAGTTTGAAACACGGCGAAGTGTCGCGTGCGCTGTGGCAGAAGCTTTTTCCCGAGAAGAAGGTTGAAGACGTTCCGATCAGTTACGTGACGAATGGCGTACACGCGCCGACGTGGGTTGCGCCGTTGTTGCGGTATCTGTTTGAGAAGTACATCGGACAGGATTGGGAAAAGACGCTGCGCGATTCGTCGGCGTGGACTGACGCAGTGACGCGCATTTCTGATGAAGAACTTTGGATCGCGCATTCGATGTTGAAGGAACGGCTGATCGCTTTTGTTCGACATCGCACGACGCAGTCGCGTCTCGCTGCGGGTGAAAAGGCTGACTACATCGAAGCCGCGAAGACGATGTTTGATTCAGACGCGCTGACGATTGGATTCGCGCGGCGCGTTGCGGGTTACAAACGTTGGAATTTATTGCTGTCGGACCAGCAGCGTCTGTTGCGATTGATCAATAACGAAGAGCGTCCGGTGCAGTTTGTGTTTGCGGGCAAGGCGCATCCGCAGGACGAGGGATCGAAGCTCGTGCTACAGCAGTTGGCCCTGTGGAAATACGACAAAGCCGTCAGGCATCGTGCCGTTTTTCTCGAGGACTACGATCAGGAGATCGCGCGACAGTTGGTCCAGTCAGTGGACGTTTGGCTCAACGTGCCGCGCCGGCCGCTTGAGGCGTCCGGAACGAGTGGTGAAAAGGTGGCGATGAACGGTGGGCTCAATCTGTCGATACTCGATGGCTGGTGGCTGGAGGGTTACGACGGCACGAACGGTTTTGCGATCGGAAGTGGTTTTGGCAGTGCGAGCGGAACCGAATCATCATCGACAGCGGCGAGTTCAGAAGTTGCCGCCATTGACGCGGCCGACGCGGAATCGCTCTACCGCACGCTCGAACAGGAGGTCGTTCCGCTCTTTTACACGCGTGACAAGAGCGGCCTTCCACGCCAATGGATCGCGATGATGAAGCGCGCCATCCAAACCCTCGCGCCGAAGTACAACAGCAACCGCATGGTCGAGGACTATATCTCCAGCATTTACCAGTAGCTTAACCACAGATCACAAAGTTCTTTGAAATCTGTGTAATCTGTGGATAGACTACTCCCCCCGAAATGAAATACTGCACTTCCTGCAAAGCAAAATACGATGACAGCGTGAGCTTCTGTTCGATCGACGGGGAAGTACTCGAAGCTGATCCCGCGTCGATTGTCGACACTGTGCTCGACGGTCAGTATCAGATGGAAGCGCTGCTCGGAAAGGGCGGCATGGGGGCCGTCTATCGCGCGCGACACATCCTGCTCGGCGATCGCGTGGCAATCAAGGTGTTGCCGCCCGAGGTCAGGACAAACGCGGAGTGGCTGCGCAGGTTCAGGCGCGAAGGACAGGCGGCGCGCCGCTTTCGTCATCCCAATGCCGTCACGGTTTACGATCTTCGCACCGCTGCCGATGGCACGATCTACATGGTGATGGAGTATGTTGAAGGTCACACACTCGACGTCGCCATCAAAACGCGCGGCCGGTTCAGCGCCGCTGAAGCGTTTGAGATTCTCACGCCGATCATGAGCGTGCTCGACACTGCGCACTCGATGGGCGTCGTACATCGCGACCTCAAACCGGAAAACATCATGATCGGCAACGCGACGGAAAACAGCGCGCCGGTCCTGAAACTACTCGACCTCGGCATCGCGAAGATGCGTGAAATCGCCGGTGACAACGGCGGCAACACCGCGCTGACGATGGCCGGCCAGGTGCTCGGCACTCCTTATTACATGTCGCCGGAGCAGTGGGGCGAGATCGCGCGCGACGGGAATCCGGAAATCGACGGCCGCGCGGATATCTACAGTCTTGGTCTCGTGTTCTATGAGATGATCTCCGGCAAGCGTGCGTTTGCGGGTAACACGCTGCACGAACTGCGGCGCGAACACGTGAAGACAGCGCCGAAACCGCTGCATGAGGTCGCACCGGATGTGCCGCGTGGTTTTAGCGGTGCGATCGAACGGGCGACAGCCAAGGATCGTAACGATCGCCAGTCTTCGGCGAGTGAATTGGCAAACGAGTTACGCGCGGGATTGACGACGCCGGTTCAGCCGAGTGGCGATCAACCTCCGGCGGGTTTCGCGGAAACAGTCACGATTAAGAAAGATCTCGGCACGAAGTCAGACGTCAACGCGGAAACCGTGCTGACGCTGGACGGTGCGTCAACCTCGCCGCCGTCTCCGCCGCCGGCATCGACCGTAGCACCGACTGTTGTTGAGCGCGCAAAACCGGAACCACCGCCGAAACCGGCCGATCCCGGTATGTCTGCGGCGACCGTAGCGGAGTCGGGCGCGATGGGTTCGAGCGTCACCGCCGTTCCGTCTGTTCAGCCGCCGGTTCGGCCAGCGCCGCAGCCGGCAGCGCCATCTGCACCGGCCGTAGTCGAAAAGAAAAAGAGCGCCGCCGGACTGATCATCGGCGCGGTGGTGTTGCTGTTGGTCGTCGCCGTGGCCGGGGTTGCAAGTTTCCTGCTGTGGAACCGTTCAAGGACGACAACAGCCGTGACCACACCAGGAACTTCTACAGCTACCGTTGCCCCGCCGCGTGAGATTGGCCGTTACTGGCTCATGTTGGAACCGGCGCGGGCGGGTGAAGAGCCAACCCAAGTCGCTGGACTGGTTCCCGTAGCATCCGGGCAGCGACTGAAGTTTCACTTCACGTTCAGTGAGCCCGGGTATCTTTACATCGTCGGTCCAGGCGACAACAATGTACCGACGGCGTTTTTGACGACGAAACCGTTGCCGGCAACAGGGGTTAAGAGTAATCAGGTGCCCGCCGGTAGTGACTTCAGCTTTCCGAATGGCGACACCCTGACGCTGGACAAAAACCCCGGAACCGATGTTTTCACGATCATCTTTTCGAAGACCGCGTTGTCGTCCCCCGCGTTTCTGAACGAAGCAGTGACCTTTGAACCTTTATCAGCGGCGCAGCAGGCGGAGTTGAA
>DATELP010000120.1:0-12340 GCA_035276425.1 Pyrinomonadaceae bacterium
GTAATGCTCGCACGCGAACATCTTGCCCGTGCGGCCCATGCCGCTCTGCACTTCGTCGACGATCAACATGATGCCGTGCTCGTCGCAAATGCGTCGCAGTCCCTGTAGAAAACCTTTCGGCGCGGGCACGTAACCACCTTCGCCCTGCACTGCCTCAACCACGATTCCCGCGACTTCTTCCGGCGGCGTGGTTGTTTTGAACAACCGCTCTTCGATCCAGTTCAAAGCACCCTGCGCCGCGCCGCCGTCGCCACAATCAGCGGCATTGAACGGATTGCGAAACTCATTTGGATACGGCACGTGAACGACGTCGAGCGCCTGGCGTTTGAAGCCTTTGCGTTGCGCGGCCTTTGATGACGTCAACGAAAGCGAGCCGAGTGTGCGTCCGTGAAAACTGTTGAAGAACGCGATGAACTTCTCGCGGCCGGTCGCGTGCATTGCGAGTTTCAGAGCTGTTTCAACAGCTTCCGTACCGCTGTTCGCGAAGTGTGTCTTCGTCGGCGACTGCACCGGCACGATCGCGTCGAGCTTTTCCGCGAGCTCCGGCATATGACGGTAGTAATAGTCAGTGCCGCACATGTGAATCAATTCCGCTGCTTGCTGCTGAATCGCCTGCACAACTTCCGGATGACAGTGTCCGGTGGAGCAGACCGCGACGCCCGCGTTGCAATCCAGGAAGAGATTGCCATCGACGTCTTCAACCCAAACGCCGCTTGCGCGTTCGACGACGAGTTTGAACTCGGGCCGCGGATACGACGGGTTGACCCATTTGGCGTCCGCTTCGATGATCTTCTTTGCGTTTGGGCCTGGCAGGGCGGTCTTAATCTCGGGCTTTCGTGGTGGTGCAATTACGCCGGTCGACATTTTCATTTCTCCCTTATTCAAAAAGACGATAGTAGGTCGAAAAACCGAAGTTTTCAGACGTTATCAGAGCAGCGTTGAGTAAACGGAAAACTAGTCGGCGAACAGATTCGCTCGCGATTCAAGTGGGCGATAGTGAAGTGGTTGGGGGTTCAACATACGAACGCGATTCTAGCAGCCACGGTTTGCCTCGGACAAGGACAGTTCGTGGGGGTCGCAGCTCCGTTTTGAATTGGTTGACTCCAAGCGCGTGATAGCGAAGAATAAGCGGGCTGAATCGATCTTCCTCGCTTCCCGTACAAGGAGCCCGCATGAAACTCCCCCGTCCGCAGATCTATGTCCTGATAATAGTCGTAACCCTGCTCATTGGTTTCGTTACGAATATTGCGAGCAACCAGCTCCCGGAACGATTGAAGCCTTACCAATGGATGTCGTGGCCACTGTTGTTCTTGCTCGCTGTTGCTTTACTGATCCTTACTCGTAAGAGCGAACAAAAAGTCGATGGTCCTCCCGCGGTTGAGTTCAAACTGAAGCATTACTACGAAGCTCTCTTAAAACGTTATCGAACGCTCGACCTCGACGCCTTGACGCCGCCGCAACGTGAAGAATACTTGCAACTGCAATTGCGTGCTGTTTTTGTGGAGCAGTCTGTCAGAAAAAATCCGCCGCCTATTGAACTACCAAAAGAGATTCTGGAGAAGCTTCAGAGTGAAGGAGAACTCAAGATCGACGATCTACCCGAGGGCGTCTCGATCGAGGAGATTCGTGCAACTGGCGATCAGTATTACAGGAATCCTCCAACGCCGGTCATTGATGTGCTCACCAGATCCGCAGTGCCGCATGTTGTGATTCTTGGCGACCCCGGCTCTGGTAAATCCACGCTCACTCGTTACACCATACTGTCACTGGTTGACCCTGCGGGCGATTCTCGGCTCCGCAAGACGTTCCACAACTTTTTGCCTGTGTTGGTTGAGCTTCGCACATACAATGCTTTGCGAGAAGAAGGAAAGTGCGACACGTTTCTCGAGTTTCTTGAGTTCCTCGGAAAGACAGAGGGTTGGAACCTTACACAAACAGTCTTGCATGAACGACTGAGTGTGAAAGGCGCGATCGTAATCTTTGACGGTTTAGACGAAGTCTTCGATCCGGCCGACCGTGCACGCCTCAGTCACGCAATAGTTGGCTTCGCGCACACGTATCCAAACGCAGGCACCATCGTTACCAGTCGCATAGTCGGATACCAGCGAAAGATTCTGACGGATGCAGGTTTCGCTCATTACACGTTACAGGATCTGAACCGCGAGCAGGTGGCGTCATTTGTCAGTCGCTGGTACGAGCTGGCTCTGGCCGATCGTCCTGATGATGCGAAGCGGCGGATTGAAAGAATCCTTCACTCGTTCGACCAGTCAACGTCAGTTCGCCAGCTCGCTGGCAATCCGATGTTACTGACCATCATGGCTATCATCGGCAAGCACCAGGAGCTTCCGCGCGAGAGATGGAAGCTCTACGACCATGCGGCGAGCGTTTTGATCGAACACTGGGAAGTAAAGCGGCACTTGGAGAGCATTAATGTCGACGCGCCTTTTATCGGCGAGGACGACAAGAAAGAACTGCTTCGCCGGCTTGCATATCGGATGCAAGCTGGAGGAGCCGGGCTCAAGGGGAACTACATTCACCGTGAGCAACTACAGAAAGAGTTCCAGGATTATCTTATCGAGAGATTCACGTTGAGTCCTGATCGGGCAACGACTATCTCCCGAATAATGATCGACCAATTTCGGCAACGGAACTTCATCCTTTCATTGTACGGAGCCTCTGTGTATGGTTTCGTTCACCGTGCATTCCTCGAGTATTTCTGTGCGACCGCGTTTACTTACAAGTTTGAGAAGGCGCATGAGATCTCGATTGAGCACCTTTCGGAAAAGGTATTTGGGGTTCATTGGAACGATGAGAGTTGGCACGAGGTGCTGAGGTTGATTTGCGGCATTCTTAATGAACGATTCGCTGGCGAGCTGATCGTTTATTTGCTTAACGACGCAACAGGATCCGGACAGGGGATCCAGTCACGTTGTGCAAAAGTGGAGTTAGCGCTGAGATGTCTAGCTGAAGTAAGAAACACAAATTCGATTACCGACGCAACCGACTTCGCTCTAGAAATTACGCTGGACACTGTGGGAATGCTCTCTAATAATGAGTATATCGCTATTGATGTAGTCTTTTCCGCACAGAAACTCCTGGCCGCGGTAAAGGCAATCAATGTCACGTGGCCGAATAGAGTCAAGCTAGCCCAGTTGCTGGCTTCTTTTCGTCCGCCAAACTCAATCGGGAGCGCCGATTACTTTGCATTGTTCGTCTCGTCAGTAGGCGCCGGGCTTGAAGAGGTTCATGACCAACTTGTCGCGTACGCTCAGAGCGAAGATTGGAGATTGCGTGCACTATGGACAGGTGCACTTGCCAGCGGTTGGAAGGACGACCCCGCAGTTGTTTCCATGTTAAAGCACCAGTTGTTGAACGACCCTGTGGCGACGTGTCGACGAACTGCTATCGACACCTATTTGACTTACTACGCAGATGAAGATTCAGAGGCTGTGCCCACGATAATTGCGATCCTACAGCCGGGAACAAACTCGATCAGCCGATATCAAGCTATTCGACATTTGTCCCGATATAAAGGTACATCCGTGTCTTCATTGCTAAAAGACCACCTTGCGGATAAGTCCGGGCTGGTGCGGTCGGGCGCTTTCAACGCACTTAAAGGAACTTATGATCTGTCCTTCGCGCTGATTCATGAGCGAATCCTGAAAGAAACTAGCAGTGGACTTAGATCTGAGTTTTACGACGAACTGGTTCGACGATACCTTAAAGATCCGCGCACGCGAGAGCTCTTGCTGGATAATGTTATCCGTGACCCGTCCCCACTTGTCAGGCAAAAAATCCTGCGGCATCTCGCAACGTCGTTTGCCGAGGATTCCGAAACTTGGAATCTGTTGCGGCGTCGGGCTGAGGATGATCCGGATATCGCAGTACGAGAAACCGCTCAGAAGCTCCTTGTAGATCAGGAGAGGGCGTCTGCCCCGACTGTTTGAACTTTAGCTCCAACTCTTCTACAGTATCGAGCCTAATCTTTAACCTGCCTGCGGAGACAAAGAACATGAAGATCCGTGTGAGACACAAGCTTTTTGCCCTTGCGATTTTCGCTTTCGTTCTGTCGTTCGCCGCGGCGCCGTTCCTGACACGTGCGACTGCCGACGGCAACGATGCAAGCACTAAGAACAAGATCACTTACCCCGAAACGAAGAAGGTCGAGGTCGTCGACGACTACTTCGGCACCAAAGTGCCCGACCCGTATCGTTGGCTCGAAGACGAGACTTCGGCCGAGACGAAAGCGTGGGTCGACGATCAGAACCGCGTCACGTTCGGTTATCTCGACAAGATTCCGTATCGCGAAAAGCTCAAAGCGCGGCTGACCGAACTTTACAACTACCCGCGCATCTCCGCGCCGTTTCGTCGTGGCGACACTTACTTCTTCACGAAGAACGACGGCTTGCAGAACCAGAGCGTCTACTACATTCAAAAAGGCGTGAACGGTACACCGGAAGTCTTTCTCGATCCGAACAAGTTCTCGTCCGACGGCACGTCGGTGTTGAGCGCGTTCTCGCTTTCGAAAGACGGAAAATATCTCGCTTACGGTATCTCTACGGGCGGTTCTGACTGGGTCACGCTCAGCGTGATGGAAGTCGCTACGAAACAGAAGCTCAGCGACGAGTTGCAGTGGATTAAGGTGTCAGGTGTGTCGTGGTCCAGCGACGGTTTTTACTACAGCCGTTATCCGGCGCCGGAGAAGGGCAAGGAACTCTCCACGAAGAATGAGTACCACGCTGTTTACTTCCACAAAGTCGGCACGCCGCAATCTGAAGACGTGCTGATCTATGAAGACAAGCAGAATCCGCTGCGCTTTCATAACGTCAACACTACTGAGGATGAGCGCTTTGCGATTCTGACTTTGCAGGATCGCGGCAGGGGCAAGAAGGGTAACGCGGTCTTTTATAAAGATCTGTCGAAACCGGATTCGAAGTTTGCGCCGATCGTCGCGGAGATTGGCGACGACAGCTTCGGTGTGATCGACAACGTTGGCGACAAGTTTTTGGTTCGCACGAATCGCAACGCGCCCAACGGCCGCGTCGTGCTCGTCGATCCGCAGAATCCCGACGAGAAGAACTGGAAAGACGTGTTGCCGGAAAGAACTGAGCCGTTGCAAAGCATCGGAACCGCTGGCGGCAAACTCTTCGCTTCGTGGCGCAAGGACGTGGCGACGCGCGCATACGTCTTCAGTCTCGACGGCAAGCTTGAAAATGAGATCGTGTTGCCGGGCGTCGGCACTGCCGGTGGCTTTGGTGGTCTGAATGACGACAAGTACGTTTTCTATAACTTCACGTCGTTCAACTTCCCATCCACGATCTACAAGTACGACATCGCTACCAAGAAATCGACCGTCTTTCGCACGGTAGATATTCCCGGATTCAAACCCGATAACTACGAAACCAAACAGGTCTTCTACAACAGCAAAGACGGCACGCGCGTGCCGATGTTCCTCGTTTATAAGAAGGGCCTGAAACTCGACGGCAACAATCCGACGGTGCTTTACGGTTACGGCGGCTTCAATGTCGTGACAGCGCCAAACTTCAGTTCACTGCGTTTGGCTATGCTCGAACAGGGCGTCGTCTACGCGTCGGCGAACATGCGCGGCGGTGGTGAGTACGGCGAAAAGTGGCACGAGGCCGGCACGAAGCTGAAGAAGCAGAACGTGTTTGACGACTTCATCGCAGCGGCTGAATGGTTGATTGCGAACAAGTACACGTCGTCGAGCAAACTCGCGATTCAGGGCGGCTCGAACGGCGGTTTGTTAGTGGGCGCGGTTGCGAATCAACGTCCGGAACTGTTTCGTGCGGTGATCGAATCGGCGGGCGTGATGGACATGTTGCGCTTCCAGAAGTTCACGATCGGTGCGAACTGGATTTCGGATTACGGTTCGAGTGAAGCCAATGAAGCGGAGTTCAAAGCACTGTTAGCCTACTCGCCGATTCACAACATCAAGCAGGGAGCGAAGTATCCGTCGACGCTGATCACGACCGCGGATCACGACGATCGCGTGGTGCCGGCGCACAATTACAAATACGCGGCGGCGTTGCAGGCCGGGCAGGGTGGCGACAATCCGATCCTGATCCGGATCGACACGAACTCAGCGCACGGCGCCAGCAACACGACGAAGGCGATCGAGCAGCAGCGCGACATCATGGCGTTTCTGTTTGAGAACCTCGGCGTGGAATACAAATAGGAACAAAGCAATCCACAGATTACGCAGATTTTTCTGTGTAATCTGTGGATGGTTTTTTGTGGCCCTATTTGAATCTTCGAATTGGGTGCGCTTCGGTGTTGAAGATCACGCTGTTGAAGTCGAGTGTGTCCGGCGATGAGAAGAGCAGGTAGAAATACTTGAAAGTCTCCGCGAAGAGGAAGCTCTGCATCGAGTCGGATTTTTCTTTCGTCGTCACGTTCTTCAGCGCCGCATAGGCGTCCTCGGTGCGGCAGTGTTGCACAAAGTCCAGCCAAAGTTGCGCGCCCATGGCTCGGTAACGCTCGTCCTTTGTTAAGCGCCAAAGGTAGTAAGTCGATTCGACTATCTCGGGACGCAACGGATAACCGGGCGACGTGATCTTACGCGCGCGATAGTCAAACTCTTCCGGTTCGATACCAGCCACCCTCCACATCGAATACGAAGATTCCTGCAAGCGTGCGGCGCGTTTTAGATCGCCTGACAACGCGAGCACCGCGGGAAAGAACGCGTCGAGCGCGCCGTACGTTGTGGCGCGGCGCGCGCCGGTGTTCATGTCGGCGTGGCCGTACCAGAGTTCACCTTTCCAGTTGTCCTGAAGATGCTTATTGATCGCGACGATGCTCTCGTCCCACATGCGTTTGCAGTCGCGATCGCCAAACAACAACGAGCACTTCAAAAGGTATTCGTAGTAACTGTCGATCGCGCCGCTGATGTGACTGTCCGTGTTGGTCCATTCGCCGGTTTCGACGTTGATCCACTCGCCCACGAGGCCGATCTTCGAACGGCGCTTGTACGTTTCAACGAGCGCGCGTTTCGCTTTGTCGTAGTAGATCGGTTTGCCGGTGAACTTACTCAGCGTGCCAAACTCGATCAGCAGCGTTCCCGTTTCCGCAGGATTGCTGATCGGCTTGCGCGGCTTGCCGGTTTTCAGATTCACGTAGCGGTACGGCATGCCGGTTGGCGAATTGAAGACGGGCAGCAAGCGGTTGCCGAGATCTTCCGCAAGGTTCAGGAAACGTTTGTCGTTGGTGAGTTGATAATTGGTGAGCAGTCCGCCGAGCAGTCTGATCGTGACTTCGAAGTTCTGCACTTCGATGTCTTTGTCGAACGACAGATTCTCGAGGATGTACTTCTGGGTCGCCGCGGCTTCGTCGGTGAGGCCCATGAGGATCATCGTGTCGAGCGCGTCGACCGGCGTCATCAAGAGCGGCTGCGCGTACCAATCGTGGTGAGTCTTCGAGAGTGGCTTTAGATCGTCGTGGCCCCAGGCGTGTTTCTTGTAGCCATTCCACGCGTGCAGAAACTCGGCTTTGACTTCAGCGGCGAGGTTTCTTTTGTTCGTTTCCTGAGCAAAACAGTATCCACAGATTACGCAGATTACACACAAGATAAAAAAGAATCTGCGTAATCTGTGGATGGTTTTACTTGCGTTTCCAGCGAACGCCATCTTTTGTGTCTTCAAGAATTATTCCGCGGTCGGCGAGTTCACGACGGATCTCGTCCGCGCGGCCGAAGTCGCGGCGGTGACGCGCCTCTTGCCGTTGATCGATGAGCGCCTGCACTTCGCTGTCGAGCATCTCGCGTTGGCTATTGCCGAAGATGTTCAGCACAGTGTCGATACGATCGATCACTTCGAGCAACTCGCGCTGGTTCTCAGCCTTCACCTGCTTACGCGCCAACGCGGTGTTTACTTCACGCGAAAGATTATGGACCACCGCCAGCGCCACAGACGTATTCAGATCGTCGTCCATGCCGGCTTCAAACTCAGTCAAAGCCCGCTGGGCCGCCTCATGAAGTGCTTCGTTAGATCCCTCGCTCGTTTTGGCCTCAGAAAGGCGCGCCCTGAAGTCGCGCAAACTCGCCACCGTTTTCTCCGCGCCCGCAAGTGCGTCAAACGTGAAGTTGAGTTGCTTGTTGTAAGGTACACTCAACAGAAAATAACGAATCGCAGCGGGCGAGAACCCCTTCGCGGCAATGTCGCGAAAAGTGTAGTAGTTGCCCTTCGACTTCGACATCGTCTCGCCTTCGACCTTCAGATGTTCGAAGTGAATCCAGTAACGCACGAACTGTTTGCCAGTCGCGCCTTCGCTCTGCGCGATCTCATTCTCGTGATGCGGAAAAACGAGATCGATGCCGCCGGCGTGAATGTCAAAACTCTCGCCGAGATACTTCATCGACATCGCCGAACATTCAATGTGCCAACCCGGACGGCCGCGGCCGATCTCCGTGTCCCACGCCGGTTCGGTTTCGCTTGCGGGATCTTTCCACAGCGCGAAATCGCGCGCGTCTTCCTTCTCGTACTTGTCCGTGTCGACTCGCTCGCTCGCGCCCGCGATGTTGCCCGCGAAATTGATCTTCGAAAGCTTGCCGTACTCGGGGAACGAAGCGATGCGGTAGTAGATCGAACCGTCGGATCGATAAGCGTGACCGGTGGCCAGTAGTTTCTCGATCAACGTGACCATCTCGGGAATGTGACGCGTCGCGCGCGGCACGACTTCGGGCCGCTCGCAGCCGAGCGCGTCGAAGTCTTCCCACAACGCGTCGATGTACTTGGCGGTGTACTCGTCGATCGTCATGCCGCGTTCCTGCGACTTGGCAATGATGCGGTCCTCGACGTCCGTGATGTTCATTACGTGCGTGACCTTGTAGCCTTTGAACTTCAGGTAGCGGCGGACGATGTCAGCGGCGACGGCGCTGCGGAAGTTACCGATGTGGCCGTATTCCCAAACGGTTGGACCACAATAATAGAACCGCACCTCGCCCTCGTTCATGGGGCGAAACTCTTCGATGCGGCCCGATAGCGTGTTACGAAACTTGAGCATGGGTTGTTGAGGATAAGGTAGTTCTAAAAATGTTTCCAGCCGCCGGGGTTGAGTTCCCAAACGCGCGACCCTTCAGAAATCTTCACTCCATCAGCCAGAATCCTGACTTCCCCGATCCGTGTGATCTGTGTGCCATCGACGCGGCGGGGCAGGCGCGCAACGTCAGCGGGCTTCACCGTAAACAGCAGTTCAAAATCCTCACCGCCGTGCAACGCCAGTTGCAGCGGATCCAGCGCGCGGCGGCCGCACAGTTCAACCACCTGAGGATCGATCGGCAACAGCGACGACTCGATCCGCGCGCCCACACCACTCGCCGTACACAGATGATTCAAATCCGACGAAAGCCCATCGCTGATATCGATCATCGCAGTCGCCAAACGCTCTTCGCCGAGCACCATGCCCCAGCCAACACGCGGCTCCGGACGCAGTTGACGCAACAACACGTGATCGATCTTTTGCGAATCGTCGTCAGGAAGATTCTGTTCCGCAAGGTGCGCGCCGCGTTCGATCAAACGCAATCCCGCCGCGGAGCCTCCGAGCGAACCCGTGACGAAGATCTGATCGCCCGGCTGTGCCCCGACACGTTTCACTGCAAGACCGACATTACACTCGCCGAGAACGATCGAGTCGACAACGATTTTTTCATTCGTCCGTGACGTGTCGCCGCCGATCAACTGCACGTCGTAACGCTGCGCGAGTTGCGTCAGTCCCTCATAAAACTGATCGACAAAATCCGTTTGCCAAACATCATCAGGCACGCCGATCGAGATCAACGACCAGCGTGGACGCGCACCCATTGCCGCGATATCGGAAACAGAAACTGCGAGTGCTTTATGGCCCAACAACAACGCGGGCGCGGTAGTGCGGCGAAAGTCGATATCTTCGACGAGCAGATCCGTCGTGATCACGATTTCCTTTCCCGCGGAACTGCGAATGACGGCGGCGTCGTCACCGATCCCCGCACCGAAACGCCGGCGAAGGGAATCGATGAATTCAAATTCGCTTCGAGTCATCCGCTAAAGATTACGACGAAGTGAATTAAGACCTGCTTCTATGGTTTCGATTGAGGTTGAAAATGAGAAGCGCACATGACCTTCACCGTCTGGTCCAAAAACGATTCCGGGAACAGTTGCGACCTGCGCGCGGTTCAGCAGTATGTCCGCTGCTTCGCGGCTGTCCTGATGGACCAGGCGCACGTCGGGAAACGCGTAGAACGCGCCGGCCGGAGATTCACACGTGAGTCCGAGTTCGTTCAGACCTGACAACAGCAGGTCGCGCCGCTTGCGATATTCATCACGTGCCCGATCGAGCAGTGCGGGATCCATGTTCATTGCTGCGAGTCCCGCCCACTGCGTTGGCGTCGAGACACCGTTTGACGAATACAACGTCGCTTTCTTCAAACCCGTCATCCACGGCTTGGGCGCGACAGCGTAACCAAGACGCCAACCGGTCATCGCATACGACTTTGAAAACGTGAAGCAGGTGATCGTGCGTTCCCACATTCCGTCGAGCGACGCGATTGAATAGTGCTCGCCTTCGTAGACCAGGTCTTCGTAAGCTTCGTCGGCGATCACGATGAGATCGCGTTCCTGCACAAATTGAGCAACGGCCTTTGCTTCGTCAGGCGTGAGCACGACGCCGTTCGGATTCTGTGGCGTGTTGTAGTAGATCGCTTTAGTTTTTTCCGTTGTGTAACGCGCGAGTGTTGGCCCAAAGCCTTTTTCCCGCGCTTCCGTGGTTGGCACAAACACGCTGCGGCCCTGGCAATGCGCCACAAGATCCTTGATCGGCGTCCAGTAAGGAGAGAAGAGCAGCACTTCGTCGCCCGGGTTCACCACGGATTGAAACGCGCCGAACAACGCCTGCATGCCGCCGTTCACGACGATAACGTCTTTTGCTTCCGCCGGGATGCGGTTTCGCGTGCGCAGTTTCTCGCCGATGGCCTCGCGCAGTTCGAGAATGCCGGATGAGGGAGCGTAGCGCGTCTTGTTCTCCGCGAGCGCGCGCGTCATCGCTTCCTTGATCGCGTCTGGCGTCGGCATGAACGGTTCGCCGCCTTCGAACTGGTAAACCGTTGCGCCCTGCTCGCGCAGTTCCATGACGCGGTTGCGGATCTTGACGATGTCAGAAAAGCCGACCTCTGTGAGTCGCGAAGCCAGCCGCAGAACCGTTGGCGAGGTTGTCACTGTTTTGGAAACATTCCTTCCGGATTTTTGTGGTTGGGACCGGGGATTATAGCTTGCGCGGCAGACGAGTCCAAGTTCAGGCGATACTTTTAAGAAAATGTTTTAAGTGAGCGGGGCTAAATGTAAGTGGCGACAGGGGCGTAAGTATTGACACGTCAAACTCACGCGCGTAACATGTCGCTCGACCGACGGCTGCTGGCAGACTTGCCGTAAACCCAACATTCGAACGCCCGATACAAGAGCCAGCTCAGCAACTCCAATTGAGATTTAGACCGCATGAGTCGTCCTGCTGTAGCTATACCCGAAAAACTTTTCTTTAAGATTGGCGAAGTTTGTGAGCTTGCCGGTGTGCAGGCGCACGTGCTGCGCTACTGGGAATCGGAGTTTCCGATGTTGGCGCCGCAGAAGAACCGCGCGGGGCAGCGTGTGTATCGGAAACGCGACGTGGAAATGGCGCTGCGGATCAAGGAGTTGCTTTACGAGGATCAGTACACGATCGCCGGTGCGAAGAAGCGGCTCACAAACGACTTGCGTGGCGGTGGGAAGCTGAAGCTCATTGGCGAAGACGACGGTCATGCAGTGAGTGAGACTTCGGTTGAGACCGAGGCGCCGCAGGGTGAAGATTTTGCACCTGTGAACACTGCGTATGTGTCGAGTGTAGTGCCGTTGGCAGCGGAAGAGAGACAGGGATTGAAGCAGCTTGCGGCAGAATTGCGCGAATTGTTGTCGCTGTTGGAGCAAGAGACTCAGGGCCGCGCGAAGTAAAGCCACAAAGAGGCACAAAAGGCACAAAAAGATTTACGGATCTGTTTGTGCCTTTTGTGCCTCTTCGTGGCTTTACGTTTGACAATTCTTCTTTTGCAGGATAGTTAATCAAGCAGACGGGACGTGGCGCAGCCTGGTAGCGCGCACGCTTGGGGTGCGTGAGGTCGCTGGTTCGAATCCAGTCGTCCCGACCATTTCTATCAAGCACTTACGGCTGCCAACTTTGGCAGCCGTTCTGCTGTTGTGGCAGATTTGTGGCAAACATTTTCCCGCAACACACGCACCGCCTCAACAGCCGCTCTTTTAGCGCGGTCTGTTCTTCTAGCAGCGTTACTACTTTGTCTCGATTACTACCTCTAATCTTGAACCGT
>DATELP010000121.1:0-6647 GCA_035276425.1 Pyrinomonadaceae bacterium
AGATCAAATAGTGCGTGGGGCTAGTTGCGGGCGAGCCGCCCGCGCTCCATGAGATAAAACTTGCCTTTTGAGTAGTAAACCTGTAGTTAGGAGCCTTCTACACACCCAAACACAGGAGGCCCCAAGCTTGAAGAAAGTCTCGAGACGTACCTTTGCAAAACTGAGTGGCGCTGCTGCGCTCGCAATGTCCACCGAGCTGCCTTCACTCGGCTCTAACACCGCTCCCCAAACGCGCAATGCGACGCCCAATTATTCCGGGCGCGAGTTTCCGCGCGGCTTCATCTGGGGCACGGCGACCGCCTCCTATCAAGTGGAGGGCGCGGTTAAGGAAGACGGCCGCGGACCTTCCATCTGGGACACTTTTTCACACACACCCGGCAAGGTCGTTAACAACGCAAACGGAGACGTCGCAAACGATCACTACCACCTTTACAAGAGCGACGTGCAGTTGATGAAAGCGCTCGGCGTGAAAGCTTATCGCTTCTCGATCGCGTGGCCGCGTGTGTTTCCGAATGGTGATGGTCCGCCGAATCCGAAGGGACTCGACTTTTACAACCGGCTCGTCGACGAGTTGCTCGCGAACGATATACAACCGTTTGCCACGTTGTATCACTGGGACCTGCCGCAATCGTTGCAGGATCGCTTCGGCGGTTGGGAAGGACGTGAGACGTCAAAAGCCTTCGCCGACTACGCAGGCTACGTCACTGCGCGGCTGACCGATCGTGTCAAGCACATCTTCACGATCAACGAGTTCGGCGCGTTCATTGAAGTTGGTTATCGTTGGGGAATTCACGCGCCGGGATTGAAGCTGACGGGCTCGCGTTTGAATCAAACTCGTCACCATGCGGTGTTGGGCCACGGACTTGCGGTGCAGGCGATTCGTGCGAGCGCGAAGCCGGGCACGAAGGTTGGAATCGCGGAGAACATCACGATTCCGGTGCCGGTCGTGGAAACAGCAGAGCACGTCAAAGCGGCTGAGAGTGCGATGCGCGAGATGAACGCGCAGTATCTCACGGTGATCATGGAAGGGAAGTACACGGACTGGTATTTGAAGTCGGCGGGTGCGGATGCGCCGAAGTTTACGCCGGAAGATTTGAAGAGCATTTCGAGTCCGTTGGATTTCGTCGGCATCAATGTTTACACGCCACAGTTTGTGAAGGCCGATCAGTCGTCGCCCGTTGGTTATGCGCACGTGCCGCATCCACCGTCGTTTCCGCACGCGCCCTCGCCGTGGCTGTTCGTCGCGGCGGATGCGCTGTACTGGGGACCGCGTCACGTTGCGAAGCTCTGGGGCGCGAAGGAGATTTACATCACGGAGAATGGTTGTTCGTCATCGGATGTGCCCGCGGATGATGGACGCGTTTACGACACGGATCGCGTTACATACTTGCGCAGTTATCTGACGCAGTTGCGGCGCGCGACGGCGGAGAACGTCCCGGTGCGTGGATATTTTTTGTGGAGTTTGATGGATAACTTCGAGTGGGCCGATGGTTACACGAACCGCTTCGGCATTCACTACGTTGACTACGCCACCCAGAAACGCACGCCGAAGTTGAGCGCGGAGTTCTATCGCGAAGTCATCGCACGCAACGCGATCGTGTAAAGCTTAGCCACAGATAGACACGGATGGACACCGACTGAATTTCTCAGTGTTCATCCGTGTTCGTCCGTGGCTCATTTGCTGCGCAGGTAGCTGTTGCGTGCGCGGACGGCGACGTTCGAACGGTCGACGCTGACTTTGATCTGGCGGCGGTCGTCGCTTTGACCGGTTCCGTTCTGCGGGTAGTAGCCGATGCTGTACTGCCGGCGCAGCTCTTCGGCGATGCTCGAAAACGCTTGCGCGAGCTGCGTTGTGTTGTTGGCTTTGTGAAGCCGGCCACCCGTGCGTTCCGCCATCGCGATCAGGTAATTATTCGCTCGTTCGTAATCGGCTTTACTCGTGCCGGGTAGCGGTTGACCATTGTTCGGCGCGCCATAAACCGTCTGCGACGAGCTGGTCCCAAAGGGCCCGTTAGTTGTCGTCGTCACCGTAACGCTGCCAGCGCCCTGCATCGCGCGCATGTAATCCGTCGTGTCGTACTGAATCGGGTAGATCAGCGCGTCCAACTCTTCCGCCTCGCGCAACGTGCTTTGATACGTCGCCAGGTAACTCGAAGTATCAACGCCGTCCGTGAAAAGCACGATCGCTTTTCGCCCTTGAATCTTGTTCAGACGTTCGTTGATTACGAGATTCACCGCATCGTAAAGACGCGTCGAACTTCCCGCGTTCGCATTGACGTCGATGACCTCACTCACGACGTTGAGATCGCTCGTCGCTTCAGTCAGCAACAACACTTCATCGCTAAACGCGACCACGAGCACGCGATCCTGCGGACGCAGTTGTTTCGCAAACGCGACCGCCGCTTCCTTGATCTCCCACAAGTGAAAACGCGTCGACGCTGAAGTGTCTAACAACAGCGCGACCGTGAACGGCTTTTCAGTCGGTTCGAAAAACGCGATCGGCTGTTCGACGCCGTTCTCGAACACACGAAAATCCTTTTTGTCGAGGTTCGGAACAAACCGTCCCTGTCGATCGAGAACACTCACGGGAACGGTGACAAACGCAGTATCAATCCGTACCACGTCGCCTTCGGAAACTTCTTCGACGTCGGAAGTTTTCTCAGTAGTAGTCGGAGTAGTTCCAGCGGACGCACTCACCGGAACGGCGATGTTTGCCGCACTGCCCAGCACCGGCGGACGCGCCTGGGCCGTATTGGGCGTCGATAAAACTTCACCGTCAGTTCCCACGCGGCGCGGACGCGATCTCGGAGAGTTCGCCGGCTGCGCGGCCTCACGCGGCGCAGTAGTCACGGCGGCGTTCACATCAGTCGCCACGGCGTTCGCACGCGTGGCTTCCTGGCGTTGGGGCGAGTGCGGCGCGTCCTGTTTCCTCAACAGGTACGCCCCATGCGGACAGAGCGACGACGACACGTAACCGACGATCACGTAACCATCGGGAATCGCCAGACCCTGACAGATCTTGAGCGTGTTGCTTCGTGACGGCGATTGTTTCCGTGCCCCTTGATCCCGCGTTTGGCCGGCGGCGGTGGGTAGAAGCAGAGAAACTACGAGAAAGAAAGAGGCGACCGGGAGCTTCATACTGGCGTACCTCTCTGACCTTATTCAGTTACTGAGTGCCGGGGATTATAGTGCAGAACGGTAATCCTTCAAACCCGCGCGGAGGGCCACGAGCGGCAACAGCGCGCACTGCAACCGGGCGGGCTGAATGTCGCTTTCGAGGGCCGAAATCAGCCGCTCGTCAGGGAGGTTCGCGAGTTGTTCGAGGTGCTGGCCGGGGAGCATTTCGGTGAGCAGCGAGGCTGCGGCCGTGCAGATAGCACACGCGTCACCTTTGAAACGAGCCTCGTAAACTCTTGAATCTTGGAGCTTTAGTGCGAGCCGGATGCGATCGCCGCAAAGAGGATTGAACTGTTCGTTACTGATGTCCGGCGCGTCGAGGCTGCCGTAGTTGCGCGGATGGCGAAAGTGGTCCAGGAGGATTTTGCTGTACAGCGCAGACATGCGTGAACTCAAGATTTGAGACGCGTTCTGAGTTCAAGCTTTAGCTTGTTTTCCGCTCGCAGCCTAAAGGCTGAACTCAGAACGCGGTCTACTGGGACATCGGCTTACTTGGTGTCTCGTAAAAATGCCGCCTGGCGGCCTGACTTCAGCGCGACGGCCTCGGCCAGAATGCTCAACGCGATCTCCGCCGCAGTCTCCGCGCCGATGTCCAATCCGGTCGGAACGTGGATCTGGTCCAATAACGATTCGTCCATTCCCGCTTCACGCAAGAACTCCTTAATCGCGGCACCGCGCCGTCTGCTGCCTAACAAACCGACGTAGGCGGGCCGGGCTGGCAGTACGACTTTCAACACCGGCAGATCGTATTTGTAATCATGCGCGGTCAGGACTACGAACGTCGAAGACGTGTAGCTGAGTGTTTCGGCGATCTCGGAAGGGATACCGATCAGCAGTTGATCAACGTCGGGAAAACGTTCGCGCGTGGCAAAGCGTGGACGGCCATCAACCACTACGGTTTTCAGTCCGAGGTCATGGGCCAGGCTGACGAGCGGCATGCCGACATGGCTGGCGCCGAAGACGATCAACGTCGGCGGTGGTCCATGTACTTCAAAGAACACCGGCGATGAATCCGGACCGAGCGAAACAGTGCTCGACATGCCTCGTCTCATCATCTTAAGCGCGATGGGTTGCGCTTCCCGATCGAGTTCGGGCGTGCCTAACGTTCCGGAGCTTTCGCCGTCTTCGACGATCAGCAGTTTGCGCAACGTGTCGTGCATCGGAGTTGCAATCACAGCTCGCTTACCGCGATTGATTGCGGCGCGCACGATTCGATACAACTCGAGCACGTTGTCGCCGCGCGTCAGATCGACAGGCTCGATCAAGACGTCGAGATCTCCGGCGCACGAGAAGCCGATTTCCCACGCATCTTCATTGCCGAGTTTCATTTCGACGAGGCGGGACTGAAAAGATGAGAGCGCCTGTTCCGATTCAGCAATCACGCGCGCGTCAACGCAGCCGCCGATCGTTACGGAGCCGAGAATGCGGCCTTCCTCGCCGACCCACATCTTCGCGCCTTCGCGCTTGGGACTCGTGCCGCGCGTCGCGACGAGCGTCGCCATAGCCACGCGCTTTTCGGCTTGCGTAAGTTTTTCGATGTCGTCGAAGAGTTCGTCCATGGCCACAAAGAAGCACAAAAAGCACAAGAGGCACAAGAAACTATAAAACGAGGTGCGGCTCGAGTGCCCGCAGACTCGCGAGATCGTGTGCGGGTGCGAATACGTTGATGAATGGCATAGCTGCCTGCATGCCGCGAGTCATGGGTGCGTAATCGGCACTGCCCAACAGCGGGTTCAGCCAGATCACGCGGCCCGCGCGGTGTTGCAGAAGCGCGAGCGATGCCGCCAATTGTTCCGGGTCACCGGTGTCCCAGCCGTCGCTTAGGACGATGATCACGGTGCGTTTGTCGATGCGGCGCAGCCATTGTGCGTTGAACGCCGCGAGACTCGCGCCGATGCGCGTGCCCCCGGACCAACCCCGAACATTCGTTGCTAGTCGGTCGAGCGCGGTCTTGTAGGTTTTGTTTTTCAACTCGCCGGTGATGCGCGCCAACGAAGTCGCAAAGACAAACGATTCGACTTTCGCGAAACTGTTTTGCAGTCCGTAAACGAATTGCAGCAGCAGCCGGCTGTAGATGTCCATCGATCCCGAAACGTCGCAGAGGACGACGAGCTTCGTTCGCTTCGGCCGCCGTTCTTTGTAACTAAGTTCGATCAGTTCGCCGCCGGTCTTCAACGACAAGCGCAGCGAGCGTCGCAGATTCACGCGGTGCCCGCGCCTCACCGGACGCCAGCGGCGACTGGGATTCCGTGCTAAACGCCGGACCATCCGGCGCGCGAGTCGCGACACCTCTTCGAGTTCATTGTTCGTGAACTCACTGAAGTCTTTTGTTATCGTTGAGTCAGTGCTGCTCGCACCGGGAACTTTAACCGGTTGCGCACCTGCGCTGAACGAACTTCCCCAGTGTTCGAGGAAGAAGCCGAGACCTTTTGAACTTTGGCGCGGCGCGTGGGTTTGAACGCGGACGGCAGTGGTGCTGGTTAGTGAAGGTGTTCTGTTCCAAAACCTTCTGAATACTTCCGCGAAGATCGGAAAGTCGTCAACGCTCGTGGTGAGAACGCTGCGCAAACTGAGAAAAACCTCGTCGCGATCGATCGTGTCGATCACTTGCAGCGCCGACGCAGCGGTAACGACTTCCGCAGGCGTGACTGAGAGTCCGTGCGTTCTCAACTCACGGCAGAACACAACAAGCCTTTCCACTTCCAAATCAGACATCCGTGTAATCCGTGCAAATCTGTGGCAACTCAGTTTTAAACGTAGCGATGTCGCCTTCGTCTTTCAGAAAGCACCCGAGCGTTTCCCCGACGACAGTTTCATTTAGGGTTTGAGCTTGCAACGCAACCAGTGCGTTGGCCCAATCCAACGTTTCCGCAACGCCCGGGATCTTCGACAAGCTCATTGTTCTCGTGGCTTGCATGACTTGTGTCACACGCTCTGCAAGACTCGCTTCGATCTCTGGCACTTTCACGCGGACGATCTCCAGTTCCTTTTCCAGCGACGGATAATCGATCCAGTGATACAAACAGCGCCGTCGCAGCGCGTCGGACAAGTCGCGCGAACGATTGGAAGTTAATACTACGTGAGGGCGGTGAGTCGCTTTGATGGATCCGATTTCAGGGATCGTGACTTGAAAGTCAGAAAGCACTTCGAGCAAAAATGCCTCAAACTCCTCATCGCTGCGATCGATCTCGTCAATCAACAACACAGGCGCGCGATCCTGTTCCGTGATCGCTTGCAGCAGCGGGCGTTTCAACAAGAACGCCTCACTGAAGATCATCGCTTCCTTTTGTTCTTCTGACGCCGTGGAGGATTCTTCCAGTTTGAGGTGCAGCAACTGCTTCGGGTAGTTCCATTCGTAAAGCGCGGTCGTCGCGTCGAGACCTTCGTAGCACTGGAGACGAATCAGCTTTGTATCGAGTGCATTTGCCAGCGCCTTCGCAATTTCGGTTTTGCCAACGCCCGCGGGCCCT
>DATELP010000122.1:0-9246 GCA_035276425.1 Pyrinomonadaceae bacterium
CGTCTGCGGAGGTTTGATTTCACGGGTTGAAGGTGAAGTGGTGCCACGCTGCGTCGCTGCGGATTGCCACGCGCAACTGATGGGGCGGTTGCTTCACTTTGCCTCGCGCCGCGCGATGCGGATTGAAGGATTAGGTGGAACGTTGGCGCAACAACTCATCGAGCAAGAGCTCGTGAACGACGTCGGCGATCTTTACTCGTTAACGCTGGACCAGGTTGCGGGCCTCGAACGCATGGCGAAGAAGTCGGCCACCAACCTGCTCGAACAGATCGAAGCGAGTAAAAATCGTGACCTCTCGAACCTGGTTTACGCGCTCGGCATTCGCCACGTCGGTGAACGGACCGCGGGAATCCTGGCCCACGAGGCGGGTTCACTCGAACGTCTCGCCGAGATGACCGTCGAAGAACTGGATGCGATTCCGGAGATCGGATTGACTGTTGCCGAGAGTGTACGCGACTGGTTTGACGATGAAGGGAATCGCGCGCTTTGTGATAGGCTCCGCGCAGCGGGCGTAAAAACCGAAAGCACGCGAGCCAGCACTGCGACGCTCGACGAACGGTTCGCGGGCAAACAATTCGTGCTCACTGGAACCTTGGCGGGTTTCACACGCGATGAAGCCAAAGCGCTGATCGAAGCACGCGGCGGGCGCGTCAATTCTTCGGTGAGTAAGAAGACGGATTACGTCGTCGCGGGTGAAGCCGCCGGCTCGAAACTCGACAAGGCAGAGTCGCTCGGCGTCACTGTCATTGACGAAGACGCCTTTAAGAACATGTTGGTTTAGGTAGACAGGATTAACAGAATGGACAAGATTACAGAACCAAAGAACCTTCAATTGATGTACACACTATTCTGCGACGACGTCCGGCTCGAGGCCGGAAACAAGCTGTCGTTTATGGGCGTGTTCCAGAACATTATGGTCCAACAAGTCCCGGTCTCGCTGATCAAGTTTGCCGTCGTGACTCACTGGCAGGGCGAGGGCAGTTACTTGTCCGAGGTTCGTATCCTCACTCCCGATCGACAGCAACCGATCGTCGTTTCACAACCGACTCGCTTCGAGATCGCCCCGGGCGGCGGCTTCGCCGACAACATCAGCTTCTTCGTCAACGTGACCTTCCCGAAAGCCGGCCGCTACGTCGTTCAGACGTTGATAGATTCAAACCTTTTTCAGGAACAGATAATGACAGTCTCCAACGTCGCCGAGCCGGAGATGCTCGGGACGTCGGAGGCTGTAAATTAAAAAACGGGAAATGAAGACGGCAGGTCGGCCCTAGCCAACTTCGATGTTGAAGAGTTTAATTTTGGAATTGAGAGTGGTGGCTTTGATGCCCAGCAGTCTGGCAGCCTTCGCTTGATTGCCTCCGGTTTCAGCCAGCGCCATCTTGATCAAGTGAGTCTCAAACCTTTGTACTTCGTCGTAAAAACTGATACCTCCGAGAATGTCCAATGGTTTGAGTCTGGTTGCCTCCTCTGTGAAAGCCTTATCACGAGCCAGAGTCTCCGCCTCTGACAAAAGAGCATCAGCCAGATCCACGACGCGTTGAATACGGTCGCGGTCGGGCCGCTCTGCAAGCTTCAAGCGCACCATTCTGTCGGGCATCTGATTGCTCATGCCCGCAGGTCCCATATTGTCGGATTCCTTCAGAGCTGCTTGATCGACGTTCATTAAATACACCCCTTTCAGACTGGACCTCTTATTGCGATAACACCGGGCGTTGAACATCCGTGACAAATATTTTCATAACTGCGAGAGTATTGCGCCCCTGTGTTACAAACGAAAAAACGGCGAGTCCGCTTAACAGACCCGCCGAAAATATTTATTGCCTTGGTGCGGATGAGAGGACTTGAACCTCCACGATGTCACCATCACAGGCTTCTGAGACCTGCGCGTCTGCCAGTTCCGCCACATCCGCAAGGAACGGGTTGCCATTATGCGAACGAGGTTAGACGAGTGTCAACTGGCAAAAGTTGCTGAAAAAATCGTTGTCGAAGTTGGGGATTTTGTGCGTTGAAGCTGATTCGACTACGTGGACTGGTTGATACACGAGACTTTGGTGCTGTGGCAAAAGGCAGCAGCGACCTTCACTAATCTCCTTTTTGTAGCGTGAGGTATTATGTTCGGCGATGACTGTTGACCAGATTGAAGGTCTTGCCGCACGATTTGCGAGCGTGAAGGCGCGTGTTGCGGCCGCTGCCGAACAATGTGGTCGCGACCCATCAGGGGTTTCCCTAATCGCGATCAGCAAAACGCATCCGGCAAGTGTTATCAAAGAGGTGATCGAACTCGGAGCGACTGACCTCGGCGAGAATCGCGTGCAGGAGGCGGAGACGAAAATCCCGGAAGTGGGACAAAAGGGCGCGCGCTGGCATCTCGTCGGACATCTTCAGGCGAACAAAGCGCGGAAAGCGCTCGGGCTGTTTGACGTTATTCACTCGCTTGATTCGATTGAGCTGGCTCGGCGTTTGGATCGTCTGTGCGCCGAAATTGGTCGCGAGTCACTGCCGCTGCTCATCCAAATCGATCTTGGTCATGAAGAAACCAAGTCGGGAGTTGACGAGAAAGAATTGCCGCAACTGATCGAGACTGTGCAACAGCTCGAACGCCTGGAATTGATCGGTTTGATGACGCTGCCGCCGTTTTTTGAGGATCCGAAACAAGCCAGACCCTACTTTCGTAGACTCCGAGAGTTGCGCGACGAACTTGCGGGCAAAGGCGCTTTCGGCGAGCGCAGTGGTGAGTTGTCGATGGGGATGACGCACGATTTTGCGGTAGCGATCGAAGAGGGAGCGACGATGGTGCGCATCGGCACTGCGATATTTGGGGAGCGAGGCCACAAAGAGGCACAAGAAAGACAACATGCTGGTAATTAGCCGCACAGTACTGTTTATCAGTTGGGCCATTCAGGCGGTAATTGTCGCGATCATCGCGTTGATGATCATTCGCATGATCGCGGACGCCCGAGACCTGAACCCGTTTAGCTGGACGTCGATCACGCTGCGCCGTCTGACGGACGGGTTCGTCCTTCCGGTGCGCGGCGCGATGCGGCAAGTGGGTGTCGATCCGAAGTTCGCGCCGCTCGTGGTGATCCTGGTGTCGATACTGCTCGGTTTCTTTCTCATGCAACTCGTGTCGACGATCGCGATGACGGTCGGCGGGATTATCACCAGCGCTGTAAGCGGAGCTATAGTTTCGGTGCTCGGCTATATTCTTTACGGCCTGATCTCGATCTACATTCTTTTAATCTTCATGCGGATCATCTTTTCGTGGGGCATGATCAGCTACGGCAATCGGCTGATGCGGTTTCTGGTCGACACGACCGAGCCGTTGCTTGGTCCACTGCGGCGTATGATTCCGCCGTTGGGCAGGTTTGATATCTCTCCCATCGTGGCATTCTTGATCTTGTGGCTCTTTCAAGCGGCGATTGCAGGAACGCTTCTGCGCACGGCTCCAGTCACGTTCTAGACGAGCACTCACTAGGTGATTGTCCATTCCCTTGGTAAAGATCAGGTGGTTTTCAAGGTTCAGGTCGTACCACGAGCGTCCCGCAGCGAAGTGGTTGGAGAACACAACGGTGCGCTGCGAGTGCGGATCGCCGCGCCACCGGTGGACGGTGCGGCTAACGAAGAGTTGATCAGAATTTTGGCGAAGACATTCAATGTTTCGCGCAGCGCGGTAAAAATTGTGAGCGGTCATACCGGCAAGTTGAAACAGATCGGCATCGAAGGCAGTACCAACGAAATAGCCGCACGGCTGAAGCGTGACTCATGGACTTAGATAAGATTTCCCATTACCGGATTCTCGAAAAACTCGGCGCGGGCGGAATGGGTGAAGTCTACCTCGCGGAAGACATGAAGCTCGGCCGCAAGGTCGCGATCAAGATTCTCAGCGAGGAATACACGACCAACAAAGATCGTTTGCAACGTTTCGAGCAGGAAGCTTCAGCCGCTTCGAATCTGAATCACCCGAACATCCTCACGATTCACGAAGTCGGCACTGATAACGGGCGTCATTACATCGCGACTGAGTACATCGACGGCTTAACGCTCCGGCGCAAAGCCCTCGCGTCGCAGATGGAAATTCCCGAGATTCTCGACATCGCCGTTCAGGTCGCGAGCGCGCTTGAAGAAGCACACGCCGCCGGCATCGTTCATCGCGACGTCAAGCCGGACAACATCATGATCCGCCGCAACGGCTACGCGAAAGTGCTGGACTTCGGCCTCGCGAAGCTGACGGAGACGGTCGATCGCAGCCCAACGGATGCGGAAGCTCCGACGCGCGCGTATGTCCAAACGGACGCGGGCGTGGTGATGGGAACGTCGCACTACATGTCCCCGGAACAGGCGCGCGGCAAACCTGTCGATGCGCGCAGCGACATCTGGAGTCTGGGCGTTGTGGTTTACGAACTCGTCACCGGACGCACGCCGTTCGAAGGCGAAACGTCAACCGACGTCATCGTGGGCATCACCCAGAAAGAACCGCCGCCACTCGCGCGTTATGCGCCAAACGTTCCCGCCGAACTCGACTGGATCGTGATGAAGGCGCTGCGCAAAGACCGCGAGGAGCGTTACCAGACGATCAAGGAACTGCTGACGGATTTGCGCCGCCTCAAACAGCGGCTGGAGTTTGAAACTGAGCTCGAACGTTCTTCGGTGCCCGGAATGTACAGCACCGTGAAGAGCGGCGACGTGGTCGCGCCGACGATACCAGAGCGTGCGATCCCGACAAGAACTGTCTCGCACGTTTCCAGCGCGGAATACATCGCGACGGAGCTCAAGCGTCACAAAGTCGCCGCCGCGATCATCGCCATTTTGTTGCTCGCGGGGACCGCCGCCGGTTTTTACTTCTACTACAACCGCAACAAACCGCTAACTGACAAAGACACCGTGTTGCTCGCCGACTTCGTAAACACCACGGGCGAACCGGTTTTTGACGGCACGTTGAAACAGGCGCTCGCGGTTCATCTCGGCCAGACGCCTTTTCTGAACCTGTTTCCCGAAGAACGTGTGCGCGAAACACTGCGCTTCATGGGACGTTCGCCTGACGAACGAATCACGCGCGACATCGGCCGTGAGATCTGTGAACGGCAGGGAATCCGCGCGTTGCTGACCGGATCGATTGCGAGTCTCGGCAGTCATTACAACATCACGCTCGAAGCAGTGAATCCGCGTTCGGGTGTTGCGTTTGCGAGCGAACAGATTGAAGCCGAGAGTAAAGAGAAAGTGTTGTCCGCACTGAGCACAGCGGCGTGGAACCTGCGCAAGAAACTCGGCGAATCGCTCAGCTCGATGCAGCAGTACGACGTCAGTATCGAGCAGGCGACGACCTCGTCGTTGGAGGCGTTGAAGGCTTACGCGATGGCCAACGAGGAGCGATCCAAAGGCAACGCGCGCGCGTCGCTCGGGTTTTATAAACGTGCGGTCGAGCTCGATCCGAACTTTGCGATGGCCTGGGCGCGCATCGGCGTACACTACGCCAACCAGCAGGAGATGGAAGCCGCGAAGGAGTACGTGCAAAAAGCGTACGACCTGCGCGACCGTGTCAGCGAACGCGAACGTCTGTACATTCTCGAAAAGTATTACACGTACATCTCCGGTGACACTGACAAGACAATCGAGACCTTGCAAACGTGGGCGAAGCTCTACCCGAATGACTTCATTCCGCACAATAACCTGTCGCTCAATTACAAGCTGCTCGGCCGTTACGACGAAGCACTGCAAGAGGGACTGGAAGCAGTCAGGCTGAGTCCGAACAACATCAGTGCGCGCGAAAATCTGCTACAGAGTTTTATGGGATTGGGCCGGGTCGACGAAGCCGAGCAGACTGCCAAAGAGATAGAGCGCATCAACCCGGATGCTCTCAGCCCTCATTTTTCTCGCTTCGTGTTTGCCTTTATGAGAGGCGACCAGGCGGGGATGGATCGTGAGGTTGAGTGGGCCAAGGGCAAACCCGACGAAGCAGAAATCACGTCGGCAGTAGCGGCGACGGCGACTTACTATGGCAAGTTGAAACAGGCTGAGGAATTCGAGCAGCGCGCGTTGGAAATGGTCAAAGCGCAGGGCCGAAAAGAGGGTTCCGCGCAGGCGTTGATGTCCCGAGCTACAAACCTGGTTTTCCTGGAGAAGTGTTCCGAGGCGAAGAACAATGCGAAGGCGGCGCTTGCGGCGGTGCGTGGCCAGATGATCATTGCGAACGCCGCGATTGTGTATGCGTCGTGCGACGATCAAAGTGAGGCGCAGTCGTTGCTGGAGGAAATGCACAAGCTGTATCCGGAGAACACGGTGGTTGAGTCGATCATTACGCCGATGGTGCGCGCGGAGATGGAGCGAAGCCGCGGCAACATCGATCAGGCGCTTCAGTTGTTGGAGTCGATCAGAAGTTACGACTTCGGTATCGTCACGGGTGTCAACAACAATTACATGCGGGGAAACCTTTACCTGAAGCAGCGTCGTGGCAATGAAGCTGCCGCCGAGTTCAAGAAGATCATAGACCGTCCGTCGCTCGATACGTTTTCACCGGCGCACCCGCTCTCACGCTTGGGCCTGGCCCGCGCCTTGGCCCTCAACGGCGACGTCGCCGGCGCGCGCACGTCGTATCAGGACTTCTTCGCTTTGTGGAAAGACGCCGATCCTGACCTTCCGGTGCTGGTTGAAGCGAAGAAAGAGTACGAGCAACTGAGATAAATCCGTCCACAGATTCCGCAGATTTCTACTAATCCATTTGTGTAATCTGTGGATAGAAGTGGTATATTGCGACTTACACCCTCCAGAAGGACCTAATCTAATGTCGGGACATTCGAAATGGCATAGTATCAAACACAAGAAGGGCGCGCTCGATGCCAAGCGCGGGAAATTATTCACGAAGTTTATTAAAGAAATCACGGTAGCGGCGCGCTCCGGCGGCGGCGATCCGGAAGGCAACGCGCGTCTGCGCAAAGCAATCCTCGACGCCAAAGGCGGCAACATGCCTAACGACACGATCGAGCGCGCGATTCGACGTGGCACTGGTGAAGAAGAAGGCGTCAATTACGAAGAGATCACTTACGAAGGCTATGGTCCGGGTGGGGTGGCGTTGATGATCGAGTCGATGACCGACAATCGCAACCGCACGGTCGCGGAGATTCGGCACATCTTTTCGAAGAACGGCGGAAACCTCGGCGAGAGTGGATCGGTCGGTTGGATGTTTGAGAAGAAGGGTTACATCGTTGTCGAGAAGGCGGCGAAGTCGGAAGAGGAGCTGTTTGAACTCGCGATTGAAGCCGGTGCGGACGATATGCGCGACGACGAAGACAATTTCGAGATCATCACTTCGCCGGATGCTTTCGACGCGGTGCTCACGGCGATCAAAGGGGCCGGGATCGAGCCGCAGGTGGCTGAGATTGAAATGGTGCCGCAGAACTACATTCGACTCGAAGGCGGCGACGCGAGGCAGATGTTGAAGTTAATGGAAGCGCTCGAAGACCACGACGACGTGCAGAAGGTTTCGGCGAATTTCGACATCAGCGAAGCCGACATGGCCGCAGCATAGTTTAGCCACAGATACACACAGAAAACACGGATAAGAAAGTCTTAACTGAGTAAGAACGCCTTAACTGAGTAAGGCTGTCCGTGTTATCCGTGTGTGTCTGTGGCTAACTCTTTTTCCTCTTTAGCTACTGGTTCGCCCATGACAACACGGATGTTGTGAGTCTTCTCGTCGTCAACTAGCTGGATGATGGATTGGATCGTTCCGTCTACTTCAACACTCACAACACCACGACTCACGCCCAGTGGATTCTCAACTTTAATCCGGTAAACAGCTCGCCGGCGGCGGTAGATGATTTCGAACTCGCGCCACCAACGCGGCACACACGGATCGATCTGTAACCGATCGCTCTGAAGTTTGAAACCGAGTATCGACTCCAGTCCCGCACGATACATCCATCCCGCCGAACCCGTGTACCACGTCCACCCTCCGCGGCCCGTGTGCGGCGGCACTGCATAAACATCCCCGACCGCTGCATACGGTTCGACTTTGTACTTGTGCAGTCCGGCGCGCGTCGACGAGTGATTGATCGGATTGAGCAACGCGAACAGTTCGCCGGCACGTTCGCCGTCGCCGAGTAGCGCATAAGCAATCAAGGTCCAGATCGCAGCGTGTGTGTATTGCCCGCCGTTTTCTCGTACACCCGGAACGTAACCTTTGATATAACCCGGATCGAGACTGCTCTTATCAAACGGCGGCGTGAACAGAATCACCAGCCCATCGCCGCGCCGAATCAAAAACTCTTCAACCGCCGCCATCGCGCGGCCCATGCGAAACGGATCTGACGCGCCGGAGATCACAGACCACGACTGCGCGATCGAATCGATCCTGCACTCCTCGTTTCGCGCCGAACCGAGCGGCGTTCCGTCGTCGAAATAAGCGCGGCGATACCAATCACCGTCCCAACCTTTGTCTTCGAGCGCTTTCTTCAGGTTGTCCAGATGCTCGCGATACGCACGCGCGCGTTCGTCTTCTTTTCGCGTTTCCGCGTGCGGCGTGAACATCGCGAGTGCGGAGTAAAGAAACCATCCGAGCCAAACGCTTTCGCCTTTGCCGTGTTGACCCACGCGATTCATACCGTCATTCCAGTCGCCGCTGCCCATCAACGGCAGTCCGTGTTCGCCGACCTTCAAACTGCGATCGAGTGCGCGGGCGCAGTGCTCGAAGATCGAAGCCGACTCGGCGGAGACTTCCGGTTGCCGGTAACTCTCGAGCTCACCCTCACCGAGTAGCGGTTGTTCGAGGAAGGGAACGACCTCGTCCAGCACAGACGCGTCGCCGGTCACGCCGATGTAGAACGCAGTGACGAACGGCAGCCAGATCAGATCGTCGGAGATCGTCGTGCGCACGCCGCGTCCGCTCGGCGGATGCCACCAGTGTTGCACGTCGCCTTCTTTGAACTGGTGCGCGCTCGCGAGCAGGATCTGTTTGCGTGTGATCTCGGGGCGGCTATAAGCGAGCGCCATCACGTCTTGCAGTTGATCGCGAAAACCGTAAGCGCCGCCGGATTGATAGAACGCCGTTCGCGCCCAGATGCGGCAGGAGAGTGTTTGATAAAGCAGCCAGCGGTTGAGCATCGTGTCGAGCGCGTGATCGGGCGTGCGCACTTCGACCGTGCCGAGCAGATCGTCCCAGTGGTCCAACACCTTCTCGAAAGCGGCGTTGACGTTCGCGGCCTGGCGGAAATTCGTAACGATGGCTTGTGCATCCGCTTTCGAGCCGGCCTC
>DATELP010000123.1:0-7865 GCA_035276425.1 Pyrinomonadaceae bacterium
CGCCGCAAAACGGCTCGACATAACGGCGCTCGGAGTGTTTTTCCCAGATCGGTTTCAGGTGCGGTACGAGCCAGCGTTTGCCGCCCGCCCATTTCAACGGAGGCTTAAGAGTCATGCCACGCCTCGCGAACCGAGTTTTCGCCAGAGTGTTTCGCCGTAGACTTTCGAGAGACGCAGCGGGCGGTAGGCGTAGTAAAGCGAGTGCAGCGAAGGCGGAAGATTGAGTGCTTGCCAGTCAGTGAATGTCGGGACGAAGATCGCGCGCAGGGCAGAGACGAGTGCGTCGCGTTTGCGGTCCATGATTTTGAGGTTGTAAAGGTTCGTTTCGGTGGACTCCGCGTAGCGTGGCTCGTCGAAGATCGTTGCCATGATCTCGCCGGATAGTTTGCTCATTGACTCGTCGCCGTCGGTTGCTGTGAACACTTCATCGGGAATTTTAACTTCTGAAACCGTTCTAGCGAGATTTAGTCCAAGGGCTAACATTCGCGTCGCATGCGCCTTCGCGGCGCGCTCAACGATGGTATCCCACGCAATCGATTCGGCGGCGCGGATCAGTTCACCGAGCGAACTGATCCATTCGAGTCCGCGCCAGAGATGCTTCGCGCCGTGCATTGATAGATACAGGATCAGATCCTCGGTGACGAGTGTCTTGATCTTCGCGCCGGCGAGCTCCACAGGTTGCAACCGCGACATCACGTCTTCCGTTTCCAACTTGAATACAAAGCTTTTCGGCGCGAGCGCCCAATGCAGATCGACGACGGTGAACCAGTCGTCACGCATGAATTGTAGCTCGCAGTGATGATTCAGGTGTGAATCCAACGAGCGCGGCGTGAGTGTCGGACTCATCTCATAACCGAGCGACTCGAGCAGTTGTCTTGCGCGGGTGAAGTCTTGCGGACGGATCAGCGCGTCGATATCGCCCGCTGCGCGCAACGCGATCTCGCCGTAGGCCATTTGGGAAAGTAACGAGCCTTTAAAGATACATAGCGGAATATTGTTTTCTTCAAAGAGCTTGGAGAGGGTCAATTGTCTACCGGTGAGGTGCAACACGTTCTGTGAATTTGCGACGGTTTCGCGTTTCAGTCGCGAAAGAAAGTGACCGGGGAGAAGATCGGCGGCGGTGGCCGCCAGGTGTTTCTGTAGTAGCGGCAGCAATCCGTGCGCTTGAGCTTTGTTGAAAAGATAATCGAAGTCGAGAGATTGGTTTGCGCGATGGCGCAACTCCGCACGTTGATCATCGCGAAGCTCGCGCCGCGCGATGCAGAGAAGCAGTTCATTTTCCATGTTCAAAGCGGCCACGGATTTACATGGATTGCACGGACATCATTTGACGCGACCACGACTCGGCGTAAATTCCACTTTGTATCAGCAGGTGTTGATGGCTGCCTGATTCGATGATTCGACCACGATCCATCACGTGGATCACGTCCGCGTGCATGGCCGTTGTGAATCTGTGCGTGATAATGATTGACGTTCGACCAACGGCGAGTTCGCGGAAGCGTTCGAGCCAATCGGCTTCGGCCCACGGATCGAGTGCGCTGGTCGGTTCGTCGAGAATGATGATCGGCGCGCTTCTTAGAAACGCACGCGCGAGCGCGATGCGCTGCCACTCGCCCACGCTCAGTTCTGTTCCACCGGCGAACCAACGGCCAAGCAGTGTTTGCTGCTGCTGAGGTAGACGCGCAACGATCTCTTCCGCACCGGCGGCGCGAATCGCTTCTTCCACTTCCGCGTCTGATGCTTGTAACCCCGGATCGCCATACCAAACATTCTCACGCACAGTCGCGTTGTAATGAGTTGGTTGCTGAAACAGCACCGTGATCAGACGTCGCAGATTCTCTACCGGAATCTCTCTCAGGTCGCGCCCGTCAATTTCGATGCGGCCATCGTCACGATCGTAAAAACGGCAAAGCAGCTTGAGCAACGTACTCTTTCCCGCGCCATTCGGACCGACGATCGCCACAATCTTTCCCTTCGGAATTGTGATCGTGAAATCATCAAGCGCCTTACCGGTTGCGTCGGGATAACTGAACGATACGTCTTTAAAACTAATACCGACTTCAACGTCACTAATCTTGTGCGGGCCGTCAGCCACCAGCGGTTTGAGCGCGAGAAACTCAAACAGATTGCCGAGAAACAAACTATTCGAATAGATCTGACCCGCATTCTCCAAGAGCGTCCGCATCAATCCCTGACCCTGATTGAAGGCCACATAAATTAAGGCCAGCTCCCCCAACGTCACGAAGCCGTGCAACGCGCGCCACACCATCCAGCCAAGCGCTGCACCCATTACGATCAGCGCGAGTAAACTTGCCGCGAGTTCGGCAAGACCCTGTCTGCGTGTTAAGTGCTGACGCTCACCGCGCAGTCGTGTTCTCAAACCCTCGTGCAGCGACAAAAAATATTTGCCCAGCCCGAAGAGCCTGATCTCCGCGGCCGCTTCGCTTGCGGTCATCAGCCAGTCGTAATACCAAACGCGCCGATCTTCAGCAGTCGTGCGTTGCCGCCACTCATACTCCGCGACCGCGTAATGAACGACGACGTAAAACGCCGGTAGCGTACTGAGTAGCAGCGCCAACGCGAGCCATGGTCCAAGCGGAATAAGGATCGCGCCCATCGCGATCAGCGTGATGCTGTTTTGCAAGAGTGCGCCGAGATTACCCAACAATGCGACCGGCCGGTAACGCGCCTCAACGCGCGCGCGGTGCAAATGATCGTAGTAATCGGAAAGCTCGTAGAACGCGAGATCGACAGTTACGGATTTTTTGTGAATGAGCGAAGTGATGTGATCCTGTAATAACTCCGCTTGCACTTCGCGCACCCAGTTGATGGCGTTGCGAACGACTTCCATCAACAACAGCACACCGCCGAGCAACAACAACCGCACGACAACAGCCCGCATCGACGTTGGTGAACTGCCACCCTTCAGCGCGTCCACAACACTGTCGACCACCAGCTTCGTCAGATAAACGATCGCCGCCGGCAAGACACCCTGAAGAATCAACAGAACAACCCACGCGATGGTCCAGGGACGCGCCACTTCCCAAACAAGCGCGAGCGCGCGTGGCAGGTTCGGCAACTGCGCGAGCGCCTTGCACAGTTTGGCGGAAAGAATCTGTAACCCGGAACTAGCCACTGTATTTCTCAGATATCTCCGTCACGAGATCGAGCGCGTCGTTCTGATTGCGAAACCGCGATGAAAACTGCGTCAACACTTCGGCGGCGATCTGTTCGTTGGAATTCGCGCCGTCCATTTTTGAAAGTACGAATCTTGCGATCGCGCCTTCTTCGTTGACCGACGGAACATAGGCACTGGCACGTTTGCGGAGTTGCGCAGCAGACAACGGAGTGCCAAACAGAGTCGACTGTTTAAAGCCGCACTTGATTTCGTTCTGCGACACCAGCGCCGTGTCCCAACGCCAAACGTAATCATCTCCAATCAGCCGCGCCTCTAACCGAACGTCAATTCGATCTCCGGGCGCAACTTCAAGCGGTTGCTGAAACGGAAAAAATCCCTGTCCGTAAATCAACTCCGCGCCGCCAGGCGCATTCGAAAACCCAACGCCGTTGACCAGTTCCGTATCGAACCAGATGGACAACCCATGAGCCGCGCCTTTTCGCGCGACCGGCAGAGATATGTTCTGACAGAAATTCACTTCTTCAATTTGTTGGTAGTCGAGCTCGAGCCAGAGCACGGGTTGGCCCAACAGGTTTTCTGGCAAAACGCGGAGTTTAGTCCAGTAATTAACCGCGAAATTGCGTCCGGAATTCAACGCAACGCCGTATCCATTCGCTTCCCATGGCTCGACGATTTCCGCATAACGCGCCGGAGTTTCGACCACGGCCGCCCAAAGCCGATCGCGTCGCGGAATCAAAACACCTTCGGATCGCAAAAGCCTCGTTCTCGCGTCGATGATTGAACTGATACTGTGCTGAAACCACGGCAGCACTCCACGCAGATCGGAAACGATCACGTGGGCTTGTTCCGGAAGCGTGACTTTAGTCGAGAGGTCCTGAATAAACTCGATCCGATCGCTGAATCCATACTCACGAGCCGCATCACGCCCGACCTGTATCGCATTGCTCGGCTCAATCGCAAACACACGCCGCGCTCCAAGGCAGCACGCCAGTATTGCGAAGAATCCCGGCCCGCATCCCAGATCGACAACGACCGAATCCGGTTTGATCGCGTCGCGCAAAGCCGCAACATACGCGTCCATACGCGGAGTGTCGGCGATCATTTTGCCGTAGGCGGAGAGGTTATACATGCTCGAGAATCGTCTGGCACAACTCACCGATGCGCGCGGGATCCGAATGCGATGTCACTCGTTTAATTGGAACCGCATTCAGCACGCGATGTAAAAACCGGAATTCTTTTCCGCGCATCTCACGGTCCATCAGATAAGCAGCGTACGTGTTAGCGACAAGCGAGATCAGTTGTTCAGCCGGGGCGAGATCCTGCACGAACGGCGCCGCCGGATCGTCTGTTCGTTCTGCCAAAAGAAAGATCGCAGCGAGCGGAAGCGGAGACGTTTGAAACTCGTATTTGTCCTGCGTCAGATCGAGATAACACTTGTCCCAGGTTGGCGTGAGTTTCGGCAAGCTCACGTCGCTGCCGTACAGCGCTTCAACCGAAGAAGGCCACAACCTGATCGACGGATAACCCGGTTGGACCAAAAACTCCGTGCCGAGATCGCGAAGCGTCACCACGTCTTCAGCCAAAATGCAGTAACCGCGTTCAGCAAACGCAGCCGCTGTGGTCGACTTGCCCGAACCAGCAGGACCAACGATCGCAATCGCGCGATTGTCGACAGCAATCGCGCACGCGTGCAGCGAGATGAATCCGCGCAGTAACAACGTGAAGCCCATCACCGGACCGAGAAGATACGTTGCGGTGTCTTCGAGCGTTAGCGTTTCGGCGGGCCACGTCGCCCAGATCTGTTTTCCGCGATCGTCGATCAGAAACTGCGTGCCGTCAGCGTATTCGAGTTGATAATGACCGGCGAGTTTCCAGGCTGTTAACGTCGGCTTTTCGCCCGGCGTGTGCTGCGGATGTGCGTACCACAGTTTTTTCGTGAGTGAATTTTGCTGAAACCACGGCGGCATACAGCCGAACTTGATTTCAACATCCGGCGCTACCGATTGCTGGTTCGATAAGAGAAGACCGGGGACACTTTCGTTCAGATGGACGCGAAGACCGTAGATGAGTGAGTAGTATCCCACCGCCAGAACTTCAGCCGGTTTTGTCTTTTCCAGCGCCGCCGTCGTTCATTCCGTTAATTCCGCCGAGTGCTCTGGTGATCTCGCGCAGGTTGCCGTAGTGCAAAAGCTTCGGGGCGGTGTAGTGCTTTTTAGAATGATCGGTTTGCTGGGTGTTGGTTGGCGTATGGTCAGATGCCATTCGTCTGCTCCATTGATTGGGAGTGAATCAGCCATTGGTTAAGGCTGAAAGGTCTCACATTGATCGACAACTGGTTGCTGTTAACTTCTTCCGCAACCCTGGGAATAGCTGTGCGATCGACGTAAGACAAAAGCACGGCGTCAGGTTTGAACTCGTCAATGCTTTGAAACTTCTTAGTATGGCTCAAATGTAATCCCGGATCGCTCGCCAGCGGTGATTTCGGACGTGATAGTACTGCATTCGGCAAAGTTCCGGCCATCGCTTTGCGCAGTATCGTTTTTTCGAGCATCCACGGGACCACCGGTAACGAGAGAAGATAGTCTACCATTCGCACGTCAATCAAGGGATGTCGAACTTCGAGCGGCAGTAAAGTTGTTCCCGCATCGTAACCCGCGAAAAGCAGATCCCAACTCGGAGAGTTAACAGTGCTGAAGACGCGCGGGCGCAGTGGATGAACTGTTGTCGTATCTTCAATGTGAATTTGTCGCCAACGCTCGTCGAGATTTAGTCGCTGCGAAAATTCCTGATTCAACCAGACGGGAAAGGGGCGTATGTTTCGCTGTGGATTTCGCCAGCGTTGCCATTGGGTTCTGATTCCGATCGGTGGCGGGCTGCGTCTCGCGTAAACGTAGCGCGTGATGTCGAGCAGCAATCGCGCGACGTTACCTTTCTTCAACGACATGGCAAACGCGTGCTTCGGAGTTTCGTTCAGAAACGTATCGCCGTCCCAACCGGTCAACGCGACTCTCGCGCTGGATGCGAGACTACGTAACAGTTCTTTAGAGACAGCATAAAACGGCTCGACGTCGAACGGTTCAGGTGCGACGCCGACGTCTCGACCGTCGTCCTGCTCGTTGATCTTGTTACCTTCGAGAAGCTGTAAGGGAATGTTGAGCGCGTCAGCCACGATGGCGGCGTATTTACGTTCTTCGTCAGCAAAGATCGCGTCGTAAACAACGCAGTAACCGCTTAATTCGAGTGGTGTGGAATTTCGCGTTTGCGTGGCCACGGCTGCTATCGCGGACGAATCGAGCCCGCCGCTGAGTGAGATCGCAACGCGTTCGGTGCGAATACGATCCGCAACCGATGCGTTCAGCAATTCCTGAAAGCGTTCGATGTGCTCGCGATCGTTTCGGTAACGAATCGTTGAAACTGAAGGCGTCCAGTATTCATTGAGACGAATGCCTTCGGCGGAAATCGAAATGGTGTGAGCGCGTGGCAGCCGTTTGATGTCCGCGAAGGTTGTCGTGTCTTTCTCGTGGTTCTGACCGAACAGGAGAAAATCGGCGATTGCTTGTTCGTTGAGGTTGTTTGAGACGCGCGGGTGCAGACGAAGGCAGTTCAGCGTGTTGCTGAAGACAAAGCAATCAGCACTGACGCTGTAATACAACTGTCGAATACCGAGTTGATCGCGCGCACAGAAAAGGCGTTGCTGCGTGGCGTCCCAGATCGCGAAAGCAAAATCTCCGAGCAGGTGTTTGACGCAGTCTTCGGCCCATGCTTCGTAGGCGTGCAGGATCAGTTCCGCATCATTTGGTGATCGAGGGGAATCGTCGAGAGTTCGTAACGGCGCGCCGAGTTTGTCTTCCAGCTTGGCGATCAGTTCACGACGCGCATCGAGCCTGACGTCTGCTGTAAGCCAGAGCTTTTGATCGAGAGTTAACGGTTGCTGTTCGGTAGCGGCTTCAACGGTCGTGCAAAACTTCGCGTGACCCAACGCAACGTTTCCGTTGATGCAGAAATCCTGAGCATCAGGTCCACGAAAGGACAGAAAGCTCGTCATTCGCGAGATCAACTGCCGATCGACTGGCGCTCCATCGCGATTGAGAATGCCGACTATGCCACCCATCGAATCTGTGTAATCTGTGGATGGATTTAGGGCTGGGATCTTTGTTTCATGCCAGTGCCACCATCCAGCATGCCCGCGTTGCCGACGTTTTGCGTGATTTCGCGGATGTTTCCGTAAATAATCAGTTTAGGGTGATGAAAGGGTTTCTTAGTCTTCTCTGGGTTTTGGTTTTTCTGAGAGGGGTTGGACATCATTTGCTCCTTCGATTCTGATAAGGCCCTGTGTCGCGAGCTGGTCGATCAGCGACAGCAAATCTTGCCGGAGCACTACTTCGTCAACTTCGTATTCCTCGAGGAGCAGTTTGTAGGCGGCATCGATAGAGTCGGAGTTTGCGAGTACCGAGAGTATTCGAGTGCCGACATCATCCAGACCGAAGTAGCGTTCATTCTCCAACTTTAGCAACACCGACTCGTCTTGCAGGTTTGAGATCAGCACGTCGTCTGGGACACGCACGCGATCCGAGAAGGAGATTGGCATGCGCGAAACCTTAGAAAGAAAGGAGCGCTTAGTCAAGAAAAAGCAATAGGTCTGTGAGAATAGGTCTTATCAGAATGGGTTCTATAGGTCTTATAGGAATAGGTCCTATAGGTCTTATAGGAATAGGTCCTATAGGTC
>DATELP010000124.1:0-9642 GCA_035276425.1 Pyrinomonadaceae bacterium
CGCGCACGTTGAGCAAGGTGTTTCGACGTTTGGGATCATCGATACCACCACCAAGAAGTTAAAAACGGTCGATTGTCCGTTTACTGACATTCAATACGTTCACGCGCGCGACGGGCAGGTCGTCTTTCGCGCCGGTTCGCCGACCGAAGTCGTTTCGATCACTAAATACGACGTCAACACGGGCGCGTTTGAAACGTTGCGCCGGTCAAACGATCTGGAAGTCTTTCCACGTTACTTTTCCATCCCGCGCGCGATCGAGTTTCCCACTGAAGGTGGACTGACGGCGCACGGTTTTTTCTATCCGCCGCAGAATCCCGATTTTCGCGCCCCCGAAAACGAGAAGCCGCCGCTGATCGTGAAGAGTCACGGTGGCCCGACCGCCGCCGCTTCGACCGCGTTGAGTCTGTCGATTCAATATTGGACCAGTCGCGGGTTTGCAGTGCTTGACGTCAACTATGGCGGCAGCACCGGCTACGGCCGGCAGTATCGCGAACGTTTGAACAAGAAGTGGGGCATCGTCGACGTCGACGACTGCGCAAACGGCGCTCGTTATCTCGCGAATCGTGGCGAGGTCGATGGTAAACGGTTGGTCATTACCGGCGGCAGTGCTGGCGGTTACACGACTCTTTGCGCGTTGACCTTCCGCAACGCGTTCAAAGCCGGAGCGAGTCATTTCGGCGTCAGTGACGCGGAAGCGTTGGCGCGCGACACGCACAAATATGAATCGCAGTATCTGACCGGACTGCTCGGTCCTTATCCCGAACGCCGCGACATTTATTACGAACGTTCTCCGATCAACTTTCCCGAACGGCTCTCGTGTCCGGTGATCTTTTTTCAGGGACTGGAAGACAAGGTCGTGCCGCCGGATCAGGCCGAGAAGATGGTCGAGGCGATGAGAGCGAAGCGGCTTCCCGTGGCTTACGTCGCGTTCGCAGGCGAGCAGCACGGTTTTCGGCAGGCGAAGAACATCAAACGCGCGCTGGACGGTGAGCTTTACTTTTACTCACGGATCTTCCGTTTCGAACTTGCGGATCCGGTCGAGCCAGTGAAGATCGAAAACCTCAGTTCACGTTATACATGATTAACAAGACTTACAGGATTCGAACCTTCCGTTTCAGTAAAGAATCCTGTTCATCCTGAAATCATGTCTAGTAACCGATCTGCGGATCGGAAGCACTCGCTGGCGCGCCGCTGTGATCTCCGCCGTGGATTGTGTATCCCTCGTGTGTCATGAAGAACGACAGCTTTCCGGTCTTGCCATACTCGACAGGAACGGCGGAAATCTCAAATCCGTCCGGCACCAGCCTGATTTCAAACTTGTAGCCGCTGGAGTTCAACGTGTCCTTCGAGATCAAATCCTCCGCAATCAACTCTTCGAGCGTAGCGTAGCCGCTCTTCTTGTCTTCTTTATAGCTTCGCTGTGCGCCGGTGATGGAATAGAGCATACTCATCGCCTGGCGTTCGTTTTTCACTGTCTCAGGCGGATTCTCCGCACTGGCGATACCCGCGATGGTCGTTATCACCAAGCTCTTCGGAACGTGCAGTTCGTGCAGTGAGCCCAAACCGTCGTTGGAAAGCGAGTAGGTGATTGGTTGCGGGTTCGCGGTGGCTCGCGTCAAAAACATGCGAGCTTCATCGCTGATCGGGGCGGTCGAACTGTTGGCCCACGTTTTGTAGGTATCGGCAAAGGCTGATGACAAATAAGCGTGTGCTTGCACCTGCCGCGGTTGCCAGCGGGTGGAGTTTTTGAACTGCGGGTTGGCGGCGAGTGTTTCACCTTTGAGATACGAATCGACGACGTAACGCGTCGTCGCCGCATCGACGCCCAGCACTATGAAGTTGCCGACGAAAGCGTAGGCAAACATGTTGGCGATGGAAACGATTTCCGTGTCTTCGCGTTTTTCGCTTTGGGCCAACGCAGCGGCAGCTTTTCCAGCGAAGCCCTCGATGATTCGCGGCATCAGTCGCTGCATGCCTTCGCGGTCGCGGAGTGAGATAACGACGAACGGTGTACGCGGTGCGGGCTTCACCTCATCGCCTGACGCCGCATCGTTCTTTGTTTGCGTCGGCCGTGGTCCTCTCACCGGAGGACCAAACATATTGAAGTCACCCATCGGCACGCTCACGGCCACTTCCGAACCGAGCAACGGCAGCAACTCGTCTTTTACATTTATCTTTGTGAGCCGCTCGATAGTTCTCAGCGGCGCCGCCAATTCGGGCGGCTGCGACATAACTAATTTGCTGGTGCTATCTCGCACATAGTCTTCGCCAGTGAGATACGATTGTGGTGGCTCCAGCACGGACAGAAGCTCGTGAATCTCATGAAAATTGAGTGACAGCATCACGACCAAGTCACTGTCACCGGGTAAAACTCCCGGCGACTCTGGTGTCACTGGTCCACCTAACCTGAATCCGGCAAAGATGGGAATCGGATCGCTTTGTTCGCCGGCCCCGTCGATCATCAACACGCGCACGTCGAACGATTCACTATCGGGTGAAAAACCGATTCCGAGAGCGTGGGGCATTGTCGAAGTCATGCCCATCAGATTGTTACGCAAACCTGAGAGCGCGTTACCGAGTACCTGCGCGTCGGTTGGTGGCGTGACTTCCGGCTCCGGCGTCGGGACTTCCGGTGATGGTTCGGGAGTTATATCCACCATCTCCGCGGCTTTTTCTTCTTCGCTTAATTCGAGTGGTTCGGCTTTCTGTTTTTCCTCGGCGGCTTTTTGCGCTTCCTGCTCTTTCTTCCATTCTTCCGCTCTTTGCTTTTCGCGTTGTTCGCTTTCCTTTTGAATCGACGCGATGTCTACGTAGACGAAGATCGGTTCGGAGCTGAAGCGGTTGTAGGCCGTTTGGAAGTTTGGATCTTCAGAGAGCAGTTTGCTGCCTTTAGGTCGCAGCTTTTTCAGTTGGAGCGGCGTCGGCGAGAAAAGGACCAGCGAATCAGCGCGTTGCAAGTAGTAACTGGGCACTGGCGTTGACGGCGTAGTCTCAGCCGGCTTTCGTGGTACATCCGTATCGTCTAACGGTGTGGGAGCACTCCGCGGTGGGAGAACCTTTGTCAGGACGCCATCAACTTGCGATTCAAACTTCGTCGCCTCTTCGCTCGACGGGAACTCGATCGCGATCACCATCATCGGAACATCCGTGGCCGTAGGCCACCCGGCGACCATCATTCGCGACGTCATCATCTCGTCTGCGTGCGACTTCAGGAAGTTAACCACGTCGACAAACTCGCTTGGCGGGCCACCGAGTCTCAGGATCGGATCGAGTACGTCGGTGGCGGCGCTGGAACGGACCAACTGTCCGGCGCCGCGGATCTCGCCGTACACCTTGTAAGTGTCAGCAGCCAGCAGCGTGTCGAAGGTTACTGGTGTCGCGGGTTCCGGAGTAGGCGTTGGCGTTGGCGCGGGAGCGTCTGGTTTTTTCGTGGCAGTGGCTGGCGTTTTAGCGGGAGTCTTCTGCGAGCCACGGCGTCTGTGTTGACCGGCAACCGGAACCGCGACGATCGATATTATTAATAGGTAAGCGAGTGGGAGTTGGAGGAGATTCATTTTGAAATAGCCTCACCTTGCGGTGGCAGTCACATCATAGCTTCGCTGCGCCACCCGTTGCCATAACTTATTTTCGCCCTCGACACGAACCAGATCGCGCACCGTTTTGTAAGCCGCCGCATACGCCGCTTTCATCTCGTCAGCCGACTTCACCGCAGCGAGCTTGCGTTCGAGATCGTTTGGAGACAGTGCGGGACCTTTCGCAAAACGTTCGAGCAGTTTTCCTTCACCGGCGATGTAAAGAGCGAATCCTTCAGCGAGCCAGCGCGGTGTTTGTTTGCCGCCGACCGCGTCGATGAATACATGTACGAGTTCGTGTCGCAGGGTTGTTTCGAGAATTCCGCGTTGTTTGAGCAGGGAGACGGGTTGCAGTTCGATGCGGTTGTTGCGGGTTGCGGCTGCCGCCCATGCCGGCACGCCGGTGCGACCTACGAAGTCGCCGGCGGTTTTGTTGATGACGATTTCCACGTCCGGCAAATTTGCTTCAATCCCTGCCGCCGAAAGACGGTTCACCAGCGTACTCCGTGTGGACTCGAGCAGTTTGAGTATTCGTTCGACCTCATCGCCGTCCGTGGATTGAACGGTAAAGTGTGAACTGCGCCGGGAAGTCATACGGACTTGTGGCCCAACGTTCGCGCCCGGAAAATACTTCGCGAGTATCTGGCGAAAGTTGTATCCGCGCTGTGCCATCTCGTGCGCTCCCTCCTGACATAGACCCAAGCCATGTCCGAAGCCCGTGCCGTGAAATACAAACGCCGAGCCGGAGCGCGAGATCGTAAAACGCGAACTCTTCAACACGTTCCAACCAAGCGCGCGGCCGACGATCAGTTTGAATTCCCAACCGTTTATCACGCGTTTTTGCCGGCCGGTAATCGAAACGAGTTCGGCCCTGCCTGTTTGATCGCGCCGCGAGACGATTAGTTCCCGAATTGTTTCGCCGACGTCTGTCCGCGGATCGCTGCGTAGAGCGGTAAGCATGCGTTCGGATGAGATCACGTCGGTCCAGTGACTGTTTGCGCCGGCGTGGCAGTAGTCGTCGCGAACGCCTGACAAGTATTGCGGCGCGGGTGCGCCCCACAGTGTTTTGAGGTTTGAGGTCATGCCGCCGCATGAGGCGCTGAAATAAGTCTCCGCGATTGCGTTGCGATCGTCACGTAGTGTCAGGCCGGTTGTTTGTTGGGCGGCGTTGACGGCTGCTGGTGTTGGAGCGGTCGGTTCGAAGCGTTGGCAATGTGTGGTGTGACAGAAGTCGTAGCCCTGGTCTTTGTGGCGTCCGAGGTTTTTGAGTGCGTAAGTGCGAACTACAGTCGCTAAAGCTTTTAATGATTCAGGTTGATCGTCGGTGCTTGCTTCGACTGAGAGCACGTGTGCGACGTAGTCTTCGAGCGGTAAACGTGTGCCGTCCACATTGACGTCGGTTTGGGAAACACGGATTGGCACAGACTCTTTCACGGAAGTCTTGAATAGTGGCGCTGCGACTTGTGCGGCGTCGGAGCCGTGGCTGTTTTTCAAGTAGACCACGACGGCGAGTTGGAGATTCTGCGCGTCGGGTGGTTTGTTGGGAGCGAACGCGAGACCGACGAACCAGCCTTGCGAACGAAAGCCGTGAAGCGGCGTGGCGGTTCCGGTTTTGCCGATGACGTATGTGTGTAGTGAATCGAGGTTTGCTTTCTCGGCCGTGCCGTATTTGATCGCGCCGCGCATGCCTTCGAGCAGGATTGCGCGTTCGGCAGCGGAGATCGACACGTTAGTAGAACCGGATTTCTCGTCGAATAAACGTCCGCCATTGAACAGCGCGGTGTAGGCGAGTAGCAGTTGCATCGGCGTGACTTGAACAAACTCGCCTTCGCCGATGGCGCTGTACGGTTGCCATCTGGCTTGCGTGATGCGATTGAAACCGAAGTTTGTGAGCGTTTGTGCAAACTGACTTGAAGAAATTCGTTCCCCGGTGGTCGCGAAGTAGTAGTTACACGAATACGCGATCGCTTCGGCCGGATCGAGTGGCGGAAGATCGCGCGGGTGAGAACAGACCGTTGTGTAGTCGTCGTGCTGATATTTCTCGCGGCAACGCGTGCGTGAGTTTTCGTCGATGATGCCGGCTCGTAAAGCGGTGAGCGTAGTAAAGGGTTTGATTGTCGAGCCGGGAGAAAACGCGCGCTCAAACGCTAGCTCGGGATTCACAGCGGCGCGGACGCGTCCGGTTTGTGGATCGATGATGACGATCGCGCCTTCGCGATCGCCGAGGGCCGTCTCTGCCACGGTTTGAAGATCGTGAACAGTTGCAGTTTCCTTTCGCAGGAACGCTAGCGAGAGTAAACCGGCAGAGATCAAAACGAATGTTAAGACGCGGATTAGCATCTGTTTTTGCTAAGAAGCGTTAGCGTCCCAACGGTGGTGACCCAGCCAAACAGTATCAACAGTGCGCTCACGGCTAACCGGACTACCAACAGCGAAACTTCCAACCAGGCTCGTTCGGTCTGTGTGGTGTGGAAGATGAGTAAATAGGGCGCCACCAGGAAGAAGAGAATTCCCAAGCTGTAGACAAACACCGATTGTGGCGCGAAAGCTCTGAGCGCGAGATGGTGAAGCCGTCGTAACAGGGAACTCAAGCCGTCGTGACTGGCAGCTCGCCAAAGTTGAATAGCCAGTAGCGGCGCGATCAAACCCACCAACAGATAACGAACCGCAGTCACAACTGTCTGGTGCGAATCGATTTTTCCGAGTCCATAGAACGCCAGCGCCGTCAAAACGATTAGTGGCAAACTCACTGCGATCAGCCGCAGTGAATCGTAGACCGTTCTCTTAACCGTGGTTCCACCACTCACGTAGTTGACGCTCACCGCTTGCAGCGCAAAGAACAGCACCGGAGCAGCGATAACCAGGACGAACGTCACTACCAATTGTGCGATCGTCGCCTCGCGCGTGCTCACAAAGAGATAACCTGCGCCCAGCAAAGCGCCGTAAATCAACACCAGCAACAGCAACGTCAACTTGCTGCTAAACAGCAGCCGTATCGCCGTCAACTCAGTTCGTATCGCTTGAACAAACATTTTCGAAACCTCCACCATCATTCGCCACAAAAAGGCACAAGAGTGGCTCTTAATTAAGGAACGTAAACCGCCCGGTCGCCGTGTTCGCGTTCTTCCACGGCTCGTACATCAACTCCACCCGCGCGGGCGCGACTACAAAATCACCGGGCACCTGCACGCGCAGCGCATACTGGAACGTGGTGCTACCGTCGAACTCATCGAGAAAGAACACCGTGCGCCGATCGCGAAACTCCCGCGAGCTGTACCAATCGGTCCACGACGTATCGGTGGTGTCGAGAATGAGATTGCCGACGGAATCGAGTTGCTCGGCGCCCGCGGGAATCGGATCTTCCACCATGAGACGGCGAGCCGGTTGACCATTAATCCGCAGTTTCACCACGAGCAGATCGCCGGAATGAATCTCACCGGTCAAAGGCACTGTGGTCCATTTCAGGTTGTAATTAACTTGTTCGAGTTTGAGGCGGTAGTATTCGCGGCTCACGCTCAGTTCAGACGAACCACGCGCTGCTACGTTGTCGTCGTTGGTGTAATACTCAACCGCGCTTGAGAAATAGACCGTGCCCTTGCCGCGTTTGACGATGCGAATCTGGTTCGTCGCGCCGACCGCGGAGCCTTTGCGGTGCAGGTTAAACGTTTGCGCCGCACTCGCGTCGCTGATGTGTTCGGCAACGACCGTCTCGCCATTCACGTAGACTTCCAGATCGTATGAAGGCGTCAGTTCGCGGCTGATTTTCACGTAGTCGATCAGTCCGTAGATCGCGAAGGCCGTGTCTTTGGTCGAATTCCAGTAGAAACCATTCTTTCGCTCGGCGACTAACCAGCGAGCCGCAAGCGGCAGTAATGAACTCTGCGGTTTGAGCTGCACGAGCGCCTTCAACGACATCGCTGTTCCTTCGGTTCGATCCAGGTCGCTGAAGCCGCTATAAATGGTGCGTTTTGTTTCCCAGAACGCAATCCCTTTGCCGACCTGTGCAGTTTGTTCGATCTCGCCGGCAACTTCAGCAGCACGCTGGTCCATCTTCTGTGCTGACAACGCAAGCGCGAGCATCGCGCGGCCGTACGGTTGCAGGTTCTGACGTTCGGTGAACAGCCGTTCGAGGTAACGGTTGTCGACACCGCCGCTTACCGCAAGCGCGTAGATCATGAGCGCACGCGTGCTTGAATCGACTTCGAGTCCCTTGACGGGCGAATCGAGCATGCCTTGCAGTCTTTCGCGTCCGCGCGTGAGGCGTCCGTCGTCGATCTCGAAGCCGGCTTGTTTCGCCAGTGTGAGTCCGTGGACCACATAAGCCGTCATGTAAGGATCGGATTCATCGTTCTTCCACCAACCCCAACCGCCGTCTTCGTGCTGAAACGCATAGAGACGATCGCGTCCTTTTTCTACCTTTTGCTTGAGATCGTTGTCGTTGCGAATCGACGTCGAACGAAACTCCTTCAGCGTGCGGGAGACGATGATGTTCGGTAGAAAGCTCGACATCGTCTGCTCGGTGCAGCCGTAAGGAAACGTCGTCAGATAATCGAGTGCGCCAAACAAAGTGCCCGCGATCGATGGCGCGACTTCGACGCGCAACTGGCGTGAGTTCAGATCCGCGTCCGCGGGAATCTCGAGCGAGAACTGCTGCTCGGCAGTGTCGTCCGTCGTAACCCAGCGCTCGACTTTCGTTTCGTGCAATCCGCGCGGCACCACGTCGAGCGTCAATTGGACCGCATCAGATTCCGTGTTGGTCAGAGCCTTCGCGAGCAGCGTGACCTGACCGGTTTGCGACGCTGAGATTTGCCAGTCGAGACGATGTTCGCCTTGCTGATCTATCGTCACTGTCTGTTGCGCTGGTCCAACCAACTGCGCGCCGTTCACCGCGATGGAAATCTGTGTTGACTTCGCCTGCTTCAGATAGTTGTGGACGATGCCGGAAAGCGTGACCGTGTCGCCCTGCGTGATAAAGCGCGGTGTTTCGAGCCGCAGAATCACGTCTTTGCGTGAGATCACTTTTGCGCTGCTCACGCCAACGCGTGTGTCGCTCGTCACGGCACGCGCGGTCGCGCGCCAGGTGGTCAGGTTGTCGGGCAAACGAAACTTCACCGTCGCTCGCCCGTCGTTGCCGGTGACTGCCGCCGGTTGCCAGTAAGCCGTGTCTTTGAACTCTTTCCTGATCATCGGCTGCACTTGCTGGCCTTCGTTCTTGAAATCGGCGAGCTGGTATGAAGGTTTAGTGCTCGCGAGGTCCAACGGCTTGTCGCCAGCAAAGCCTCGGAACCAGTAAGCCACCGAGAGATGCGTCTGCACCGAGTTGTAACGCATGCCGTAGAAGTGCTGGCGGATGTTGCTGGTGTAATCGGGCGAGACGCTGTAGATCGCTTCGTCAACCACACCGAGACTCACTTCCGCATCACGCACCGGCGCGCCGTCAGCATCGCGCGCGAGAACCGTGTACGACGCTGTTTCGCGTGGCTTGTACTCCTGCTTGTTGGGAATGATTTCGAGATTCAGCAGCTTGTCGCGTGCCGGTACGACGAGCCGCTGATCGCCGGTGAACATGTCACCGTTCTGAACAAACGTGACGTTGAGAAAAACATTGGGCGCGTAGTTCGCTTGTATCGGTACGTCGAGAACCACCGTGCGTCCGGGCACGCGCACGTGCCGCGCGGACATCACGTTGTCGAGTTCGGTCGTGACGAGCAGGTTCGCGCCTTCTTTCGGCAAGAGCGCGAGCACGTGCGCGGTCTCGCCGGCGCGATACGACTTCTTGTCAGGCACGAGCTTGATACTCGATTCCTGGTAGTACGAGGACCAGTAAGGAGACGCGGTGTCAGTTTCGTTTGCCACCCAGATGAAACCGCTGAGCGATGTGTAATGCCGATCGCCTTCCTGAACGATGGTCTTGATCGAAAAACTGCCCGCGCCTTGAATCGAAAAGTTGTAAGTAGCTTGACCCTCCTGATCGGTCGTGAGTTGACCCGCACTGACTTCATTTTCGATCAATTTGTAATCGGGATCGTACTCGTTCTCTTTGTTTTCGGCCTTTATGTAACTGCGCGAC
>DATELP010000125.1:0-20960 GCA_035276425.1 Pyrinomonadaceae bacterium
CTGTTGCACGATCGTGCGGCTCACGTTAACGGGCTGGTTCTTTCCGTGCGCGCGATCGAGTCCGAAAACGAAACCATTATCGAACGAATCGCCGCTTGCGAGCAGGATCGCGCCGCGTTGCGCAGGCACGACTTCGTAGAGCAGTTCGAGCAGACGTTCTAGCAATGAGTCGAGACCGCGAATCGCGTTGATCGCCGTCGAGACTTTCATCAACGCGCCCAGGTTCTGTTCCATCTGGTAAACCGCTTCGTCGAGTCGCACCTGGACCGTCGGCCCGGTCACGATCTGCACTTCGTCAATCGTGACCTCGCTCGACTTCGAAGCCGCATCGCCGTCCTGCGTCAGAAAAACGAACTGCGAATCGCCGATGCGCACGCGGTCGCCGTGTTCGAGCACGCGCGTGCGGACGGGGACGTCGTTGATGAACGTACCGTTGAGACTTTCGAGATCGGTGATGACGAACTGTTCGTCTTTCTTTTCGATCTTTGAATGACGGCGGGAAACAGAAGCGTCCGCGAGGCACAGATTCGCAGCAGTCTCACGACCAATGACGAGCGCGTCTTCGCTAAGCGTGAAGATCGCCCCCTTCAGTTTGCCTGAAATGGCTGCAAGTCGAGGCATCGCCTTTGACAGGATTCACATGATCGACAGGAAACTCTATCTTGAGGATTCTGTAGTCATGTCTAGTTTAGGCACGAGGCGCCAGTTGTTGTTTGGTTTGACGGGAACCGTTTTGTTTTTCTCGAGCCAGTCAATAATCAACTCGCGAATCTCTTCGCTCGAACGATAGACGACTGGCGCGTTCTTGTACATGGTATACCCACCACCGCCATTAACGCGATAGTTATTCGTCGCCAAGCGCAGCTTTCGGGTAGGCGAAAGCGGCTGGCCGCGAAATCGCAGGTTCTGGATTCGCTGGCCCACGGGCTTCGTGATGTCGAGGTCGTAGGTGACGCCTTCGGCGATGTCGAAGTTGTACGCGGGAATTTTTTCGTCGACTAAATCCGACGCGGGCTTGCCGGGAACGTAGGCTTTGAAATACTTGGCCGAGTGTTCGAGCGCGTCTTTCAACTGTTGACCGGTGACTTCGAGCACGACCAGCGTGTTTTCGTAAACGTAAAGCCCGGCGATATCACGCACGCTCACCGGACCTTTCGCGATCCGCGCTTCGGCATTGAAACTCGCAACCATCGACACGTCCGCTTTGCCCGCTTCGAGTTGCACTTTCTGAATCAGATCGAGAATCGCTGTGTCGCGGAATCGCGCTTCCTTCGCGGTCAATTCTTCCGCGGATTGGCCGATAACTTTCGCAAGCCAGCCCTGGGTTTCGTTGTCGTAGGGTTCGGCGAGTTTAGTGACTTCCGGGTCGGGTTCTACTTTGTCGTCGGTGGGAAACGTGCGCGCGGACTTCGCGTACAGACGCCAACCACCGGTCACCGTCTTTTGTAAGTAAATATCCGCGCGCGCGAGATTCTTGCCCCAATAGTTTGCCTGTGTGAGCAGGACGCCGTTGATGTAAAGCGACGGCACCTCGCGATGCGTGTGGCCCATGAAAATAACGTCAACGCCGGGGACTTCTTTCGCGATCGTGATCGCTTCGTTTTCGTGGCCAACTTGCCCGGGACTCACTTCACCGGTGCGCAGATCTTCGCCGAGTCCCATGTGCATAGCGATGACTACGACGTCAGCCTTTTCCTTGTCGCGCAGGATCGGGACCCACTTGCGCGCTTCGCTGACGGGTTCGTGAAATTCGAGTCCGGCGTAGTTCGGCGGATTGTCCCAGTTCGGCACGCCCGGCGTCGTCAAACCAAGAATGCCGATGCGCACGCCGGCGACTTCTTTCACGATGTAAGGTTTGTAATGTGGTTGCTGCTTGGCGATGTCGTACGTGTTTGCGGAAAGCCACGGAAAGCTTGCTTCGCCGCGGGCTTTCTCCAGGACCTTGAGACCGAAGTTGTACTCGTGATTGCCAACCGTCATCGCGTCGTAGTTCAAAGAGTTCATCACGAGCATCATCGGATCGACTGGTCCGTTGTTCTTGCGTCCGTGAAACGACTCGAGCGGCGAGCCCTGGATCGTGTCGCCTGAATCAATGAGCAACACGTTGGAATGTTCTTTGCGAATGCGCTTGATGAGTGTGGCGACTTTCGCAAGTCCGCGGTTGTCGGGTTTGTTGGTGTAGTAGTCGATCGGATTGATGTTGCCGTGCAGGTCGGTCGTGCCGAGGATCGTGATCTGAACGCGGTCCGGGACGAAGCTGCGCGCTACTAAAACAAGCGTCAGCAACAGCACCAGGGTCAGGAACGAGTGGATAAATGGTGAACGCTTCTTCATGGCTCAGTTGTTAGCTTAGACCAAAATGCCTTATGGTATCCATCCACAGATTACACAGATGGTGAATTAAATCTGTGTAATCTGTGGATGGCTCGTGCCGGAAGTTTATTGCGCTTGGACAATCTAGTTACCTCAAATATTCGTCAACGACCAATACGCACGCTGGTGAGCGTCGCGGGAATCGCGCTGGGCGTCGCTCTTGTGATGCTGTTCACGGGTCTCGCACGCGGCATGTCAAATGACCTCCAACGTCGCGCCAGCAACGTTCGCGCCGAGCTTATTTTCATGCGTCCCGGCGCGGTGCAGTTAACGTCGACCACCGCCAATCTCGACACGCGCTACGTCGATCGTCTGAAAGCCATCGACGGCGTAGAAGAAGCGCTGCCAGTGATTCGTCACTTCTCGCAAGGCTCGGGCGGCATCGGTATCGAACAGATCGACGGCGTCGATTGGGATGCTTACGCAAACATGAACGGGCTCAGTCTGTTGGAAGGCCGCAGTCCGCAAAACACAAACGAGGTCGTGATCGACGAAACCAAGGCGCGCAATAACAACCTGCACATTGGCGACCCGATCAAAACGCTCGGCACGAAGGAATATCGCATCGTCGGAATTTACTCGCCGGAGTCAGGCGCGCGCGTGAAGATGTCGCTCGCTGCGATGCAGGAAGCGCTCGAAGCCACCGGCAAGTGTACGTTTATTTTTCTGAAGCTCCGCGATTCCGATCAGGTTGAGGCGATGGCGAAACGTATCGACCAGGAACTGCCGGGCAACACGATCCAACCGACGAGGGACGTCTTTACGAGTTTTGAAAAGAGCATTCCTTATCTCGGCGTTTTTCTGCGTGTGCTGGTAGGGCTGGCGGCGGTAGTGAGCGCGCTGGTCGTGATGCTCGCGATGTACACGACAATCACGGAACGCACGCGCGAGATTGGCATCCTGAAAGCGATGGGCGCGTCGCGTGGTTACATCGTGGGAATCATCGAGAAGGAAGCGATTCTGATCAGCCTGATCGGGCTGGTGGCAGGCTTTGCGGTTTCAATCGTGGCCGGATTTCTGATTCATCGCGCGTACGGGCTCGTCTTTGAATATAGCTGGACGTGGGCGATCGTCGCGGCGGCGATTGGATTGATTGGCGGTGTGCTCGGCGCGTTGTATCCGGCGTGGCGTGCGTCGAATCTCGATGCGGTTAACGCGTTGGCGTACGAGTAGAGTCGTCGTCGGAAAGACTGCTGAGCGAAAAGCCCTTTTTCCAGATCAGCAAAATCCCTACTCCGGTCCAGAAGAGATCGCGGCCTTTGCGAATGATCGCGAGCGTTTCCCCAATTCCCTTCGCAAAACCCAAAACCTTCGACACTTGACCCGTCCCGCCTTCATCAACACCTGCCCTTAGCGGAATGAATTTAAAAGCGACGTTGATGATGCGATTCACTGACTCGAGTATGAACGCCTGTCGCAACGTCGGCGCCACCGGACTGATAAACCACAACGTCGTGTAAATCTCCGCGATGCCTGCCAGATGAAAACACATATCCAGCGCAAAGATTGAAAGAAAGCTTCCGCGATTGCGTCCGTAGAAACCGTAGACGCGTTCTTCAAGTGTTTCCGCACGCGGCAGGATCTTCGCGACCAGATTCGGCGCGACTCCGAAGCGCCCGAAAAATCGCAGCGCGCCGCTCAGAAACTTCGTCTGACTGCGGAGTAAAAAATAACCAGCGGGAATGATGACGAGCGTCGTAATCAGCGCGCCGATGCTCGCGTAACGCAGAGCTTTCGGTAAAGTAAAACTGAGCAACAGCGTCGCCGTGCCCGCGCAGATGAATAGCGCGACTGACAGCGCGTAGAAGATATTTTCGATCGCCAGCGCCGACAAGCCGACGATCACCGGCACGCGATCTTTCACAAACACCGCCTTTGACGGCTCGCTCACCGCGACACTCGCAAACGGGATGATGTTGCCGAGTGCGTCGCCCATCAAACGCGCCTGCACTGCATCGCGAAACGGGAGTCGATGCGGGCGTTCGACGCAGCGCGTCCAGGCGAGTGCGCGAACGATGTAACGTGTGCTGGAGATCGCGAGGATGAGCAGAAAACCGGCGCCGAGACGTTGAATGTTCGAAAAGATCTCGCCGATGCCGGCGCGCCGCACGAAATAGGCGAACAACAACAGTCCAAGCAGGCCAAATATGATTCCAAGTGGCGCAAATCTACTGCGACGAGCGCCGCGCTCACCGGAATCAATTTTCGGACTTTCAACGGCCATCGGGGTACGGTACCACATCCACCGATCACACAGATTGTTTCAGCCAAATCCGTGTGATCTGTGGATAAAATCTGTGTAATCTGTGGATAAAAATCTGTGTAATCTGTGGATGCCTTTGCGGGAAGCTTCGCGGCTCGATTATGATGCTACGTTCATTTTGAGTCCGGCATAACTAACATTACACACATGAGTCAATCACAAACAGCTCTAGCGCAAGCATCAGCTATTCCGCTTACCACGCTCTCCGAAGATGAGACGATGTTTCGCTCCAGCGTCCGCGAGTTTGCCGAGGGCGAGATTCGCCCGCGCGTCGAACACATGGACGAGGCCGCGAAACTCGATCCGGCCGTCATCAAGCACTGTTTCGACCTCGGTTTGATGGGCATCGAAACGCCGGAAGAGTACGGCGGCGCGGGCGCCAATTTTTTCACCGCCATTCTCGCCGTGGAAGAACTCTCGCGCGTTGACGCGTCCGTCGGCGTGTTTGTCGACGTGCAGAACACGCTCGTGAACAACGCCTTCATTCGTTGGGGCACAAACGAGCAGAAACAAAAATACCTGTCGCGACTCGCGAGCGAGCACGTCGGCGCCTACGCACTGAGCGAACCCAGTTCCGGCTCAGACGCTTTCGCAATGCAAACCCGCGCGGTGGATAAAGGCGATCACTACCTGCTCAACGGCCGCAAGCTCTGGATTACAAACGGCATTGAAGCCGAGATTTTCGTGCTGTTCGCGAACATGAATCCGGAAGCGGGTTACAAAGGCATCACCGCTTTCATCGTCGAGAAGAGTTTTCCCGGTTTCTCGATCGGTAAAAAGGAGAACAAACTCGGCATTCGCGCGTCATCAACAGTCGAGTTGATTCTCGAAGATTGCCAGGTGCCAAAAGAAAACGTACTCGGCGAAGCAGGCAAGGGCTACAAGATCTCGATCGAAACGTTGAACGAAGGCCGCATCGGAATCGGCGCGCAGATGATCGGTATCGCGCAGGGCGCGTTGGAAAGCGCGTTGGCTTACACGGCTGAGCGGCAGCAGTTTGGGAAGTCGATCAATCAGTTTCAAGGCGTTCAGTTTCAACTCGCGGAGATGGCGACCGAGCTCGAAGCCGCGCGTTTGATGGTTTACAACGCCGCGCGCATGAAAGACGCGGGTATAAACTTCGTGAAGGAAGCCGCGATGGCGAAGCTTTATTCTTCGCGCGTCGCCGAGCGTGTCAGTTCGAAGGCCATCGAACTCTACGGCGGCTACGGTTACGTGAAGGATTATCCGGTTGAGAAATACTGGCGCGACTCGAAGATCGGCGCGATCTACGAGGGCACTTCAAACATGCAGTTGCAAACGATCGCCAAGTTGATTATCGGAAAATGAGTCGCATCGAAGTGTTCGAACAAATGTTAGCCACCGACCCGAGCAATACAAGTGTGCTTTTTGGTCTGGCTAAAGAATATGAGAAGGCTGGCCGTGATAACGATTTGATCGAAATGCTGCACCGTTATCTCGAAAAGGTTGACGACGAGGGAAATGCATTCGGTATGTTGGCGAGCGCGTACGAACGGCTCGGCAAACGCGACGAGGCGCGCGCGGCGTATGAGCGCGGCATCGAAACGGCGCAACGCCACGGGCATCCCGGGATGGCCGAAGAATACCGCATGACGCTGGCGGGTAACTATGAAGACTGACACCAAAGTTTTGAAGCTGGTTAGAAAATCAGACTCGGAAGATTCGGCTGATTCGATGGACTTGACGGCGCAAGCCGTGGAAGAGCAGTTACCGGATCACAAACTGCTGCTCGAGATGTATCGCACGATGTATCTCTCGCGCCGACTCGACGACAAAGAGATCCAGCTCAAGGGGCAAAATCGAATCTTCTTTCAGATCAGCGGCGCCGGACATGAGGCGATACTCGCCGCGGCCGGTGTGGTTTTGAAACCGGCTTACGACTGGTTTTATCCGTACTATCGCGACCGCGCGCTCTGTTTGCAGCTTGGCATGACGCCGCTCGAGATGTTGCAGTCGGCCGTTGGTGCCGAAGCAGATCCGAATTCACACGGACGCCAGATGCCGTCGCACTGGGGTCACGAGAAACTCAACATCGTTTCGCAGTCATCGCCGACAGGAACACAACTGCTGCAAGCGGTCGGTTGTGCTGAAGCTGCTGTTCGTTTTCAGTTAATTCCTGAGTTGCAAAAGCGCGTCAAAGGTTTTCACGACGATGAAGTGACTTACGTTTCCGTCGGCGAAGGCACAACGAGTGAAGGTGAATTTTGGGAAGCGCTGAACACGGCGTGCAATTTGAAGTTGCCGGTGGTGTTTCTGGTTGAAGACAACGGTTACGCGATCAGTGTTCCGGTGGAAGTGCAGACTGCGGGCGGCGATGTGTCGCGTTTGGTTGAGGGTTTTCCGGGGCTTTACATTCAGCGTTGCGATGGCACTGATGTGATCGAGTCGCTGGAAACGATGCGCCGCGCGGTTGATTACTGCCGTCACCGCGAAGGTCCGGCATTGGTCCATGCGAAAGTGATTCGTCCTTATTCACACTCGCTTTCTGATGACGAAAAGCTTTACCGGCCTGACGAAGAGCGGGCCAGCGATGCCGAACGCGATCCGGTGAAACGCTTTGGCGCGTTACTGATCGACTCCGGTGTGATCGATCAGGAAGGTTTGCAACAGATCAAAGACGAGGCCGACGCGGCAGTGAACGAAGCGGCAGACATCGCGCTTGCGAGTCCGCAACCCGCGCAGGACACTGCGACGAAGTTTGTGTTCTCGCCTGACGTCGATCCAACCTCGAAAGAATTCGACACAGAAGACCAGGTGCAACTCTCGGGCAATCCCGGCACGATGGTCGATCTGATCAATCGCACGTTGCACACGGAGATGGCGCGCGATCCACGCATCATCGTGTTTGGCGAAGACGTGGCTGACTGTTCGCGCGAGCAGTATCTGGAAACGGTGAAAGGCAAAGGCGGCGTTTTCAAAGTCACCGCTAACTTGCAACGAAACTTTGGCGGCGCGCGCGTGTTCAACTCGCCTTTGGCCGAAGCGAATATTGTAGGCCGTGCGATTGGCCTTGCGACGCGCGGATTGAAACCCGTTGTCGAGATTCAGTTCTTCGATTACATCTGGCCCGCGATGCACCAAATTCGGAATGAACTGGCGCTGATGCGTTGGCGTTCGGGTGGTGACTGGAAGTCGCCTGTGGTGATGCGTGTGCCGGTTGGTGGTTATTTGAAAGGCGGCGCAGTCTATCACTCGCAGTCAGGAGTCTCGACCTTTACGCAGATTCCCGGTCTGCGTGTGATCTATCCGTCAAACGCACTCGACGCGAATGGGCTGCTGCGCACCGCGATTCGTTCCGACGACCCGGTTCTCTTTCTCGAACACAAGCATCTTTATCGTCAGGCGTACAACAAGTCGGCCTATCCTGGCGACGAGTTCATGATCCCGTTTGGCAAGGCGAAGAAAGTTCGCGAAGGCAAAGACCTGACGATCATTACTTACGGCGCTTTGGTCCAGCGTTCGCTGGTCGCAGCCAAGCAGGCTGAACAGGAAGGCACGAGTGTCGAAGTAATCGATCTGCGTAGTCTCGTTCCTTATGATTGGAACGCGATCGCGGAATCAGTCAAACGCACGAACCGTGTGATCGTCGCGCACGAAGATTCACTTTCCTTCGGCTACGGCGCCGAGATCGCCGCGCGCATCGCAGCCGAACTCTTCGAATACCTCGACGCTCCCGTAAAGCGCGTCTGCGCCCTCGACACCTTCGTCGCCTACGCCCCCCAACTCGAGGACGCCATCCTCCCCCAGCCCGCGGATGTGGCGAAAGCGATCGCCGAGTTGAAGGCTTATTGAACTGTAAGCGCGTTGTATTAGTGCGAGTTTAGGTCCTCACCTATAATCTGAACATGAAGCACCTTACCAGAATCACGTTCGACCCTAACGTCATGGGTGGAAAGCCTTGCATTCGTGGCCTCCGCGTCACTGTTGGGACCATTGTGGGTCTCTTGGCATCAGGGCGCTCTTCGAAGGAGATACTGGAACTCTATCCCTATCTTGAAGAGGAAGACTTGCAGCAAGCACTCGCATACGCTGCTTGGCGCACTGAAGAGGTCGAACTGCCCTTAGTTTCGGGATGAACATCCTCGTTGACATGAATCTCTCGCCCGTTTGGGTTGAGGTGTTTCTCCGTCATGGAATCAACGCAGTCCACTGGTCCACGATTGGCGACCCTCGCGCGCCAGATAGTTTGTTGATGAACTGGGCGCGTGAGAACGAGTACATCGTCTTTACTCACGATTTAGACTTTGGTGCGCTGCTGGCGTTGACCCAAACCATTAGTCCGAGTGTTATTCAAGTTCGTACTCAGGATGTAACTCCTACCCATCTGGAACGAACCGTTATCAGCAGCTTACGACAACACCAGACTTCACTTGAGACCGGAGCGCTAATAATTCTTGACGAAAGTCGCGCAAGAGTACGGATTTTGCCACTAAATCGTCCGTTCTCGTGATATTTGTCATCTCCCAATAGCAGTACAGCCGTGTATTGTTCTGTTTCGCACAAACCCCTTCATCACTCACACTTTCCCGCTAAAAACCGTAAGACTAAACGGCATAAAGGTTGCGAAACTTGAGGTTGATACGCCTGTGGCGTCTCCCGACATCGTTCCCCCCGACAATTAATCGCGATTGATTAGACACAAGGGAGGTACAACTGATGAACAAGCAGGTTTCGAGTGTCCTGGCTGCGGTGGCTCTTACGCTGGCGCTATCAGCACTCGCATTCGCTCAGGAAACTACTACTACCGTTACCAAGACAGTACAAAATCCCGACGGCACGTACACGATTATCGAATATCCAGCGAAGAAAGAAGTAACGCTGACGCTCAATCCAGTCACTATCCAGGGCGCCAAGGGTGTGGCGACCATTCTGCGTGACGACGATGGAACCAGAATCAAACTCAATCTGACGAACGTACCGGCAGACGTTTCCGCGTTGACCTTGTATGCGGTCGACGACACGGGCGCGATCACCGCACTCGGGCCGGTCGCGATCAGCAATGGCGTGGGCACGTTAGCGACCACGACGCCGTTGAGCAAATTCATGTTGATTGCTTCGCCGGAAACGGCGCTGACTGCGTACGATCCAAACACCAAGATATTCTTCAGAAGCGCGGTGCCTGAAGGTTATGCCGTAGTGCCAGTGGCACAGAATCCGTCAGGTGAGAAAGTAGCAGCTGTTGCGGCTCCGACTACGACCGTAGCCGGAACCTACACTGCTCCGCTGCTGGGCGTTCCGACCCTGAAAACAGGCGACGACACGAAAATCAAAGTTGATTTCACTGGTGCTTTGACCGGTGCGCGTGCGAACGTGTTCATCACGCCGCACAAGGACAAGCCGACCGAAGTGCGCATGAGGTTTCATGACCTGAAGGAAGCGCCTGCGGGTCAGAAATTTATCGCGTGGGCCGTTGGAGCTGATGGCACGTATCAGAAACTCGGCGAAGTGGTGAACACCGGAGGCCGTAACGAAGCCGAATTCAAGACTGAAACGGCGTTGGCGGACTTTGGACTGTTGTTGACTATGGAATCAGCAATCGGCGCAGCGCCGGCAGGACCGCCCGTCGCGACGATTCACATCGTTCCATAGCTTTTGAAACATTGAGTACTTTGGGCCGTGCCTTTTGGCGCGGCCTTTTTGTTATAGATCGCACAAAGAACTTTCACAAAAGTGTGACATGCGCTAATATGCCGCTACTGAAGTTGCGCACGGGTAACTTCAGGAACCCCGACTGGCTCAATCGAGCCTCGACTCTTTTCACTGACAGCGAGATCCCCTGGCCGTCGATTCCCCATCACGGACCGAAGTCTCCTTTGGAAGTGTCTCCCTTTTTGAGTGTTGACGACATGAAGAAGAGCATATTCCCCCGTTTGGTTCCCCTTGCATTGGTGCTTCTACTCGCGTCCGCTATTCAAGCCGCGCCGCAGGAAAGCTTGCCAGCACTCGTCAAACGAGTGAAGCCCGCCGTCGTCGCAATCGCGACATACGATTCAACTGGCGAAGCGTTGATGACCGGCAGCGGTTTCTTTCTGAATCCGGGACAGGTCGTCACTAACCTGCACGTCATTCGCGGCGCAGCACGCGCGGAGATCAAGACTCTTGACGGTAAAGGCAAGGTCTATCCGGTCAACGGTGCGCTCGCGATCGACGAAGAAGGCGACCTTGCTCTGTTGAACGTCGATATGCCCCCGCAACCGGCGCGTGTGACCGAACTCGCGCGCGAACTGCCAGACGAAGGCGAGCCGATCTTCGTCATCGGCAATCCGCTGAAGCTCGAAGGTTCGGTGAGCGACGGCATCGTGTCGGCGGTGCGTGAAGTGCCCAACAGCTATCGCATCATTCAGATCACAGCCCCGATTTCGCACGGCAACAGCGGCAGTCCGGTTTTCAATTTGAAGGGACAGGTGCTCGGCGTGGTGACTGTTAAAGTCACGAACGGTCAGAACATCAATCTCGCTATCGCCGCCGCGCGTGTGGGACAGTTGCGGGCCGGGAAATTACAGCCGCTTACGGATATCGCAGCGAAAGGCAAAGGCGACGTTGCCGAGTCTTCGTATCGCAACGGTTTGGATTCATTGTGGCTGGGCAACTACGACAGTGCGGTCGGCTACTTTGAAAACGCCGTGAACAAGAATCCGAAACGCGCGGATGCATGGGTGCAGGTCGGCTATTGCAAAGTGAAACAGGGAAAGAGTCAGGAAGCGATTCGCGCATATCAGCAGGCGTTGCAACTCAAACCTGAGGATGCGGATATTCACAACAAGCTCGGCGATGCTTATTACTACGCGGGACGTTTGCGTGAGGCGATTGAGTCGTACGAGACGGCGAAGGATTTGCGACCGGATAACGCGGAGACGTTCTACAACCTAGCGATCGCGTATAACGAAGCAGGGAATCCGGGGATGGCGGCGATAGAAGCGCGGACGTTGCAGCGACTCGATCCGAAGCTCTACGAGAAATACCTTCGCGAGACAATGTAGGCCACAGATAAACACGGGAAAAAACGACACGGACCAGCAGAATTGATTGTTTGCTGGTCCGTGTTTTTCTGTGTTCGTCTGTGGCTCTTATCCGGCTTGGCCGGTAAAGATCGTCGGATCTACACTTTTCGGATTTCCCAGCACCACAAACCGAATGTTGCGCATGTATTTCTGCGAGACGCGCTGAATGTCAGCCGGTGTAACCGCGCTCAGTTTCTCCAGAAAATTCACCGAGTTACGCCAGCCACCACCGATCAATTCATATTGCGCCAACTCACCCGCCTGCGCCGCATTCGTCTCCTGGCCTAGATAATATTGCGTCAGGTATTGCCCGATCACCGCGTGAATGTCGTCGTTGCTCACCGGTTCAGTTTGCAAACGCGCGATCTCATTCAGCATCACGCGAATGGATTGATTCGCATCAACCGCCGTAACGTAAAGTCCACCAACGTTCGCCGCCTGCGTTCGCAAAAACGCGTCGGGCGCATATGACAAATTTCGCTTCACACGAACTTCCTCAAACACGCGATCGCGCAACATCGAACTCGCAACTCGCATCGCGTAGATGTCCGGCGAGGTCAACGACGGCGCGGTGAACAAACCCTGAATGTAGTTCGTCGGGAGTTCGCGCGGTGTGACTTCTACAGTCGATTTCGGGAACGCTAAAGCAGGCAGTTCTTCCACTTTGTAAGCGCCGCGCGGCAGTTTACCGAAACTATCCGCCACCATTTTTTGCACGTCAGCCGGGTTCAGATCACCGACGATCACAAGCAACAGCCGCGACGTTTCCATCACCTTCGTGTGATAACGGCGCAGATCTTCCGGCGTGAGTTTCCCGACCGACTCCGGTGTGCCGCCGGTGTTGTTCAGGTACGGATGACCGGCGTAAGCAACGCGATCCTGCAACCGCTGCAAATAAACATCGGGACTGTCAGTGTCGTCACTCAACGAAACGATCATTCGTTTTTGCACGAGCGACACGTCTTCGTTAGTGAACGCGGGCCGCAACGCGACGTCAGTAAACATCTTCCACGACTGATCGAAGTGCATGCGCGTCGTGCCGAGCGACAGCACCGAATAATCATTGTTGGAACTGCTGCCGATGACGGTGCCCATGCGCGCCAATTCAGTGCGCATCTTCGCCCGTGGAAAATTCGCACTCGCTTCGGTCGCCACGCTGAGCATCAGCGATTCGATTCCCGCGTTCTGCGCGTTGATGTTTTGCGAGCCGCCGCGAATAAAAAGTCCCGCCGCGACCGTCAAACTTCCCTCGCGCCGTTTCAGCAAAACCTTCAGACCGTTAACATCAAACTCGCTAACGAGCGACGCCTGTTTCGCAACGACGCTCTGCACAGTTTCCTGTGCCTGGCCTTTGCCCTGTTGGGTCGCGTGCGAAGCATCACTCGCGCCAAAAACAAGAACCGTGATTAAAATCCACGCGCTGAATATTCTCTTGAACTGTTCTTTCATTGACCTATTAGCTCTTCCGTTTGAATTTTGATCTTGCTTTGCGCATCACTCGACAACAGGGCGAGGCCGACGTGCGGCTTGCCCTGAATGTAGGTGGTGATGTAACGGCTGATGTCGGCCCGCGACGTTGCTCGCAGCCGCGGCAGATAACCACGAAAATATTCGAGCCCGGTCGAGGCCCACCAGAAGCTCAACGTGTGCGTGTAGTCGCTCAGTTTCTCACGTGAATAAAGATCGTCGGCTTCGAGCAAAGCCTTCGCGCTTTCGAGTTCTTCTTCGGTGTAGTAATCCTTGTCGTTGAAATGTGCGACTTCGTTGTACATCGCCTTGATCGCTGCTTGCGCTTTGTCGGGAGTGGTTTGCGCAATCAGCATGATTGGCCCAACGTTGCGCTGCGTGTAATAACTCAAATCCACACCGGTCACGAGTCCGGTGTCCACGAGGTTTCGCTGAAATCGTGAATTTGGCTGCCGCAGAATGAACGAGAAAACGTCGGCGGCGTACGTTGCCGGATTGTCTTTACCAATCGACGGACCATGCCAGCCGATGCTGATGATCACGTTCTGAATTGGCTGTTGGACCACAACGCCTTCGCTCTTCGGCAACGGCGGATGTTCGACAAGCGGAAACTCAACAAACGGATCTTTTTCGCGCTTTGGCCAGTCGCCGTAGAACTCCTGCGCCATCTTCAGCACGTCCGTCGGATTGACGTCGCCCGTGATCACGAGCGCTGAATTATTCGGAACGTAGTAACGTTGCTGAATCAGCCGCATCATCGCGGTCGTCGCGCCGCCGACTGTCTGACGATTGCCCAACGGGTTCTTCCGGCTCGGATATTTAAAGAACAACCGCTGGTTCATCTCCTGGCTGAGATAGAAAAACGGATTCGACTCGTTGCGATCGATCTCACCAATCACCACTTCCTTTTCGCGCACGAATTCGCGGTCGTCAAACAACGGATAGCGCGCCGCGTCTTTCATGAATTGCATGGCGGTGCGGATGTTTGGGCTGGTGGTGGTGAAGTAGTAATCGACCACTTCCTCGCGTGTGGTGCCGTTGTAAGCGATGCCCATCTGTCCGATGCGTCGCAGATAATCTTCAGCATTCGCGATCGCGCGGTTCTGTTTGAAAAACATGTGCTCGTAAAGATGCGACAAGCCGTTCAACTCAGGCGGTTCGGTGTATGAACCGTTCTTCACTGCCATCTCGATCGTGACGAGCGGAATAGAGTGATCTTCAAGAATGATGATCTCCAAACCGTTGTCCAGCACGTGGCTGATCAGTTTGGCTTCGGGCAGTCGCGCCGGCGCGGTTGCTGCGGCGGCGGGCGCAGTTGGTCGTTCAATTTTTCGTTGCTGCGGGACTGCTCCGGCGAGAAAAGTTGAAGGCGTTAAAAGACAAAAAAGCAGTAGCGAGACCAGGAAGGTTCGTTTCACGTATAGCTCCATTGCGACAAGGTAAACCAATAGATGCAGCTAAGCTAGCCACAGATTACACGGAATACACAGATTTTGTCTTTTATCTGTGTTTACCGCTTTTTGGAGACGATTAGGCGGGCTTTTTGTCGCAAGGCGCTGCGATACACGGCGGCTTCCGCGCCGGTCGCGTTTGATAACCACTGAATTCGCGGCGTGCCGGAGGAAGTGGTTTCGCCGGTCATCTGCATCGAGTAGGTGCGTTTCTCGTTGGGAACGAAAAGGATCAAACGTTTCAAGTTGCGGCTCTCGGTCGAGTCTTTGCCGCTGAACAACAACTCCTGATAACCATCTTCGTCGGCATCGACCAGTTCGGCGCTCCAGTTCGCATGAGTGAAACCGAGATTGTCGAGGCGTCCCTGTGCGCTGAGCGCGTACTTGCCGCTGCGCTTTTCGAGCAGCACAAAACTGCTCGTGCCGGCACGTCGTTGATTGTTGACGGCAACAATCGCTGGACCGGCATCGGTCTCGACGATCTCCAACGCGCCGAGTGAGCCACGAACAAACTTCGCGGCGATCTTGCGTGCTTGTTCGAGCGATAATTCGGTCATCGGTTCAGGATCGACGCGCAGATCTTCCGCGCTCGGAAGCGGCGCGACTTCGGTCTTCCGAAATGTGGCCGGTCTCATTTGCACTTGCGCTGCGGCCGTGGGCAACATGTCTTTCGGCAAACGAACTTCGGGCGCACTTTGACCCGTGTAACCCCACGCCAACAACGCTCCGAAAGTCGTCACGAGAAAAGCAGGCGCGCCGACGCGAAACAGAATGCTGCGTCCTTTATCGGCGGCGGCAACCATCGCCGAGAGCGGTTCCATGTCGGGCAACGTGCGTTCGGGTTGGGTGATGCTGCGTTCGAGAAGTGCTTTGGCGATGGCCGCACTGCGCGGTCGATCGTCCGGACGTTTCGCGAGCAAAGTGTGAACGGCTAACGCGAGTGGACGAGGGATGTCCGGCCGCAACTTCGGCAACGGCGGCACCGGTGCTGTCGCTTGTTTGATCAGCAACGCTGATTGCAGTGGATCGACAAACGGCGGACGGCCCGCGAGCATTTCGTACAACAATACGCCGAGACTGTAGAGATCGCTGCGCGCGCCGACACGTTGGCCCAAACATTGTTCGGGCGACATGTAGCGTGGCGTTCCGATCAACTGGCCCGAACCAGTGCTGGCGCACGTTACGGTTGAATCTATTGATGACGCGAGAACTTTCGCGACGCCGAAGTCGAGCACGCAAACGCCGCGTGGACCAAGCAGAATGTTTGAAGGTTTGAGATCGCGATGAACGATGCCGAGACGGTGTGCTTCTTCGAGCACGTCGCAAATCTGCGTAGCGATGCCGATGGCGCGGCTCGGAGTGAAACGTCCTTCACGTGCGAGCACTTGCGAAAGAGTCTCGCCCTCGACGAATTCCATCACGATGAAGTGACGGCCGTCCGGCAGATTACCAGCGTCGAAGATCATCGCGGCGTGTTGATGACGCAGCTTCGCCATCGTGCGCGCCTCACGCAGAAATCTTTCCGCGACGTCGGCATCGCCGGCGAATTCGCGTTTAATGATCTTCACTGCTACCGGACGTTCGAGACCCAGGTGAGTGGCGAGATAGACAGTGCCCATGCCGCCGGTCCCGATTTCGCGTTCGATCCGGAACCTGCCCGCGATAAATTGGGGGACATCCATATCTGACCTTCTTTCGGGTGAAAGGCCGTTAGGGCTACGCTACTAACTTTTTCTATGGGCTGGGGGAAGAGACCGACGCGGCCGTCGGTGTCGCTTAGTTTAGCACCTTTGGCCGCAAAAAAGCACAACACACTTTGTGCCTTTTTGTGGCTCTACTTATCAAGTCCCGGGTGCGATGTCGGTACGTTCGGGATCCAAAACACTTGTCCGTTGACTTCCACACTTCTTAGACCTTGCTTCGGCAGGTCCTTTTCTTTCAGTCCGAGAAAGGTGAAATGCGGCAGGTCGCTGAGCACGGTTTGAAACCAGCCATGCTTCGCCATGATCTCGCGCACGCGCGGATTCTCAAACTCGTTTACATCAAACGCGAGCATCGCGATGTGTTGGGAAGTGCCAGGGGCGGCGATGGAATAGAGAATGGATTTCGATAAGTCTTTGCTGAAGTAAATCCCGTTCTTTTCGAGATCCAACACCTCGGCGATTTGTTGCGCCAGCGGCAGCGCGCGCAGGCGATTTACGTCTTCCGCGGTGAGACGGCCTTGTTCGAGCCAGTAGTCGAGCGCGGGATGAAAACGGGAATTCCAGAGTCGAACACTGTCTTCGTAATTGCGACGTGCTGCTTCGGCGCCGTCGCGCGGCGTGATGTCCAGACCTTCTTTCTGTGCTTCTTCGCGAGCTTTCAGCAGGTGTTTCATCGCTTCGGGCTGGAGTTCGACAGTGTCGTAAGCGATGTATTCCGCGCTCACTCCGGCGTCGTCCTGAAACTGTGTAACCTGTTCTTCAGTAGTGAACAAACAAACCGGTGGCGGCTTAACCTTCTTCGTCGCAACATAAACGGCGCCGTATTCTTCGAGAATGCGCCGCGCGACCGGATCGGCTGGAGGACAAATGAGGTCGAGGTTGGCCTTACGTTTTTTGAGTGCCTTCCTGAGTGCTTCGTAAAAGGGAACAGGCTCGGATGATTCTTTTAATTCCCTAATTGTGTTTACAGGTAGCTGTTGTGTTGCCATGTTCTCCAGTGCCGGTGTTGCCACGCCTACAACACTGCGACAGATCAGAATTATTACGAGACTTATGAGTTTTGCGCCGCGAACATGAAAGCGAGTTCTCAAGTGACCGCTCCCGGGAAAGCGTAGGAGATGATAAGTGTCGGCATTTCGCGCGGTCAACAGGGGTTATCCTGATATGTGCTAACCTCAGTTCAGGAAATTTTATGAGGAAAACAGGTTTGTTTATGGAATTGCTCGCGACCTACCGCAAGCACGGGTGGGAACTGCGGGGCGCATTGCTCCAACCTGCGACCCAATCAGAGTTCAAAGCCGAGGAAGCGGAGCTACTCGAAAACCTTCCATTGCGCGAGGCGACGTTTGATGCGTTATGGTTTTCAAGACCTTCGCACAACAAGCGCGAAGCGTGGGAGCTGCGCCTGTTGGCGCAGACGCCGTACGCGCTTTTTGAAACGTTTGAAGAGGACGAGACTGAGGAAGAGCGTCAGGACGTGAAACTTGAGATGGAAGCGCGCATGCGCGACTACGCAGCGGAGCCACAAAGAAGCACAAAAGATCTGTGAACCATTTTTGTGCTTTCTTGTGGCTACTGCTTGCCCATCTTCACGGGGATCTCTAATTTCTCCGTCCCGCGCATCACCACGATCTTCACGGTGCTATACGGCAGCGCGCGCCGCACGCGCATCAGAAACTCATCAGTCGTGCGAATCGGCACACCGTCAAACTCGATCACCACATCGCCTTCCTTGATCCCCGCCATATCCGCCGGCCGGCTTTGCAACAGCGAATTCAGCTTCACACCATAGATGTTCGTTCCCGGCTTAGGTCCCGGCACTTGCACGCGTTCCGCATCACTATCTTCATAACCAAACTGCGCGCGGCCTTCCGGACGCCGGTCGAACTCCCGGCTCAACCGGTTGAAGTCGTCGCGTGAAATCGTCGTGAGCTGAGTCTTTTTCTTTTCACCATCACGGATGTACTCGACGTCGACCGTCTTACCGATCGGCGTACGTTCCATCAACTCGCCCATCTGATCTTCGTCGTGGATGTCCTGTCCGTCGAACCTCGTGATGACGTCGCCACCAACCAAACCGGCCTTATCCGCCGGACCGCCGGGAGCGTCAACAGAGCCAAACGTGACGCCCTCGTCCGTAGTGTCCCAACTGTCGACCCCGACGTACGATTTATTAACCGACAGCTTGATCACAGGAGAGCCACCGGAGTGTTGCCGAATCGGATTGATGACCGCTGTGAACGCGGCCGCGCCAACGAAAAAGACCAGCAGACCGACAAATACCCACGCCATCCCACTCATCTTTCGCCGCTTTCTCGGAACGGCCAGTGGGGAACTTCCGGTCCCGACGATACTTTCGGTGCCAACCTGTTGGTGCGCGGTGCCAAAGCTCGTACCGAGGCGAAATCCACAATTACGGCAGAACCGTAATTCAGACGGCATCGAGGAGTGGCAGTTCGAGCAAACGACCAGGGTGGGGCCCGACGACAATGGCATTTCAGGATTTTCCGACATAACCAACGTTATCCTTAATGGATTTAGTGAAGGATATACGACGAATTTCTATACGCCAAATATTCTTTGCCAGTTGCAGCCACTTGCACTGGCACACTTGATGCTCGCATTCTATACCCAGGGAGGACCAAGCAAACGTGGAAATAACCAAAGCGCTCGCCGCACTACAACCTCTTTACGGTAAAGACAATGTAGAGATCATCACGACTGATGGGCGGCGAGTCAGGGGAACAGTTCGGAGTATGAAAACCACTCAGGCCCTGACGACCCCCAGCGTCAAAATGCAGGTTGCTGACGGCCAGATCGTAAAAATCCCTTTCCCGACCATCGCTGAAATCAAAGACCTTAACGCCGCCTCCAGCGGTTAGAAGAATGCCTAGCGCAAATTTCGCGTTTCGCCGGTCTTCGCGTATATTACGCCGTTCTATGCCCTCTCCTTTCATGATCGACGACTTCGGCGATCGCATTGCAACGGTGTGGTCGGAATTGCGTCCCGCCACCCGTGGATTGGTCGAACGCGCCCTCCAGGCAGCCGCAACGGGCACACAAACAACGCGCAGTTTTCACTACGACGCCCGCGCCGATCTCGAACTGAGCCGGTTTCTCGCCGCACTTGACGATCGCGCTGCTGAAAAATCTGAAGCACTCGACGCGGAAAAAGGCGGCAAACTCAAATCCGTAGCCGACACGCTTGCGGGTGTTTTGCAGGAACAGACCGAATCCGCCGAAGTGTTTGCGCAACTCGTCCGGCGCGCGGAGATGCAGAAGGATTACAAACGCATCGACACACTCGCCGATGCACTCACGTCGCGGTTCCCGCCGAGCGAGATCTGCGAATTGGCGCGTTCTGAAGACGTGATTGTGCGGGAATTGGCGAATGAAGCGCTGGCGCGTTGTCCGGTTTCAGTGTTGGTAGCGCTGCTGAACGATCCGGTTGACGCGGAAACAGCGCGTTACGCGCTGCGGCGCCAAGTTGTCGAATACGGATCTGAAGATGCGCGCCGGATTCTGATGGCGCTCGATCAGGAAGAGATGTGATTCGCCGCCAGGTTATGCAGTTTTTCGACGACTTGATCGATTAACCAGTTTGGCGTTGAAGCCCCGGCAGTAACACCCACCTTTTCCACACCCTTCAAATCAGCCGGATTAATCTCCGCAGGCGTTTCAATCAAGAAACTCTTCTGACACTGTTCCTGACAAACGGCCAACAGCTTGACGCTGTTTGACGAATGCCTGCCGCCGATGACGTAAAACGCATCCACCTGTCCGGCAAGTGCGCGCGCCGCGTCCTGGCGATCGCGCGTAGCCGAGCAGATCGTGTTCACCACTTGCGGTTCGGTGTCGGCCTTTTCGCGAACGGCTTCCGCGACTTCCAAAAACGTCTGAAGTTTAATGGTCGTTTGTGAAACGACGAGCGGTGAACGAAGCGCCGGCAGTGATGCGACTTCCGCTGCGTCGCGCACGACGTAAGTATTGTCCGGAGCGTAACCAACCACGCCGATCATTTCGGGATGATCTGGATTTCCCGCGACGACAACATCGCGTCCCTGCCGCGCAGCGCGTTCCGCCAGGTGCTGCACGCGCGTGACAAACGGGCACGTCGCGTCAATCACTTTGGCCGCGCGCTGTTCGAGTTCGCGTTGCACTTGCGGCGTCACACCATGCGCGCGAATGACGGCGATCGTGTCGGCGTCGGCTTCATCGGGTGAATCGATCGTCGAAACACCTTGCGCGCCGAGGCGCTCCATCTCCTGCGCGTTGTGAATCAATGGCCCGAGCGAGCGGATCGGCCGCGCGCCTTCTTCAACCACTTCTTCCACCATCTCAACCGCGCGTTCGACCCCGAAACAGAATCCGTATTCGTCTGCGAGTAAGACTTCCATAAGTGATATTTTCGAGTTCGTCGTTTTGAGTTCAGCCTTTAGGCTACTGCGTCGCACACAAGCTAAAGCTTGAACTCAAAACGAGTTCAGTCTCCGAATTTAGACGCCGCCAGCCTGTGTTTCGTCAGCGGTTGTGTGTCTGCACTTTTCCCGCCACTCGTCTCTCAATCGATCGCCACCGGCCACACGGTCGTTGACCCATTCGGTTTCCCAATCGACCACGCTGCGGACCGTTGAGAGCATCGCTTTCTGTAGATCGCCGAGCGCATGAGCGATATCCTTTG
>DATELP010000126.1:0-23764 GCA_035276425.1 Pyrinomonadaceae bacterium
ATCAACATCCCACTTTCAACCAAGCGCGCCGCAACTGGCGAACAGACGCAACACTTTCTCCAACTTGTAAACGACCAGGCAAACTGGCCGGTCTACGTTCATTGCAAAGGCGGCCGTCATCGCACCGGCGAGATGACCGCCATCTATCGCATCACGAACGACGGCTGGACCGCCGCACAGGCATATGAGGAGATGAAGAAGTACGACTTTGAAGACAGCTTCTTCTATCCCCGCTCGCTGAAGAAGTATGTCTTCAGCTACTACGAGCGGTTTGCCACACAGAACTCCGCCAAACAATAACTACCACGGAAGTTTCTTGACAGCCTTCGAGACGCCCGAGCCTACTTTCTCAACCGCTTTTGTGGTCGGTTTACTGATCTTCTCCGATACACTGTCGGACTTCTGCGTCCGCGCAGTCCGAGTCGTGCGCAGCAGTTCCGTGAGTTGGTTGATGCGCTCGCGTAACGAAGCAACATAACTTTCCCGAATGCTTTCGGAATGACCCGCAGCCCGGAAAGCGCTACGGATCTGTTCGTCCGATAGTTGGGCCAACAACGAACCAATCCAACGCGCATGTGCGACGGGAATGCCGCGCATCGCTTTTTCCTTGTTGATCTCGCCGCGATAATAAAACGGCTGCACTACAGACAAGTGACCCAAGCCGCTTGGCCGCGTGTCGTAATCAAACTCCACGACGCCATCACGCGCATCGACACCACGCACAAATTTAGTGGAGAGAAAGTCGGCGAGATCGTTCTTGGTTCTCGTACCGCCCAAACCACCCGCGCGTCCGAGTGTTGCGCCGAGATCCGTGACGTAGTAATGAGCCTGTCCGTTTACGTAAATGACGCGATTGTTTTCCGCGCGCGCGTCAAAGTTGTTCAAGAGGATCATCAGGACCTTTAACCCGTCCAGTTCGCGCGTGTCGTCAAACGGATTCTTACGCCAGTCCCAGGTTGAACCGCGTTTCATGTTCGACCGTTTCGGTTCGAAACGTGCGCCACGCACGAGATCTCCGAAAACGAAGTCGCGGCCTCGAGAGAGCTGCGCCATGCGATCGACTCGAACTTCGTCAAAGTAGTAAGCTTCTTCGGCGAAGTAGCCTACCGCCCAGACCAATCTCGTGGACACTGTCTCCGCCTGTGCTTCTGGTCCAAGCTTGACGGTCCATTCGTCGCCGCGCGCATCACGGACCAGGAATTTTGGGGACTCGCCACTCTTGTCTTCTTCGACGAAAGTAAATGGACCAACCGGCGCTAACTCCGGTGAACCTGGTCCCCAAAGCAGATCGCGGCTTGCGATATTTCCCGGGTTCCGCCAAATAAGCGATCTTGCGGCGCGTTCGTTGGCAGCTTTGGACCGTTTGGACTGTGAAAATGCAACGTCCGAGTTGGTGATGCTCAACAGGAGCACGAGAGGGATTTGAAGGACGAGTATAGACCTGCGCATTTTTGTCACCCCCACTCAGAGAATTCTTATAACGGAAAGAGCTTTGCTGGTCTGGACCACGCGCAAGCTGTGCTATTGTTTGAAGAAGAAGCGGGGTTGTTCATCAAGTTGTTAACGAGGGCGTGTGAGAGTGGTGGTTGAGAGTGCCGAGCACGCGGTGGACGTATGGCGATAGACAAGATCGACTCAGAACGTTTCAGAGCGGCCTTAACAGAGATACCGCGTCGTTACTACTAAACATCCCCGCCACGCACCCGGTCATCAGCGTCGCCAGCGTCGCTGCAAGTATGGCTCGCACACCAAGGCTCGCGAGATCGTCGCGGCGCGAAGGAGCAAGCACTGCCGTGCCGCCGACAAAGATCGCCAGTGCTGCCACGTGCGCAAAACCGCAGAGCGCATAACTCATGATCACGACGGTTCGCGGGTCAGTGATCTGCCCGCTGGAGATCAACTCCGCGAGATGGTTGTAAGAAAAGACTTCCGTGAGAATAACTCGTTCGCCCAACAAGCGCGCGGCCACCGGCGCATCAGCCGGTGAAACTCCGAGCAGAAACGCAAACGGATAAAACACCCAACTCAAAATCCTGACAAACGAAAGCGGTTCGCTCATTCCCAGCCACGTACTGCCCGCACCGAGTATTTTGTCGACCAGCGCAACTAAACCGAGAATCGCGATCAGTAACGCCGTGATCCCGGCGGCCAGTTTCAATCCATCCATCGAGCCTTCGATGATCGCACTAATCAAATTCTTCGATCGTGTCGACTCGTCTTCCGCAGGCACGCCTTCGCTCGTCACCGGCGTACCGGTTTCGGGGACAAGCAGCTTCGCGACAACAACCGAAGCGGGAATCGCGATGATCGAAGCCGAGATCAAATGACCGGCGATTTGCGGAAACACACCGGCCAGAAACGCGACGTAGACTCCGAGTGTGCTCGATGCGACCGTGGCCATGCCAGTCGCCAACACGACCAACAACTCCGAACGCGTCATCGTGTCCAGATAAGGCCGCACGACGAGTGCCGATTCCATTCCGACAAAGATGTTGGCGGAACCGCAAAGCGCTTCAGCGCCGCTGATCTTCATCGTGCGATGGAAGAGTTTGGCAAACAGCCGTACGAGTATTTGCAGCAGGTGCAGGTGATAAAGCACCGCGGTGAAAGCAGCGAAGAAGATCACCACCGGCAGAACTTGAAAGACGAGAATGAAACCGACCGATCCCTGCTCGCCGGGACTGGCCGCTAGTGGTCCAAACAGAAATGTCGAACCACTGCGCGACGCGTTGAGTAGGACGAGCACAGCGTCGTTGAGCCAAAGAAAGACTCGGTGCGACACGGGTAGCCGGAAAACAATGAGGCCGATGAGGAGTTGCAGCGCAACTCCCCAGGCGATTGTTTTCCAGGCAATCTTGCGGCGGTTGCTGGACAGCAACCAGGCAATCCCCGCGAAGATGATGAAGCCCGCGACTGAGGTCGCGCGAAGCATCATTTTGCACCTCTATCCCGTTACTTTGTGGCGCGTAAGATTACGGGATACGAGGCACTGCTGGCAAATTCACTGCACGACTCTGATGTCGCTCTGAAACCGTGGATCGATTTCAAATGAACCGGCGAATTCGCCGCTGAAACCCGTCACCTCGATCGTCTGACCCGGGCTCAGACCACTCACATCGATTCCCGTCGACGCAGAAACAAAGACGTGGACCTCGCCGGAGCCGTCGTTAATGAAAATAATAAACCCGAACGGCAGGTCGTTAATGATCGGTTGCGTAATCGTTGCCGTCACGCGGACGAGTGATCCTTCGGTAGCTTCACCCACGTCTCCGGTCGCGACCGGTTGCGGATGCACCTTTGGACCAGCGCCGTGAGCTTTGACTGCGGTCACGTCTACAAGGACAAGCAAACCCGGTAACACAGTGTCGGCGAGTGTGCCCGTCACGCGCACCTGTTGCCGCGGCGCGAAGCCGAGATTGTCAGGCGTGCTGACGTAAATTCCGGCAGTTCGATCCTGAATGGCAAAGCCCTGATCGAACGTGCTCGAACTGAAAGCGCCGGAAGGCACAGTGACGGAGCCGTCAATCGTGACGACTGTGCCCAACGGCAGAGTACGTGCTTCGGCAATCGAGATGGTCGGCGGATCGGCGAACGCCGTTCCGCAAGTGATAAGGGTGAAAAGCAGCGCAAATAGGAAATAGTGGTTCTTTCGGATCATGAGTGTTCTCCTTTGAGTCGGGTCAATGGGGGATTTCTTCAGCGATCAAAACAGCGTGCCGGCGCCAGCCCTGAAGGCGTACCAAACGCCAAAGCAGATGCTGAGCACGGCGGCCGCTGTTTGTAGTCCATGATGGATGTGAGTCAATTTCGCTGAGGCGATAGCGAAAGGTAAACCAATCAGCGCGGACATCAGGAGCATGCCCGCGATAGATCCAAAACCAAACGTCAATACATATAAGAGGCCAAGCCACGGCGAACTGATCTGTGTGAGTACGAGCAACGTCAACGCGCCCGATCCCGCAAGGCCGTGGACCATGCCGACTAAAACCGGCTTCCAACCGGTGCGCGACACGTTATGCGAATGATGAGCATTTGCGGCGGGCTCGTGTTTAGTCTCATGCTCGTGAAAGTGAACGTGAGTATGCGCGACGCCGTCGTGTTTATGCTGGTGTACGTGAATGTGATCGCTCTTTCGCAAACCTCGCCAGAGCGCGCTCACACCCAAACCGATGATCATCAGCGCGACGCCAAATTCCAGCCACGCGCTCACATGTTCGGGGATGGTAATCCTCAATGACAACACAATCACTGCGACGACGAGCAGCGACACCGTGTGGCCCATGCCCCACAGCGCGCCCACTACTCCCGAACGAAAAACGTTCTTGTGCCGGCTCACGATCGTGGTGATCGCTACAACGTGATCGACCTCGGTAGCGTGTTTCAAGCCGAAGACGAAGCCGATGCTCAGAATGACAAAGATATTGAGTGAGCCAGGGTTGTCTAACATGTTTTCTGGTATTGTGCGCCGACCAGAATACCAACGATCCAGCGTGAGCGGAAATCCAAAAGCCCCCGCCTCGCGTATAGTCTCGCGAATGAATATTTCTGAACGCATTGTTGCCGCTTTGTTTCTGCTCGTGAGCGTGAGCGCTCCGGCAGTCTTTGCACAACAATCCACATCGACTCGAACACTCTCCGGATCTATTTTTACTCAGCAAATGAGCTTTTGCCCGGCGTGTCGATTGTCGTGCGTTCGGCGGTGGGAGAACTGCGAAGCGTTAGCGATGGCGAGGGCAAGTTTCAGCTTGCGGTCCTGCTGCTGATCGGGCTGACCTTCCATTCAGGAGTAAAGAAGTAAGCTCAAGATGTTTACGGATCACTACTCTTGCACAATCCGTCGTCGAATCTCATAATCCACCCATGACACAGAAAGAGATCGTGCTGGAAACAATTCGTGCCTTACCAGACGATTGTTCCATCGACGAGATTGCCGAACGCATTGAGTTTATGGCTGCCGTGCAGAAGGGTGTCGATCAACTTGATAGAGGCGAAGGCATTCCTCACGAAGAAGTAAAAAAACAGTTAGCCTCATGGCTTACAACATAATCTGGTCTCCCGCTGCTCGCGACGACCTTCACGACATCGTGACCTTCATCGCGCACGACAATCCCAATCGGGCAATGTCTTTCGGCTATGAGCTGATCTCCTAGACTGACCGGCTGCAAGAATTTCCAGACTCCGGACGCACTGTTCCTGAGTTCGCTAACGAATACATTCGCGAGATCGTTGTGCGCCCTTATCGAATTGTTTACCGCGTCAATCACGGCACTAAGGTTTGTGAGATTGCGCGCGTATGGCACTCTGCACGGGGAATCCCGAGACTATAGATTTCTGTGATCTCAGCTTTTATACGCGCGGCCGGCGAGGCTGGCGACGACGGTCACGAGTTCGGCGGAGTCGACTGGTTTGGGAAGGTGAAATTGAAAGCCGGAGCGTAGGACGCGCATGCGATCTTCGGCGCGTGCGTAGGCGGTGAGGGCGGCCGCGGGAATGTGTCCGCCGCGTTCCGAAGGAAGCGCGCGGATCTTCGTGATCAATGAGTAACCGTCTTCATCAGGCATTCCCAGGTCACTAATCAAAATGTCAGGCTTGTGTTGTTCGAGCGCTTCTAAAGCTTCAGCAGCGGAACGGCTGAGTATCACTTCCGCGCCGCACTCCTTCAGCACTTCGCGAATCAACTCGCGCGTGTCTGCCTCATCATCAACCGCGAGTACCTTCAAACCCTGAAGCGAAGGCAAACCTTCCAAAGGAACTATCTCACTCTGAATCACACTCGCAGTCTCGGCATCCTTCTGACTACTAACCACACCGACAAACGGCAAACTGATCGTAAAAGTAGCGCCCTTCCCTTCGCCGTCGCTCTGCACACTCACACTGCCACCGTGCAGGTCTACAAGTTGGTGAACGATCGAAAGCCCAAGCCCGAGACCGCCCTGCGTTCGCGTCGTGCTCGCATCCGCCTGACGAAAACGATCGAACACATAAGGCAGAAACTCTTTGCTGATGCCCACACCCGAATCACTCACCACGATCTCCACGTGCGAATCAATGCGCTGCACCTTCACCTGTATGCGGCCGCCTTTCGGCGTGAACTTCACCGCGTTCGTCAGAAGATTCCAAACAATCTGTTGCAACCGATCCGCGTCGCCGGAAATTGGACCAGCCGCCGGATCCAGCATCGTTTGCAGGCGAATACTCTTCGCCTCAGCGGCAGGACGAATCGAATCTATCGCCGCGTTGACGATGGAAAGCAGATCGACCTGACGCACATCAAGCCGCAGCTTTCCGGAAATAATGCGCGACACGTCGAGCAGATCCGAAACCAACTGCGCCTGCGACTTCGCGTTGCGATAGATCGTTTCCACTGCGCGGTCTACATTTGACGGCGTGAGCTTGCCGAGGCGCAACATGTGCGCCCAACCGAGGATCGCGTTCAACGGATTGCGCAGCTCGTGCGAGATCGTCGCGAGAAATTCATCCTTCAAACGGTTCGCTCGCTCGGCTTCGTTGCGCGCCAACTTCTCACTAGACAAAAGCCGCGAGCGCGCTTCAATCTGCGCTTGCAACTCAGCCTCACGCGCCACACGTTCCGTAACGTCTTCGATGATCGTGAGCGTGCCGATTATTGATCCATCATGGCTCAGCGGCGAGATTCGCACCGCTTGCTGCATCTGCTCGTATCCGTGCTCGGCGGAAACAACCGGCATCGCAACCAGGTAACCGTGCAGCGCTTGCGACAACACTCGCACCTGACCTTCAAGCGCCCATTTGTAATTTCTATTGAGACGGCGCTCGATCAATTCCGGAAACAGGTCGAGCAGATTCGTGCCGATTACTTCAGCCGCTCGCTTTCCCGTGTGCTCTTCCATCCAGTGGTTCCATTCGACGACATTCAATTCGTTATCAGTGGTAATGATCCCCTGCGCCGCCAGGTCGTGCATCCAGTGCAAGACGGCAGCGTTGAGTAATGTCGCCTTGGAACTGCTGCTCACTTGCTCTGCTGTGCCTCCCAGGCATCGACTTCATGAATCAGGCGATCGAGGGAATCAACACTCAACACGATAACCAGAAACCCCTTTACCGAACTGTCGCGAATCTGAAACGCCGTGTAGATCACGAGCGCGTAGTGCATCTCCGTTTTGCCGGTCGTGGTCGATTCGATCAACTCTTCGAGCGTCTCGAGATGAAGACGCGGCACAGAGAACGTGACGTGAACGTTCAGCAAATTCCCAAACATTCCCAAACACGCATTCAACAGAATATTGCCCACTTCCGTTAAGACTTCTCGGGCTGATTCGTCGAGAAACGCTGACGGATTATTGCCCTCGGTGAGTAGATCAGTAAGCTGCACGGCGCCCGCGTAGTTCAGCAGTAACAACGCATCACCAGCGACGGGTCCGGCAAACACCTGATGAATCGAAGCCACGTCGCCGGGAACAAATTGGGCCAACGCCGGGCGCAACTCTTGCGCGTGATAAACGGCTACTTCCGGCGGATTGAGCAGCACGCGATGCCCGGTCAATTCCGAGAGCGCCGCGCCCGTGCGGGCGAAGGCAATGTTGATGAGTTCGGAAAGAGCGTCAGCTTGTCGCTCAGTTAGTTTCACTGGTAGCTCCTTCCGCAAGAGCAGCCTCAACGGCTGCAAGCACTTGTTCGGAAATAAACGGCTTATTGATGAAACCGAAAGCACCCGCTTCATCAACCATCTTGCGCGTCGAACTTTGGATGTCGGCGCTCGCGATCACGACCAGCGCCTTCGGGTCCATCTCACGCAACTTCACGAGCACGTCAAGCCCGTACATGCCTTTCATCACCAGATCCAGCAATACAAGACTCGGCCTTTCAAGAAAGTAGACTTCAAGCGCCGTCATTCCATCTTCCGCTTCCACCACCGGGTAATCCGCGGCTTCAAGAATTCGCCGCAACGTACGGCGTGAGAGCGCTGAATCATCGACGATCAGAACCTTAGGGTTCATACAACCTCACTAATGGCGCGGGCCATGCCTTCAAGCGGAACGCTCCGGTCACTCAATCCGGCTTCCACAACAACACACGGCATACCATACACCACACAACTACTCTCCGCTTCCGTGAATACAAGCCCGCCTTGCGACTTGATCCATGCCGCCCCCTGCTTTCCGTCCGATCCCATTCCGGTCATTACGACGCCCAGCACTCGCTTGCCATAAACCTCCGCCGCCGATTGAAACAAAACGTCAACCGCGGGTTTATGAAGCGTGTTGAAAGGACGCCCATCGAGATGCGTAACGACCTTGCCGCTTTCATCTCGCTTCAACGACAAATGACGGCCCGCGGGCGCGAGATAAACGTGACCGGGTTTGACTTCATCGCCCTCCGCCGCTTCTCGCACTGCAAGACTCGACTGCTCGTTCAACTTCGCCGCGTACATTTCGGTATAACCGATCGGCATGTGCATCACGATCGCGATCGGCGCCGGAAAATCCTGCGGAAACTGCGGTATCAATCGCTTCAGCGCCTGTGGTCCGCCCGTCGAAATACCAAGCACCACTATGTCTACCGAATGACTGCCGGCGATCGTCGCGACCGGCACGCTTTTAGAAGCGCCCTCGGACGCAGGCAAAGTGGGAATGTTGTTCAACGAGATCTGCGCGGCGGCTTTCACCTTCTCGATCAATTCCGCGCTGACTTCAAAAATCTTTTCACTCGCGAGCGCCGTCGGTTTTTGCACGAAGTCGATCGCGCCTGCATCGAGCGCGGTCAGTGTGGCTTCCGCGGTCTCGTTCGCGATGCTCATGATGATGATCGGCACGGGACGCCGTTGCATCTGTTCGCGAACAAAACCGACGCCATCCAGTTCCGGCATGATCAGATCGCACGTGACCACGTCGGGATTGAGTTGCTCGACCAGGTCCAACGCTTCGAGACCGTCGCGCGCCGCCCCAACCACTTCAATGAACGGACTGCGAGAGAGGATCTCCCTGACCACCTTGCGCACGTAGGCAGAGTCGTCGACCACCACTACTCTTATCACTCGATCCATCAATGCTCCGTTCCACCGGGCTAAAGCCCGGTGTGAATGAGAGGACTCTTGAGCCAAGCCATCATCAAAGTGCTCGTTCGCGCTTCGCGTACACAAAAGCGTCGTCAACTTCGATCAAGGTAAAATCAGTCGTCAGTCGCAACAAGGATTCGGCGGCGCCCACAAACAAATAACCCGGAGGCTTTATGAGCCTCGCAAACGATCGGACCACCCGGCCGATCGCGCTCTCAGAAAAGTAGATAAAAACGTTACGACAGAAAATAAAATCCGCAGCGGCCAGCGGCGCGATCTGATCTTCTTCCATCAGGTTTGTAACCGACCATTTGATGCGTGAATGCAGGTCGCTTCTGACACGCCAGTTTGAACCATCCGGCTCGAAATAGCGATCCCGCAACTGGGCCGGCAGATTGCGAAAAGCGCGCTCCTTATAAACACCATTCGTCGCACGCTCGATCGCTTTGGTACTCGCGTCGCTCGCCACAATCTCGATCGACGCTTGTTCAAACCAGCCAGCTTCGTTCAAAGCCATGGCAATCGTCAACGGCTCCTCGCCCGTGGCGCACGCTGCGCTCCAGATGCGCAACGTCGAACCAGCGTTCTTAGCATGCCACTGCGGCACTAACGTTTGCACCAGCGTCCGCACCTGATCGATCTCGCGCCAGAAGTACGTCTCCTGCACGGATAGCGCGTTCATTACGTTTTGCCATTCGACGGGTGCAGAGGCGTCGTACTTCAGTAAGTAGTAGTAATCGAGATACGACGTGAAACCGCGGTCGATGACCAGCGGTGAAAGTTTGTCCAACAGGATATCGCGCTTGCCGTTGTCAAAGAACATTCCTGTTCGTTCATGAATCAAATTCTGAATCAGGGTGGTAGCGCCCTCAGGCAACGCCAGATTCTGTGTACGAAGCCCCATAGTTACTCGCGTTGCCCGCTCTTTCTCAAAGCAACCTGGGCCGCGTGCGCCACGTCCGGGTCGTCGTCTCGAACCAGCTCCGCAGCAATGCCTGCGGCACGCCCGCCGCCGATTTGCCCCAGCGAATCAAGGGCCGCGATGCGGACGTGGTTGAACTGCTCGTTTTGGATCACTTTCTCGAGCGCCGCGACACTGTCCGCGGAGCGGCGGCGGCCGAGTGCGCGCGCGCTGAAGTAGCGTACCCAGGCATCGTCATCGGAGAGCGCTTCGATCAACGACCCGTCGGCTTGCGGTGCGTCCATGTTGCCCAACGCACGAGCCGCGGCGGCACGGACGCTCGGTGTTTCTGTTTTCAGTGCGTTGAGGAGAACGTCGAGAACTCGTTCATCTTCGATAAACGGCAGGTGCTCGACGACCGCCGTTCTGACGCGTTCGTCCGGATCGCGGCTGAGATCCACCAGAGCGCTCGCCGCGTTTCGATAACCAAAGTATCCGGCGATCTTCACCGCCGATTCACGAACGTTCGAATCTGAGTCATGTAGAAGCGGAATGATACGTTCGGACATGGACGTGAGCGCGAGCGAATTGAGCGCGCTGACCGCCGCTTGCCGAGTCGACGCGTCGTCGTCACCGATCAATTTCAGCAGACCGTCGAGGGCTTCCGGATCTCCGATTTGGCCGAGTGCGTTGGCGGCGTCGATGGCGAGCGACTCATCGCTTAGCGCGTTTATCAGGTCGGGCGTTGCGTTCGCGTCGCCGATGCGTCCGAGCGCTACGGCTGCCGAACGTCTCACTTCCAGATCTTCCGCGCTCAACTGGCTAATCAATAGATCTACAGTCGCGGCGCCATGTCGCACGAGCGCGTCAACGATCTCGTTACGCAGATCGAGGCGTCCCATCAGGCGCGTGAGAGCACGATCGACGCTCGGTCCTTTCAGCCAACCAAGAACTAACGCGATCGAGCGCAGGTCTTCGTTATTTGGCGTCTCCAACGCATCTAGTAAGTTTTGCACGCCGGTGGGCGAGATCTCGCGGCTGGTTAGATCCGCAATGTGAGCGCCTTCGCCGAATTGCTCCTCGTAGCGATCACTCAGCGCTGCCAGCGCGTGCGCCACGGCGTCCGTTGGACCATTCGGAGTGTTTAGTAGACCAGTCAGGTGAACGACGGCGGTTTCATCGCCGAGTTGGCCCAACAGGTTGACGGCAGGTTCGCGCAGCAGTTCGTCATTCAGCAGCGGCACTATCCGCGGCGCGATTTGTGGATTGCCGATCTTTGCGAGTGCGTCGAGTGCGCCGAATGAGAGGAAGAAGTCTCGCGATTCAGCGATCTCGACGAGTGCATCCGCGGCGTCAGTTGCTTGTAGTTTTCCGAGCGCTTCGATCGCGTGATACCGCACGTTGGTATCCTGATCTTTCAATGCTTCGATCAAAGCGTCGACAGCACGATCGTCGCGTTGCTCGCCTAAAGCCAGCGCGGCTTGCATTCGCAGATCCGGATCGGGACCTTTCAGCAGTTCGAGCAACGGTGAAAGAGTATCGACTTCACTCGAGGCCAACACTTGAAGCGCGCTATTCAGCAGTGCGGGATTGTGATGATTCGCGACTACCGAATTTAGCAACGCAGCGATCGCTTCGGGCGCCGCGCGTTGCGACACGCCTTTGACCGCCGCACGTCGAACGCGCCAACTGTCGTCACTCAACGCGCCCAACAGCGACGCCGCATCGTATGACGCATCGTCGCTCAACGTTTCAGCAGCGTTCAGTCGCGCGGCTTCATCGCCCTGGGCCAAACGCGCCGCGAGTTCGCGTTCACGATCCAGTCGCTCCGTAACGTCTTCGATCGTGACGATGAGTCCGGCAATCGTGTCTTCGTCACGCAATGGCGCGATCGTCACGCGTTGCTGCATCTTTTCGAAATGCTTCGAAGCATTCACCGGCGCGCACGAGATCAGGTAATGATGAAAAGCCGGCGCCAGCACTTCCACGACGCCTTCGTTGAGCGATCTCTGAAAACGTTTCAACAATCCGCGCTGCTCCAGATCGGGCAGCACCGCAGACAACTCCCGGCCTACAGCAGACTCCTCCGCAATGCGCGTGAGCCGCGCAAGCGTCGCATCCCACACCTGAATAATCAGGTGCGCGTCTGTTGTAAAAATGCCGACTTCGGACTGCCTACTACTCATTTACAAATCTCTTTTATCCTTCTTGTGCCTCTTGTGCCTCTTGTGCTTCTTTGTGGCCTCTTCTCCGCCTCGAACTGCCTTTCGCCTTAGCTGTCAGGTTGCCGTTCGCGCCGAGGTTGCCGCTGACAATGCTGTCCATAATCTCACCCAGCTCACGCGCACGACTCGCCAATCCCGACGTGCTGGTCAACGTCGCTTTCACACCATCAGCATTGCGCTCGGTGATCTGCCGCAGTTCGTCAACCGCGCCACGAATCCTTTCAGCCGCATCGAGATGGTTGCGATTGGAATTCGTGATCCGCAACGCTTCTTTCGAAACACTGCCGACTCCGACACTCATCTCGTGCGCCGTGCGCGCCTGTTCGCGCATTGCCTTGCTCACTTGCTCCGATTGCAAACGCATACTCTGCGTGGCTGAAGCGATCTCCGCCGACGCGTTTGCCTGCTCTATTGATGCTTTACTGATCTCGCCGATCTGTCGCGCGAGTTGGACCGCTTCTTTTGAAACCTGATCGCCGGCAACTGCCTGTTCGCTCAACGCGCGCGAGGTCGAGACCGCTCCCTTGCGCATTGATTCGACAGCTTGCGAGATCTGTTTCGCGGCCGCTGCTTGTTCGTTCGAAGCCTTGCGCACTTGCTTCGCCACTCCGCTCGTACTCTGCGCCGCCTTGATGATCTCGCGCGCGGCGCGGCCTTGCTCGTTCACCGCTTTACTGACTTCCTTCGCCGTCTTGCGCATCTGCGTCGCAGCCTTGACGATCTGTTGCGTGGCTTGCGCCTGTTCGATCACCGCACTCGAAACCTGCTTCGTTTGCGTTGCAGTCGTGTCGATTGCCGCAACCACTTGTTGGCCCGCCGTCAGTTGTTCCTCAGTCACATCGGCAATCTGTCCGACAAGCTGAGCAGCTTGATTGATACCCGCGAGTATTTTCCTCAGCCCTTCCGCACCTACTTCCGCGAGTTGTCCGCTTTCATCGGCTACGCGCATTCCGTCGCTTGCAGCGGTCACCGCTTCCCTGACGACTTCCTGAAGCGACCTGATGATCACAGCAATGTCCGCCGTCGCCTGCGCAGATCGATCCGCAAGGTTTCGGATCTCTTCCGCGACCACGGCAAATCCGCGCCCGGCGTCGCCCGCACGTGCGGCTTCAATCGAAGCGTTGAGCGAAAGCATGTTGGTGCGTTCCGCAATCACGTTGATCGTGTTGACGATACCGCCGATCTCTTCGGAACGTTTGCCCATCTCGCGGATCACGCCGGCGGATTGCTCCATCGCCGAACGCACGCGCTGTAATCCCTGCATCGACTTCTGCGCGGCTGCTCCGCCTTCCTCCGCTTGTCTGCTGAGCTGACTGGTCGCTTCTTCGGCGCGTTTCGTCAACGCAGCCACCGATTGCAGCGAACGATCCATCTGGTTAGCGCTGCTCGCGGCGCCAGTCGCCGCTTCCGAAATGCGTTCCGCGCTCTGCGCGACTCCCTGGACCGAGCGAGACATCTGTTCGATCGACGTCGACACTTCTTCAACCGACGACGCGAGGCTCTCGCTCATCGCTGCGACCTCTTCGATCGACGCAGCCATTTCGTTGATCGACGACGTCGTCTCTTCCGCCGAGACCGTGAGATCGTCGGCGTTGCCGGAAAGACTCACGATCGACGCGGCGACCTCTTCCATACTCGCCGCAGTTTCATTCACCGCGGCCGTCAGCGCGTCCGTGTCTGCGCTAACTGCTTTCACGGAAGCAGCGATCTCCGTCATCGCGCCGGTAACTTCTTCCGCCGAGGTAGCCATGCCTTGCAGCGTGCTGCTAACACCCTCAGTCGAACGCGCGTTCTGTTCGACGGCAGCCGAGATCTGTGTGATCGAGGAAGCTAGAGATTCCGCATTCCTGCTGACCTCTTCGATCGTGGCGGCACTTTCGTTGACTGACGACGCGAGTTCTTCGGTTGAAGTGGCAATCGACTCGGCCTGCGTCGTGGTCTCGCCCATCGAAGCAGTCATCTCATTGGCGATCGCAGCCGCTCTTTCGAGCACACGTAGCTGTACTTCTGCGCCTTCAGCGACCTCGTTCGCGGTCGCAGTGATTTGTGTGGCCGTTTCCGCGACCTGCACCGCTTGTTCGCGCACCAGCGCGATGTCTGTATCAAGATTGTTGCTGGAGCGCTCCATTACCTGAGCCATAATCCTGTCTCCCGTCTTCATATTCCAGATCAATCACTGCATCTAAATTCAAAATCAAAATCGGACGCTCACCGACGGTGGCAATGCCTTCGAGATAGTGACCACTCAACCCTGTAAGCGCGTCCGGCGGCGGTTCGATCGACTCTGCCGGAATCTTCAAAAACTCGCGCGCAGTGTCGACAACCAATCCGACCACGCGCGCTCCTGTGTTAATAACAACCAGCCGCGATCGCAGATCGCGTTCGATTCTTTCAAACCCGAAACGCGTGCGTAGATTCAGCGCCGGAATGACCTGACCGCGAACGAGCGCCACTCCTTCGACCGCGGCATGAGCATTCGGCACCGCGGCAACGTCGTCGATCATTTCGATCTGTTGCACGAAGCGACTGCGCACGCCGTAAGTCGTGCCAGCTAATTCGAAAAGTATGAATGGTTCCGTGCTCATGCTTTGATTCGTTTGGTCCGTGTCCCTTCCGTGTAAATCCGTAGTAGTTAGTGCTGTGACGTTACTGCGAGCTGTCGCAACGCGCCGATGTCCAGGATCAGCACCACGCGTTGATCTCCGAGTTCGGTGGCGCCAGCGATTCCTTTGCTTTGCGCGAGCGGATCTCTGATCGCCCGCACCACGATCTCGCGCTGTCCGAGTATGCGATCGACCGCCAGTCCCACCGCATTTGCGTCCTCACCGATCACCAACACATGAAACTTCTCGCCACGTTGGTGATTCATCTCAAACACCCGCGCCAGCCGCAGCAATGGCAGAACTTTTCCGCGATACGGAATGATCTCGTTGTTCTCCAGAACTTTTGTTGAAGCCGATTCGACTTCCAGCACTTCCCTCACCGCCGACTGCGGTACCGCAAACCTTTGCCCGTTCACACTGACGATGAGTGCTTCGGCAATCGCGAGCGTCAGTGGCAACTCGATGGTGAAAGTCGTCCCTTCTCCGAATTTGGTCGCGAGCGAAATACTCCCGCCGAGTTCTTCGATGGCTTTCTTGACGACGTCCATTCCCACGCCGCGCCCGCTCTCGCGATCGGCTTCATCGCGCGTGGAAAAACCGGGAGTGCAGATTAGATCCAGCAAAGCATGGTCGTCGATTCCGTCATTATCGTGTTGAAGGCCACGGGCCTTTGCTCTTTCAATGACGACGTTTCGATCGATGCCGCGGCCGTCGTCGGCAATCCTGATAACGATGCGTTCGCCGGCGGTCGCGGCGCTCAGCGACAACACACCTTCGCTACGCTTTCCTTGCGCTTCACGCTCCGCGACCGTTTCGAGTCCATGACTGACAGCATTGCGCACGAGGTGCATGAGCGGATCCATCATCCGCTCCACCAGAAACTTGTCGATCTCCGTTTCGCCGCCGCTGAGTTGCACAATGATCTTCTTGCCGTTTTCGCGGGCCAGGTCGCGTACGACGAACGTCATGCGTTCGAAGATTTCACCGATCTGGACCATGCGCACGCGCATGACGCTCTCGCGCAAGTCTCTCAACTGCCGCGCCATCGTCGAACTTGTTTCCTGTAACGAACGCCACACCGCGGGCGGCGTCACTCGTTTCAAGTCTGCCACTTGATCCTCGAGCCGCGTCCGGCTGATCACGAGTTCGCCGATGATGCGCATGAGTTCGTCGAGCCGTTCGAGATCGACGCGCACCACGCTCGCTGGAGCGATCGTCGGCACTGGTTGGCTTTCCCTAACCTTTTTCTCTTCTGGAAGAGCTTCGAAAACCAATCCGTCTGTTTCAAGATTTTTGAGTTCTGACTGAGCCTTGTTTGTGGCCACGACGAACTGAAACGCAATCTCGCCGGCCCCCTTAACGATCGGTTTTGCCTGTAAGAGTTCGCCAATCTCTTGCAGCCGAGAGCGCACGCTGTTGACGTTAACGCCACGCTGGGCGAGTTCCGCTGTCGGCGTAAACTCCACCTGCCAACGTGTGGCGGGAGCATCGTGCTCGCGTGGTTCATGCTTGACCGGAGCAGAAGACGGACTAACGGAAACGGCTTGCAATCGCTCTACTGCCTCGTCGATCGACGGAATTGGTTGATCGTTGCGACGCGCGTTGATGACACCTTCAAGTAACGAAACGCCCGCGACGAGCGCTTCAAATCCCGGCCCGCTCAGGATTAACGTGCCTTCACGCAACTCGCGCAAATGACTTTCGAGATGATGAGCGAGTTGCTCGGCGGCGCCGAGGCCGACCATGCCCGAGATTCCTTTGAGCGTGTGGAAGCTGCGAAAGAGATTGTCGAGCAGCGCGCGATCGACCGCGCCCGCGTCTACTTCGTCTTCCAACGTGACTAGCGAGCGGCGGATCGCGACCAAATGCTCGTCACATTCGGCGTAGTAATCGTCGAGAAACTGGTCGAAGAACTCACCACGGTTGTCGGGGGTTGGTTTGTCCATTCAACTCGCCTTCAGCAACGAGCCGACGACGTCGGCCAACTGTCGCGGATCGAAAGGCTTGGTTAAGTAACGGTTTGCGCCGGCGGCTAGGGCTTGAGTGCGGCTTGATTCCTCGCCTTTCGTGGTCAGCACGACGATGGGAATATCGCGATATGCCTGGTGTTTTCGCACGAAGTCGATGACTTCCATGCCGTGCATGTCCGGCATATTGAGATCGAGCACCATGAGATCGACGGGTTCGATGGCGAGGCGTTCGATGGCCTCGAGGCCGCTTCCGGCCTGGGTCGACTTGACCCGTTGCAGTGAGCCGAGCGACGTGATCACCATGCGCCGCATCGTGGGCGAGTCGTCAACGACTAGAATGTTGTTCATCTTGAGCTTATCTGACACTTGCGAAGACACACTTCAAGTTGAGATTTCGCCGGGACTCGGGGGAACCTATGGCGAACCAAGGGAAAGTCAGGTCAGGGGAGGCTCATTGTACGGGAAAGGACAAAATTAGGCGAGTGGTGTTCTATTTGGCTTCACTCTGCACCCAAGTGAAGCCGAGGCCGAAGACCGCGCCGATGATCGCGAACGTCGCAATAAACCCGAGCGCCTCGGTCAGAAGCATCTTTCTATTAATTAAGGACAGGAGGAGGATGAATACCGGCAGATTGCAGAGGAGCCCAGCCAGCAACAGGAATTCTCTTCGCGGCTTTATGCCGCCTCTTCTTCGCCTTAACCAATAAAGACTCGGCAAATACAGCACCAGCATCAACACACCCGACGCCGCGATGGCCAATGTCCCGAAGCCCATAAGGTCAGTACCCGTAAAATCCGCACCGTCGTTGGTGAAGTAAAGCGTGGTGGCGATAAACACGAGTCCGAGAGTCCAGGCTGCCACAGCGCTCAAGATCAGTTTGATTATCTTCATCAATGATCTTCACGCTGAGCGGGCTTATTTATTAACATCTTCTAGTTGAAGATGAGCTACGTCGACGACATCGCGCGGGACGGCTTTGCGATTTTGCCGCAGTTCCTCGATTCCGAAACCATCTCCCGGGTTCTCGAAGCCTTATCACTCGCAAAGCTCGACGACGGTGCGAGTCAGCGTGCCGGAAAAGCATTCGGGATCAGAAATCTATTCAACGTGGTCCCCTTCACTCGCGACCTCGCGAACAGCCCCGCATGTCGATCACTTGTCGAACCAATCCTCGGGTTTAACGCACGTGTCGTCCGCGGCATCTACTTCGACAAACACAAAGACGCGAACTGGAAAGTCGCCTGGCACCAGGACCTCACCATCGCCGTATGCGAACGTGTCGACAGCGACGGCTACGGCCCTCTCGACGGCTACGGTCCCTGGTCTCTCAAAGCCGGTATCCATCATGTGCAACCACCCGTGTCAGTCCTGGAGAACATGCTAACCCTGCGCATCCACCTGGACCACACCGACGAATCCAATGGCGCCCTCATCGTCCTCCCAGGTACTCACGCGCACGGTCGTCTCGCTCCCAGCCAAATCTCACACTTCAAACACCACATTCATCCAATCACCTGCACCGTCCCCGTTGGCGGCGCCCTCCTAATGCGCCCCCTCCTCCTCCACTCCTCCACCACCGCAATCACACCACACCACAGACGCGTCCTCCACTTCGAGTACTCGTTGATCGCTCTACCCAGCGGCCTCAGATGGTTCGAAGAAACCGCACACCTTCAGCACGCATAGTTTGAAGAGTGGCTTCCAATATAATTTCCGGCCTAATGTATACTGTTGCGAGAAGCTCAACAGGAAACGGTTTGTCTTTAAGCCACGGATTACACGGACACACCGATCGAAGATTAGATAATGCCCAAGAAACGGAGGATCATAATCGTCGCTGGACCTAATGGAGCGGGCAAGACGACTTTTGCTCGTGAGTACTTGCAAAAGGAAGCGCACTGTCCAGACTTTGTGAATGTGGATCTTATTGCGGCGGGGTTGTCGCCGTTCGATCCGCAGCGTGCGGCGATTCGAGCGGGACGGATTATGCTGGCGGAGATTCAGCGCCGCGTTCGCAAGGGTGAAAGTTTTGCTTTTGAGACTACGTTGAGCGGGCATATTTACGCTCGATGGATTCCGCAATGGCGCAGGGACGGTTACCGTGTGAGGCTCATATTTTTGGCGTTACCGAATCCGGAGATGGCTATCGAGCGCGTCGCAACGCGAGTAGCGCAAGGTGGTCATCAGGTAGCGATTGCCGACATTCGTCGCCGGTTTGACTCTGGGCTGAGTAACTTTCAAGACAGCTACAGAAACTTGGTAGATGAGTGGTGGTGGTACGATAATGCGGACGATATACCGCAATTGCTTTCAAAGGGGGCCAATACGAGGTAAGCGATGAGTCGTCGGGTAAGTCCAGATTCAAGGACAACAGCAGATATTACGCGAGCTTTACGGCGCGCGGCGAAGCGTGCGTTGGAACTCGGGCTTCAAACGGGAACGCCGGTTTGGGTTATGAAAAAAGGCAAACTCGTCGACCTCACTAAAGAAAAGCCGGCTAGCAAGAAGGCTTCGTCAAAACGCTCGGCATCGAAAAAGGTATCAAGAGGTTAAAATCAAGGGGTGACAAGATCGAAAAGACGGCGAGCACGGTGTTGCCACCGCTGGAGTCATCGTACTCCACCAGGCTCACTGGCTCCCCAACCAGTTAGTGATGTAGTCTTTTCAGCATTCACCCCAGGATTTCAGTTGATACAAAGATCAAGACGGCGACAAGATTGGCGAGAGACCTCACCTGGAGGAGGGCGAGGCAGGATTCGAACCTGCAACGTCATGTACTCCACACCAGCATTCGCCATCACTTTCAAATGGGCCGACAAGTTTCGCAGAGACGTCCTCGTAAGAGGAGCACGTTTCAAGTGATGTAGTCCCTACAGCATTCGGCCCAATTCAAGCCACAAAGAAGCACAACCGTTAGGGAAAACCTTATGCCTCTTTGTGACAACACAACCAACTCACAACGCAACCGACCCGATCACACCGATCCAGTGATCCGCGTTGAGTGTCGCATTCGCGAACTCCGCGATCACGTCAAAGACCTGATCCGAAAATCCGCCGACGTTGAGAATGTCCTCGCGCTCGCTCGCCTGCACCGTGCCATACGGCTGCACGTCGATACAAACCAGACGCGCAGCAGGATTGCGATGCTTGAACACATTCCACTGTCGCATCGTCTCCGTACCACGACCAGAGACCGCGTCAACCCACGACTCGTTATCCGAAACAAAGATCACGAGATCGCCGTGCGCCTTGCGGCGGTTGAGCAGAGCCAATGGCGCGCTACAGTTCGTTCCACCACCACCGACCGCAGCAAGCTGCGTGGCGTTGGTCATCACGCTGTCGCGCGAGTTGAGCTTGACGTTAACCACGTCCTGCTCAAACGGCAGCACTTCAGCGTGCGGATTCTTGCGTAGCACTGCCGCGGCAACCAGCGCCGCCACGTCGATGCAACGCACCTTTGTCGTTGCGCCCGCGCGGAAACCCGTGACTGGCGACGACATCGAACCCGACACATCCGGACAAACGTAAACGCGTCCTTCGATCGCCGGAACATTTGCAATCGCGATCTCCATCGCATCCTGAAGCGCGTCGCAAACTTCCTTCGGAACGTCAGCGTTCTCCTGGGCCATCATGAACGCGACCATTAGCTGGTACGGAAACACGCGGGCCTTGGCGATCGCTTTCGGATCGCGCAGACGATCCGCAATCAGCTCGGTCATTCCCGGCTGACCAAATACACCATGACGTGCAAACGTGTTCAGATTCATACGCGTCATCTGCCACGGCGCACGACGCGCGATCGCGGTCCACTCCGGCGTACCAAGCTCCAGCGCTGTTAGCATCTGGAAGGGAACGTCCGGAACTTCACGCGAGTCGCCTTTCTTGTACGCTTCGAAGTTACGCGCCACATCCGGCAACGCATCGACCGCGTATTCACGGCCGATGAAGTAACCAAACAGTGCTTCACGCGCAGCGTCGTTCGGCTTCGGGTGGACCATCTTCACGATGTCGGCGAGCGACGGCGCCTGGCCCACGTTAGCCTTGAAGAGCGTTGCCGGATCGCGAGCATCAAGCCACTCGCGCACGAGACGCTTCGGCGCAGTACCAAGCGACTTGCGGCCCACGACACCCGAACGAACGATCTGCACGAAGGTGCGCAGCATCTTTGCGTTGTCGATCACACGCGGGAACACGCGTGCGAGCAGCTCACGATCCTTCACCGAGAGCATTGCGCAAAGTAGCGCCGGCATGTCCTTCATGTAGCCGCGCTCGCGGCAGAACACCGCTGTCTTCGCGATGAACTCGGCGTCGAGTTCGGCGCACAGTGCGAGGGTCTTCGCGAGTTGCTCGTCGGCAGTTGCATAGAACGTTCCGTTCAAACAACCTGTCGCAGCGTACTGCGCGAGCTGATGCTTCGGCGAGAGAGCGTACGCGGGAGCGCGTTCTTCGTTGATCGCGTTAGTTGCCGGAATCAGCTTGCCGATTAGCGACTTGAATAGTGTCTTGTTTGCCATTGTTCGTTACCTCCGTTACAGCAGCCGTCTGATGTCTGCGAACGGTTCTGCCAAAACCTGTGCTTCGTCTTCGTAAAGAACGTATCCGGTTCTTTCGACCTTGATCGTGCGCATGAAGACGTCGTTTCTTTCGAGAATCGCTACCATTTGCCAGGCGTGCGATAAGTGTTCGCGCGCCGTTGGTTTGAACCAGCAGATCGCGCGTCGTGCGCGCGATGGCGTTCTCAAGCGATAGTCGTACGGGCCTTTCAAATGCTCGTTGAACCAGTCCATCAACTCCCTGAGCGGGTAATACTCGTCGTCAGGAAGCAGCGGGTCGTAAAGCAGATCGCCGGCAGCAATGAAGAGTCCCGCCGAAACAAGTGAGCTTTCGTGGATCTCTCCGGTGACAAATCGGATGAACATACGGTTCACCATTCATGGACCTTCGCGAATCGAAGTACCTTTGTTTTTGCGAGTTGAGTGATTGGCTTCGGGAGTAGGATTCGAACCTACACTTTCGAGTTCAAAGCCCGACGTGCTCCAGTTGCACTATCCCGAAATGGTCGCGATTTGGTTGACCCGACGCGGCTCAAACGCGCACCTCGCGGCTTAAAAGGCCGCCGCTCTGTCTCTCGAGCTCCGGGTCAATAGATTGGCTGTGGGTGGATTCGAACCACCAACCTCGCGCTTATGAGACGCTTGCTCTTTCCGGTTGAGCTACACAGCCGTGAAGACTTTTGGGCCACGGATTAACACGGATGACACAGACAGAGGAATCTTGTCTGTGTGAGTCCGTGTAATCCGTGGCTTAGCGCTGGCGCTCGCGCTGCACGCGGTCCATGACGTCACGATCGTCGTGCATGTCCATGAACAGGTACTTGCGCCATTCGGCTCGCGCTTCTGCATAGTGACAAAGCACTACGCGCTCGAGCTTCACACGCAATGCCGTCTGCGAAGTGAGCAACGGCATACGCGCTTCCGCAGGCGTGCGATCGGCCTTGCGGTTGTTGCACTGAAGACAAGCCGTGACCACGTTCACCGGCGAGTTATCACCACCCCGCGAACGCGGCAGAATGTGATCGAGCGTCAGTTCAGCAACGTTCTTCTTGTCGCCACAGTACTGGCAGCGAAACTTGTCGCGCATGTAGATTCGCAAACGCTTCATGCTCGACTGCTCGCGGCGGCGGCGAACGTTGATGTAAGTGCGACGGCGAATCACCGAAGGAACCCGAAACTGAGCGTGCGCCGAACGCAACACGCGGCTGCCGTCGAATTCTTCGATGAACACCGTGTCTTTGAAGGTCATGGTTATCGCGCGCGCAACACTGACAGTGCCGAGCGGCTCGTATGTTTGATTGAGTAGTAGAACTCTGTCGTTCAGTGCCATTACCCGGCACCTCCTTTCTTTGTCGTTGACGCAAAACAATTTGGAGCGCGCGGTGAGACTCGAACTCACGAGTACCGGATTTGCAATCCGGAGCCTTAGCCACTTGGCGACGCGCGCGAAACTTTGGAACGGAAGGAGAGATTCGAACTCTCGAGTCGAGTTTGGAAGACTCGCATGTTTCCAGCTACATCACTTCCGCAGGATGGGGCGCAGGGTTACTGGTGTGAGGCGCCTGCGCCGTCGTCGTGAGGTGAGGAACGTTTTTCGCCACAGATAAACACGGACATACACAGATAGTTCTGGTCTGTGTTCATCCGTGTAAATCTGTGGCCAAAAAATTGGCGAAACTGAACGGACTCGAACCGTCATCGACCTGGTGCATGCGGCAGGACTCGCACCTGCGAAGGACCAACGGCCCACCTGATTTACAGTCAGGCGCCTTTGCTGCTCGGCCACACATGCAAATGAAATTTCGTTATGCTAAAAAACAGATGAAGGCAGCGAGAACAATGTCGCGAATACACTTCGAGACACACTTCTCCCAAGGATGGCGATCTCTCGGACTCTCGCAAAGCACCGAGATCGTCATCCGGTTGAAGGCTCCTGCCTTCATCTCTCGCAAAAAGGTACTTCGATTGTCAAAAAACAAAAGGAGCGGGCCTTTGAGCCTCCCAGGGAAGCTGCCCGCTCCTTACAATCCTCGCGAATTTTCGTTGGAATTGGGAGCGGGAGTCCGCTCCCGCTGATTACTGCCTGCTATACAACCGATCTATCGACGCCTGTTGTCCGAGTCGATCGTTAAAGCTATCTGAGGGCTCTAACGTGCACACCAGACCGTGCATGGCGCCGCTCGGCGTGGTGACGCCGGGCTTCCAATTGGCCGTGTGTTCGGATGTGCGTTTAATCATCATTAAAGGTTCTTCCTCATCGCGCACGAGTCGGTCTCACGCGCAGGGGGTCTTGTATACAACTGGACCACCGATCGAGTCAAGAGTTTTTTTGACTGATGTAGGTAGCAAATGATATGTCCGGTCTGATTAGCAAATGAAGTGTCCGCTTTCGGCGGTGTAGGGTTGGTGCTTTTTGTGGAGGCACATGGAGCACTACTCAGCAACCGCAGTGGAGCGGGCGATGAAAGTACACGAAG
>DATELP010000127.1:0-15741 GCA_035276425.1 Pyrinomonadaceae bacterium
GGCGGCCTGGCGGTCGTTCTCGGGTTGCAACCCGAACGCGCGTTGCTCAACGACGTCAATCCACACCTCATAAATTTCTATCGTCATCTGCAAAGCGGCCTGCAACTTCGGATCGAGATGCGTTACGACGAGCGGCTCTTCTACAAACATCGCGAGCGCTTCAATAAACTGATTCAGAATGGCGGCGCAAAGAGCAGCGAAGCCGCCGAGTTGTTCTACTATCTGAATCGCACGTGCTTCAACGGTCTTTGCCGCTTCAACAAAGGTGGCGGGTTCAACGTGCCGTTCGGCACCTACAAGAGGATCAACTACGCGAAAGATTTTGCTGCATATGCCGGGGTCTTCAAGCAATGGAAGTTCACGAGTGTTGATGTAGAAACGGTGCGGATCGAAGAAACGGATTTCATCTACGCGGATCCGCCTTATGATACTGAGTTCACGACCTACAGCCCCGGTGGGTTTTCGTTCGACGATCAGAAGCGAGCCGCGAGGTTGTTGGCGAAGCACCCGGGACCGGTGGTGATTTCTAATCAAGCGACGCCGCGGATTGTTGAGTTGTATGAAGAGTTGGGGTTTGAGTTGAGTTATCTGAACGGGCCGAGAAGGATTAGTTGTACTGGAGATCGGACCGCGGCGCGAGAGGTGTTGGCTATTAAAGAATGAGTCAAGCGTGGTTACCGGATTTAATTTACGCGGACGGACGCTTTCAGTCTGACGTTGCTCTCGTTTGTGATGAGAATATCGTGCGGATCGTGCCTGCGAGTGAAGTTCAGGATCCGATCCGTCTTAATAAGCGCGCGTTGTTACCGGGTCTCATTAACGCTCATTCGCATGCGTTTCAACGTGTGATTCGCGGGCGCACGGAGCGGCGGTCGGAACATACGAACGATAGCTTCTGGACGTGGCGCGAGCAGATGTATAGGACAGCCAATCGACTCTCGCCGGAAGATATTTATGACGCGTCGCGGATGGCGTTTCTGGAGATGGCGCTGTCAGGCATTACCGCGGTGGGTGAGTTTCACTACATCCATCACGCGCCGGATGGCTCGCGCTATAGCAATCCTAATCTGCTCGAACGCGAAGTGATCCGCGCTGCGCGCGACGTTGGGATTCGTATCGCACTGCTTCGCGTGGCGTACGCGCGGGCCGGTTTTCAAAAAGAACCAAACCCGCAGCAGGTTCGCTTCATTGAAGACTCGCCGGACACTTATTTGAAGAGTCTAGAAGATTTGCTCGCAGCGCCGGAAATAAGAAGCGGCGAAGCGTGGATCGGCGTCGCGCCCCACAGTGTGCGCGCGGTTCCGCTTGATTACCTGAAGACCATTGTTAGTTACGCAAATGAACGCGGCTTGGTGGTTCACATGCACGTCGCCGAACAGACCGCCGAAGTCGAAGCGTGTATTGCAGAGTATGGCCGCTCGCCCGTGGCGCTGCTAGACACCGAAGGTTTGTTAAGCAAACGATTCACTGCGGTGCACGCGATTCACGTGACGCCGAAAGCCATCAACTCATTCGCGCGCACACAAGCAAACGTTTGCGCGTGTCCGACCACCGAACGCAATCTCGGCGACGGTGTCGTTCCTGTCGATGCTTATTTCAACGCAGGCGTGAATGTTTCGTTGGGCACCGACAGCCAGACTCAGATCGATCTACTCGAAGACGCGCGCGAGCTCGAATACCACTTGCGCCTGCAACGCACCGCGCGAAACGTTCTCGCGCGCGATGACGAAACAGATGAATCAGCGCTCGCGAGAAGATTGTTTGCTTGCGCAACGACAAACGGCGCGACCAGCATCGGTTTCAACGGTGGAACACTCGAACCGGGCGCGCCCGCGGACTTCTTTACTGTCGACCTCGACGATCCTTCGATCGCTGGTTCTTCGCCGGAAAACCTTTTGGCGAACATCGTGTTTTCGCTTTCCCGTACGGCTATTAAAGATGTGGTGATTGGTGGAACACGGATCATCACGGATGGCCGTCATAAAGACCAGGAAGAAATAGTTACCACGTTTCGAAAATGAACATTAAACAGACACTTGCAGAGCTCGTGCGGATCGACTCCGTCTCTTCCCGTTCAAACGCAGAGATCGTCGACTACCTCGAGCGCCGTTGCGAAGCACTCAACTTACAAACCAAACGCTTCGGATACCAAGACGAACACGGCGTCGAGAAGATTAATCTCATCGCCCTCGCAGGCACTGACTTTTCGCAGAACACAAACGTCGAACTCGCACTCGTCGGCCACACCGACACCGTTCCCTACGATCCAAACTGGTCCGAAGCAACAAACCTCACCGAACGCGACGGCAAACTCTACGGCCGCGGCTCGTGCGACACGAAAGGCTTCATCGCCGCCGCACTCTCAGCGGTCGAAGCAATCGATCTCGCAAGTCTCAAAAAACCACTCGCACTGATCTTCACTTCCGACGAAGAGATCGGTCTGCGCGGCGCAAAGCATTTGGCCCAACTCAAACCGCTGCGCGTTCGTTACAGCATCGTCGGCGAACCCACATCGCTACAACCGATTCGCGCCGGCAAAGGTTATTCACTCGCCGAAGTCATTGTGAAAGGACGCGAAGCACACAGCGCGTATCCGGCGCTCGGCGCTTCCGCTGTGTTTCGCGCCGCACGGCTCATCAATCGTCTCGAACAAATCGCCGAACACCTCAAAGAGGACCAGCATCCGGCTTTCGATCCGCCGTACACAACACTCAACGTCGGCGTGATTAACGGCGGCACCGCGAAGAACGTTCTCGCGGGCGAGTGCCGCTTTACACTCGAATGGCGACCGATTCCCACCCAACCGTCAGAGCATCTTTTGCATCTCTTCAACCTGGCAATCAGCGAAGAGAAACGCAGCGATCCCGATTTCGTGTGTGAAGTCGATGCGAGCCGTGCGGATTCCGGTTTCGAAACCGCGAAAGAGTCGCCGCTGATCAGGTTACTTGAGAAGGAAACCGGTCTGAGTTCCGGCACTGTGGCGTTCGGCACCGAAGGCGCGCAAATGCAGTTGCTCGGCAGCGATCCGGTCGTGATCGGACCGGGCGACATTCGCGAGGCGCATCGCACCGGTGAATTCGTGCCCGTGCGAGAATTGGAGCAATGCGCCGAGATTTTGAAGCACGCGGTCGAGCAATTGTGCGGTTAACATCTTTCCGCTAAGCTTTCGAGCGATGTATTTCAAGAAGTTAATTTGTCTTTCTGTCATCCTGCTTTCATCCGTGGCCGTTTATGGCCAGGACCAAAAGCCCCTCACGAACAAAGAAGTCGTCACACTTCTCTATCAACTACAGCGCAATCCCGAAACTCGCGATGAGGTCATCGAGGAGATTCGCAAACGCGGCATCGGTTTCCAACTGACCGATGGCATGCGCTCGCTCGTCGCGACCAAAAGCGGTAACGATTCGCTCTTGCGCCGCACGTTGGAAGAAGCCGAACGGCGCCGCGTGAATCCTGCTGCGTCAACCTTGCCTTCCGAAACCGAAGGCAACGAACTGCTCGATCGCACGCGCAACGTGACGCTCGCAGCCGCGGGCGCAATGCCTGATTTTCTCGTCAAACAGATCATCAAACGTTCGGTCGCCTACGGCACAACCGCCAACTGGATTCCGCAGGACAACCTGACGATCGCGGTCGGTTATCGCGCGAACCAGGGTGAGGAATATCGCGTTCTAACCGTCAACGGCATGCCTGCACCAGACGACGTCAAACCGACTAACGACTACAGCAAGTACGCACCGAAAGGCGCGTCGTCGAGCGGCGTCGAATATATCTCCGCGCTCGCGGACGTTTTCAAACCCGAGGCGAAGGCTGAATTCAAAATGGTCGATACCGATCAGATTCTGAACCGCCGCACGGTGGTTTACGAATACGTCGTCAAGCGTGAGAACTCGCAGTTGACGTTGACTGTCGGCGACACGGGCGCGCGCGCTGTTGTTGGTTCGCGGGGACGCATGTGGATCGATCGCGAGCTCGATCGCATCCTGCGTTTCGAACAGATTGCGACCGAAGTTCCTCCGGATTTTCCGATCACCGGCGCGAGCAGCACGATCGACTACGATTGGGTCTCAATCAACGAGCGTAAATTTCTGCTACCGACTCACTCGATGATCCTGATGACCACCAACCAGGGCAAGTTTGTGTTGCAGAGCAAAAACGACGTGCGCTTTCGCAACTATCAGAAGTTTGGCGCGGAGCTGAAGGTTGTAGACGAAGTCGGCGAGGACGACGACCCAGTTGAAGAGCCGCCCAAAAAACCGATCAAGCCACCTCAAAACTAGGAAACCATCCACAGATTACACAGAATCTGCGTAATCTGTGGATAAGTGTTTCCGAATGTAGACGCCTCTTACCCCCGTCTGTTTACTGTCGTGAACACTTGAACCACTCCGCATCCGATTTACGCGTAGATCTGTGATGGTACGCGCCTTGCTCATTAGCAGGCTCAGGAACACTCAGGAGCGTTGTTGGATGAAGCCGAGAATTTTGATTGTTGACGATGACTCTGTGATCACTCAACAACTCTATTGGACCTTGTGTGGTGAGTACGACGTTGTGACTGCGAACGACCTCCAAACGGCCATTCGTCGTGCGACTTTTTACAAGCCGGATGTTTCGATACTTGATTTGCAGATGCCGCCGGAGCGGAACTCCCCGGCAAGCGGGATACGTTTGTTGGAATTCATCAAAGGTCATTTGACCCAATCCAAGGTCTTGATCATGAGTTCCAATACCGAATCCGACGTACGTGAAGCTTGCATGGCCGCCGGCGCGGATGGGTTCTTCGCGAAGCCGTTCAACATCGAAGACCTGCTCGCAAGTATTTGCAGATTGATACCGGTTCACAGGCTGAAATTGTTTGCTCACATTCTTTGAATTTTGAATCCGGACGCCACCCACTCCTAAAGGCGTCCGTCAAACACCGGAGATGAAACCCCTCTTCATCAGAAGGTGTGCTCGAAAGGCCCCCGCAGCGTCTCCCACGCGCAGCGGGGGCCGCATTTTTTTAAATCCACTAATCTGCCATAATCACTTCACCGATGAGTGAAGCTATGGACAAAGTACGCGGCGTCAGCGAGATGCCTGTGTTTCCCCTGCCTGTCGTCCTGTTTCCGGGTGTGCCGTTGCCGCTGCACATTTTCGAACCGCGCTACCGGCAGATGCTGCTCGACGTTCGTGTAGGAAACAATCTGTTTGGCGTGTCTTATTTCGATCCGACGACGCAGACGAACGAAGTGCCGCCGGCGGGTCACGTCGGCTGTGTTGCTGAAGTTTCGGAGACGCAAGTGTTTCCTGACGGGCGTTCAAACATACTTACGTTAGGTGTGGTTCGTTATCGGATTGAGTCGTACGTCGAGCGTGGCGATCCGTATCTCGTGGCGAAGCTCAGTTACTTCGAAGACGAAGAAGAAGATGAAACTGTGCTCGTTGGCCTAACGAAGGAAGTGGCGGAAGCGTTTACGCGGATCGCGCAAGCCGTGCGTATCATCAACGACGAACGCACGAACCTGCCGGACATCTCCAACACCGAACCGCAACGGCTCTCGTTTCTCGTCGCCGCCGCGATGGAGATCGAGGCTGATGTAAAGCAGGAACTGTTGGAACTGCGCTCGACTTTTGAACGTCTCGAACGATTGCGCGCAATGTTGTCCGAAGCGGTCAAAGGCTACGAGGAGCGCGCGCGTATTCACGAGCTCGCGAAAGGAAACGGACACGGCGGCAAGAGGATCGAGATCGAATGATTACTATCCGTGTTCTTTTCTTTGGCGCCGCACGCGACGTTGTCGATCAAAATCCCCTTTCCTTGTCGCTCGACGGCACAGCCACGGTGTCGCGTGCGTTTCAGCAACTCGTCGACAAGTATCCTGACCTCGAACGCTTCGGACGTTCGCTATTGTTCGCGGTCAATCAGGAGTACGCGACGTTGGACACGGATTTGAAAGACAACGACGAGTTAGCGATCTTTCCGCCGGTGAGTGGCGGGAATCATGATTTCTTCGAGTTAACTACAGAGCCGATCGACATCGGATCGGTCGCGCGTCGCGTTGTGTTACCTGAGTGTGGCGCGATCGTTTCGCTAGATGGTTTCACGCGCGAGTGGACCAAAGGACGAAGAACGAAATACCTGGTTTACGAAGCCTACGACGGCATGGCTGTTTCCGAGATGCAGCGTTTGGGCGCCGAAGCGCACCAACGCTTCGACATCGCTCACATCGGCATCGTCCACCGCACCGGACGCCTCGAAATCGGCGAAACCAGCGTCGTGATCTCCGTCAGCGCCCCACACCGCAAAGCCGCCTTCGAAGCCTGCGAATGGGCCATCCGCGAACTCAAACGCACCGTTCCGATCTGGAAGAAAGAAGTCTACGAAGACGGCGAAGAGTGGGTCCACCCAACCACCGGCAGTTAGCTATTCACCACTCGCGTTCCGGTGTTCGTTTCGATAACGCGCCGGCGGCAAACCGAATTCGCGCTTGAACGCACGGTTGAAAGCAGCTTCCGATTCATAACCAACATCTTCCGCAATTTCCGCGACGCCGCGTGAAGTTGAAGCGAGCGCACGCGCTGCGAGTTGCAAACGCCAGCGAATGAGGTAAGCCATCGGTGGCTCAGACAAATATTTTGTGAACCGTTGCACCAGCGACGAGCGCGACAGACCGACTTCCTTCGCCAACTCGGCAATAGTCCAAGGATGCGGAGTTCGCGAGTGCAAAAGCATCAAACTCTTTCCGATAATCGGATCGCGCGCAGCCGCCAGCCAGCCCACCTCCTGTTCCGGCAAACCCGCGAGGTAACGTCGCAGCGTGTCGACAAACAACGCTTCAGACATCTTCGCCAAAACCGCTTCGCTGCCGGCGTTCTCTGACGAAGCCTCCTCAACCAGATGAAGCAACGTGCTCTCCAGCCAACGGCCCGACTTGTCAGCCCGCAAGTTGACTTTGAACGCCGACGGCAGACTTTGCAGAATCGGACGGCACAAAAGCGGATCGCAAACCATGTAGCCGCAAACAAAACGCGCGACTTCACCGCCGCCGCCAGTCTGCATCGCGCTGAGGTCACGAGTTTTCAACTTCGCCATCATCGGCTCTGACAACTTGCACGCCACGCCCTGCGCGCTGCACATCACGTGAGCGTCGCCGTGCGGCAACACCACCACATCGCCGGGCTCCAACTCTATTAAGACTTCGTCGCCCAGACGAACTATCCCCACTCCTTCGAGCAGGAAATGATAGACGAACAGGTGCGGCGCGTTGGGCGCGAGGAACGGCACCAACTCCTGCGAGGCCGGAGCGTTAAAGCCCCACGGCGCGGAAAACTCCGCGTTGAAAAACAGTGCGCCTTTCAAAACGACGCCACTAAGAATTTGCGAGAAGGCATCCATCTCAGGTTCTGGACGGTTGGCAAAGGCCGTCGCACTCGCGGCAAAACGACCTGTTCACTCTGGACGCTGAGTCAATTTCTTCAGCCGCACGAGCATGGTCCACATCAACAACACGCCGCATGATTCTAGTTGTAGCGCGGCAGACCCGCAATGGCTTGAACAGACGTACCTGAATGGAGGAACCATGATTACAACGACCTACAACTACCAGGAAACTTTGGCGGCATCAGTCAAAGCAAACTGGCGTGTCGAAGACATTATCGGCGGCGACAAACGCCTCGATTTCACCAAACCTTTCATGCCCGATTCACTCGCGCGAGTGAACGCGATCGAATTCCTGGGCCGCGACGAGAAGATCCTGCTCAACCAGATTCGCGGCTACGGCTATCTCTACACGTTTGGCCTCGTCGAAGAGTTCATTCTGCCTTTCGTGCTGGACCACGTGCGGCCGCACCTGAATGAGGACGACTATCGCACCCGGGCGCTTTTGCAGTTCGCCGGCGAAGAGGCGAAGCATATCCAGTTGTTCAGAAAATTCGCTGAAGAGTTCCAGCGGGGGTTCGTGACGAGTTGCGAAGTCATTGGTCCAGCCGAGGAAATCGGCAAAGCTGTCTTATCGCACGGTCCACTGGGCGTGGCGCTCGTCATTCTCGGAATCGAGTGGGCGACGCAGAAGCATTACCTCGAGAGTATTCGCGACGATAATGCACTCGATCCGCAATTCAAGAGCCTGTTGCGTCATCACTGGATCGAAGAAGCACAACATACAAAGCTCGACACGCTGATGCTCGAGGCACTGACCGACAATCTCACCGACGCGGACGTTGAAAAAGGCATCAGCGATTACGCGTCAATCGGTGGCATGTTCGACGGCGGCTTCAAGCAGCAAGTCGAGTTTGATTTGCAGGCATTGCAGCGCGCCACGGGCCGGATTCTAAACAAAGTCGAACAGGAGCAGTTTCGCACGATTCAATTACAGGCGCTGCGTTGGACCTACCTCGGCTCGGCCATGACCCATCCGAACTTTCTGGCCACGGTCGGCGAGTTCAGTGCCAACGTGCGCAAGCAAATCGAAGAAATGGCGCCCGCGTTTTGTTGAGAATTAATTTAGTGAGAACTCATTTAAACGACTTGGACCGCCGCATTGCGAAACGCGGCGGTCCTCGGTCGTCAACCCCCGAAAAATTGAAGCGTCTTACGCTGGCGCTTCTTCTGTCTCTTCGTCGGCTTCTACCAGTGACGCGCTTGTCACTTTGTCACCCGCGTCGGTTTTGATCAGCCGCACGCCTTGCGCGCTGCGGCCGGTCTTGCGAATGTCACCAGCCTCGAGGCGGATCAGTTTGCCCTGCTGCGTGATGATCATGATCTCCGACTCGTCTTCAACCGGAAACACCGCGACGACCTTGCCGGTCTTGTCAGTCGTCTTCATGTTGATGACGCCCTTGCCGCCGCGCGACTGGAGACGATAGGTCGTGATCGGCGTCTGCTTGCCGTAGCCCTGTTCGGAAACTGAAAGCATGCGTTCCTTGTCTTCAGCCGAGACCGCACAAACCGAAACCACGAAATCATCCTGCCGCAACTCAATCCCGCGCGTGCCACGCGTCGCACGGCCCATTGGACGCGCGTTCTTTTCGTCGAAGCGAATCGCGAGGCCATTGTGCGTAGCGATGAAGATGCGTTTTGTGCCGTCGGTGAGTACGACGTCGAGCAACTGGTCGCCCTCGTCAATATTGATTGCGATGATGCCGTTCGTACGAATGTTCTGAAAGTCCGCGAGCGACGTCTTCTTGATCACGCCCTTGCGCGTGACCATCACCACGTAACGGCCTTCGGCAAACTCGCGCACCGGGACGACGCCCGCGAGTTTTCGATCCGTCGGAATGCTGATGAGATTCACGACTGCCTTACCGCGCGCGGACGCCGCAGCATCGGGCACTTCGTGAACCTTGATTTTGTAGACCATGCCGTCGTCAGTGAAGATCATCAGGTAAGCATGAGTCGAAGCGATGAAGAGATGCTCGACGAAATCGCCGTTCTTCGCCGCCGCGCCGAAACGGCCTTTACCGCCGCGTCCCTGACGCGAATAAGTCGTGATCGGCGTGCGTTTGATGTAACCGCTGTTCGTGACAGTGATCGCCACATCCTCATCCGCGATCAGATCTTCAATCGAAAGCTCTACGCCTTCGTCGACAATCTCCGTGCGACGCTCATCGCCAAACTCTTTTTTGACTTCTTCGAGTTCCTTCGCAATCACCCGGCGCAACGAGCGCTCGTTGTTAAGAATCTCTTCGAGCTCGGCGATCAGCTTGATGATGCCTTCATACTCGTCAATGATCTTTTGCCGTTCGAGAGCCGACAAACGACGCAACTGCAAATCGAGAATCGCCTGCGCCTGAATCTCAGAAAACGCGAGGCTTTCCATCGTTTTCTGCATCCGGCCGAGGTACGTTTTCAATGGAACGTCGGACGGAACACCTTTCCAATTCGACACTTCGCTCGTGGTTTTCAGTTGTCCTTGCAACCACTGCCGCGCTTCGTCGACCGAACGTGAATTGCGAATCAGCGTGACGATGTAATCGAGCGCATCGATCGCTTTCGTGAGTCCTTCTAGAATGTGCGCTCTCGCCTTCGCTTTGCGCAGCTCGTATTCCGTGCGCTTGCGCACGACCTCACGGCGAAACTCGATAAACGCCTCGAGCATCTGCTTGAGGTTGAGCACGCGTGGCTGGCCGTTGACGATCGCGAGATTGATCACGCCGAACGATGATTGCATCGGCGTGAGTTTGTAGAGCTTGTTAAGTACGACCTGCGGGACCGCGTCGCGTTTCAACTCCACGACGATGCGCATACCGCTGCGATCCGACTCGTCGCGCAGATCCGAGATGCCTTCGAGTTTCTTCTCGTTGACGAGTTCGGCGATGCGCTCGAGCAAACGCGCTTTGTTTACCTGGAACGGGATCTCAGTGATCACGACCGCGTCGCGTTCCTGCTGACCGCGTCCGATGCGATCGATCCCGGCACGCGCGCGCAACTGCAAAACGCCGCGGCCTTCGATGTACGACTTTCTGATCTCTTCGCGACCGTAAATGAATCCGCCGGTCGGAAAATCCGGACCCGTGACGATCTTCGTCAGGTCTTCGACTTTCAGTTCCGGATCTTTCAATAGCGCGAGTGTCGCTTCGACGACTTCAGTCAGATTGTGTGGCGGAATCTTGGTCGCCATGCCGACCGCGATGCCGTCAGAACCGTTGATGAGCAGGTTCGGCACACGTGCGGGTAAAACTGTCGGCTCGCTCAGCGACTCGTCGTAGTTTGGTTGAAAAACAACTGTCTCTTTCTCGATGTCCGCGAGGAGTTCATTGGCGAGGCGCGCCATGCGAATTTCGGTGTAACGCATTGCGGCAGCAGCATCGCCATCGACGGAACCGAAGTTTCCCTGACCGTCGATGAGCGGATAACGCATCGAGAAATCCTGGGCCAGACGCACAATCGTGTCGTAAACCGGCATGTCGCCGTGCGGGTGATACTTACCGATCACATCGCCGACGATACGCGCGCTTTTCTTGTAAGCCTTGTTGTAAGTGTTGCCGAGTTCGTGCATCGCCCAAAGCACGCGCCGGTGTACGGGCTTGAGGCCATCGCGGATGTCGGGCAAGGCGCGGCCGATGATCACCGACATGGCGTAGTCGAGATACGATCGCCGCATTTCGTCTTCAATATTTATGTGATTACGGTCAGAAGTTGTTTCCATCTAATACCCTTTCCAGTACAATCCGCGAGTCATTTTGGTGCTCGAATTTTGAGGCGGAAGAACAAGGACGGTTCATCATTAAAGTGCCCATATTTTAGCCTTTTTTACTGCTTTTGGCGAGTACTCCCACATGGCCGAAAACAGGGAATTAAAGCGAATTCGCGAGCGGTTGGCGTTGCAACTGCCCGTCAGAATTCATTGTCGCGAGGCGGCTGATTTCGAGTGGACCGAAATGACCAGATTGACGAACGTGACGCCGTTCGGCGCGGCGTTCACGTTGACGCGGCCAACGGAAAAGGGCCGGCTGTTGCACATGACGATCCCGATGCCGCGGCAACTGCGTGTGTTTGATCACGTTGAAGATCAATATAGAATTTGGGCTATCGTGCGGCACCTCAAGAGCAAGACCACTGACAAAGGACCGGCGTTTGAAGTCGGCGTTGCTTTCATCGGCAAGCGCGCGCCGGCGAGTTATGACGTTGAGCCGTGGAAGCGTTATGAGATTTCGATTGATGCCGCGGACAAGCTCGCGCGTCTTGACGAGATGCAGCGGTCGGATGGCGCCGATCAGCGCGAGCACACACGGCATCACATCGCCGTCGACATGCTGGTGGAGATGATCGATGTGAAAGGCGCGGTGGTAATGAGCGAACAAACCGTGACTGAAGACATCAGTCCGCACGGCGCGACGCTCTTTACGACACTCGACATTCCGATCGGACGGTTTATTCGACTGACGAGTGCGCAATACAGCACGACGGCCCACGCAGCGATTCGCTCGCGCACAACCGGCGCTGACGGCATTCCGCGAATTCACGTCGAGTTCGTAGACAAGCAATGGCCGTTGTAGACTTTCATTCGGAATCCCACCCACCTCAGTGGGTGGTTTAGTTCAGACGTAGCCTACATGTCGCCGCTGGGCGAAGAGAATCCCACCAACAAAGTTGGTGGATTTTTCACGTCGAGCTACTAAGCGAGCGTGCGGATGAACCATCCACCAACTCTGTTGGTGGGATTGAGTTCAGAAGGCAGTCCATTTAGGCCGGGTATGAAAGGTCCACCCACTGAAGCGGGTGATTTAGAAGCGTTTTCACTTTGAACTCAGACGATTTGAATAACACGGAGACATTGCCGGGGAAAAAGACGACCAGGCCGACCGGAGCGGACGGAATGTTTCCGCCGTGGCTGATCTCGATCATTCGACCGACGATCGCTTTCACCAGCCGCGTTTTGTGGAAGATCGAGTTTGTCGGCGTCGAGAACATTCCCGCCACCGGCGGCGTCATCATCGCGGCGAACCACCAGACCTACATCGATCCGTTCTGGCTTTCCCTGCCAATCAAACGAGACCTTCGTTTTCTCGCGTGGAGCGCGGCGTTCAATTGGCCCATCGTTGGCCGCGGGCTGATTTGGTTCGGCGCGTGGCCGCTCGCACTCGAAGGCAGCGACCCCAAGGCGATTCGACGTGCGCTTCAGTTCTTACGCGAAGGTGGTGCGGTGGTGATCTTTCCCGAAGGCGGACGAGCTACGCCAACGGGCGAGATGGAAAGATTCAAGGCCGGTGCGGTGCGACTGGCGTTGGAAGCTAACGTGCCGATACTGCCGGTGACGATCAAAGGCGGGAATCGCATCTGGCCGCGCGGTTGGCGGCTGCCGCGTTTGGGCAAGGTCGTGGTGACGTATCATCCGCTTTATCACCCCGCACCACCACCTAACGAAGAAACACGCGCGTTTGCGCGGCGCGAAAGCGAACGATTGGCGAAAGTGATCGAATCCGCACTGTAAATCCCCGGCTAAAATCCCTGTTTCAGTACTCTCAACATGTCGTCGTGGACGAGTCCATTGCTCGCCAACACTTTCACCGTGTAAACGCTGAGCGGTTGATTATCAAAGTTCGTGACCTTACCGCGCGCTTCCTCGATCAACAACATTCCGGCAGCAATGTCCCACGGACTTAGACCATCTTCCCAAAATCCATCAAACCTGCCACACGCAACGTAAGCGAGATCGAGCGCCGCGGAGCCGTCGCGCCTGACAGCCTGCGCGGCCATCGTAAAATTCGCGAAATCGCGCGTGAAGTTTGGCCGTTCGCGAACGTTGTAGGGAAAGCCCGTGCAAACCATCGCGCCACTCAATTCTTCAACTGACGACACGCGAATCTGGCGATCGTTCAGCGTCGCGCCGTTGCCGCGTTCGGCGGCGAACATCTCGTCGCGCACCGGATCGTAAACCACGCCGATCTCGATCACGCCCGCGTGTTCCAAAGCGATCGAGACGCAAAAACACGGATAACCGTGCGCGTAGTTTGTTGTGCCGTCGAGCGGATCGATGATCCACTTCCACTCGCTACGCTTGCCGCCGCTCAAAACCGCTTCGCCGGATTCTTCCGCGAGGATTCCGTGCTGCGGGTAGTACGAACGAATTCGTTCGATGATCAGATTCTCGGAAGCAAGATCGGCTTCGGTAACGAGATCAATATCGCCCTTGCGGGAAACCTTGGCCGAACCGAGACGTTGGACCAGTACGCCACCGGCTTCACGCGCCATGTCAATCGCAAAGTTAAGCAACTAAACTCCTCTTGGTTTCGCGAGCTTCGCCTGCGGCATCTTGCGCGCCGCAATGCGCAAGATCTCCTGGACCTGACTGTCCCAATAACGCCACGAGTGATCGCCCGGGAGTTCGCGATACTCGTGCGGGATCTTCTTTTCGAACATCAACGCGCTGAGTTCGCGATTGTAGAGAAAGATGAGCGGTGAATCTTCGGTGCCGCAGTCGAAGTAAAAGAAAGGAAGAGATTGAACACGCCCGGCGGGCAGCTTCTTGATGATCTCAAACAGATCGTTGCCCTGTCGCGTGTCGCTGCCGACTGGTCCAAACAGCTTCAAAGAATCCTGCCAGTTTTGCGGAATGTCTTTTTCACTGAAGCGCGTCACGCCAAACGCGCCGCTCATCGACGCTGCAAAGACAAACGTCTGCGGCGACTTCAATCCAAACTTGATCGCGCCGTAGCCGCCCATCGAGAGTCCCGCAATCGCGCGGCCGTAACGTGCTTCGATCGTGCGATAGCGCTGCTGCACATCGGGCAGAAGCTCTTGCAGGATATAGCTTTCGTATTTGTCTGTGGTGACTGTCGCGCTGTCGGTGTACCAACCGTCGTTGCCTTCCGGCATCACGACGATCAGTCGATATTCAGCCGCGTAATCGGCGATGTTTGTTTTCGTGGCCCAATCCGAATAGTGGCCCGTCAGGCCGTGAAGCAGGTAGAGCACGGGGTAACGCGTCGCGCGCGCAGTGTCGTAGTCGGGTGGAAGAATGACGTTGTAAGGCAGCGTTGCATTGACGAGTTTGCTTTGCAAGCGAACGGTGTCGACGCGAGCAGCCACGGACGAACACAGAACAACGCAGACGATCGCAACGCCAACAAAGCGATTGATTATTCGCATAGGAGAGGAATTTTGATCTGTTTCTCTCGCGCAGTGTTCTCTGCTTCTTCGTAGCCCGCGTCGACGTGACGCGCAACACCAAGACCCGGATCGTTCGTCAACACGCGATTCAAACGCTTCGCTGCTTCGTCGGTGCCGTCCGCAACCGAGACCTGCCCTGCGTGTAGCGAATAACCAATGCCGACTCCGCCGCCGTGATGAAACGAAACCCAACTCGCGCCGCTCGCGGTGTTCAGCAAAGCATTGAGGATGGGCCAATCGGCGACTGCGTCAGATCCGTCTTTCATCGCTTCTGTCTCGCGAAATGGCGACGCTACCGATCCCGTGTCGAGATGATCGCGTCCGATCGCGATGGGCGCCTTCAAATCGCCGCGCTTCACGAGATCGTTGATCGCTTCGCCCATCTCCGCGCGTTCGCCGTAACCGAGCCAGCAGATGCGCGCCGGCAAACCCTGGAAGTGAACGCGATCGCGCGCGAGACGCAGCCAGCGATTCAACGTTCGATCTTCAGGAAACATCTCGAGCGCGAGATCGTCGGTTTTGCGAATGTCTTCGGCGTCGCCGGAAAGCGCGACCCAACGAAACGGTCCTTTGCCTTCGCAAAAGAGTGGACGGATGTACTCGGGCACGAATCCCGGAATGTCGAACGCGTTTGTGCAGCCCGCGTCGAGCGCTTGCTTGCGAATGTTGTTGCCGTAATCAAACGCGACCGCGCCCGAGCGCTGCAAATCGAGCATCGCCTCAACGTGACGAGCCATCGAGGCTTTCGACTGCTCGACATAACCAGCCGGATCTTTCTCGCGCAGCGTTGCGGCGTCTTCGAGTGACAAACCAGCCGGCACGTAGCCGTTCAACGGATCGTGCGCGCTGGTTTGATCTGTAACGGCTTCGACCTTCACGCCGCGCCGCACAAGCTCGGGCAACACTTCCGCACAGTTACCAACGAGACCGACAGAAATAGCGCGCTTCTGTTCGCGTGCGTCTTCGCAAATGTCGAGTGCTTCGTCGAGCGTCAACGCGAGTCGATCGCAGTAGCCTGTGTTGACGCGTCGCTCGATCCGCGCGGCGTCGACGTCGATACCAACGGCGTTGTCTGGACCGCGCTCGCCGCGAGCAGCCATCTCGCCAGTTTCGATCGGCGCAAGTGCAAGGGCGCCGTCGGCCGG